>CAYLTX010000042.1:0-45785 GCA_964386725.1 uncultured Bradymonadales bacterium | reverse complement strand
GGTTTCGTGCGGGATCCAAACCATAGCTGTGGGTAAGCCGCCACCGGGTGCGCCGCAGGCGCGACCGGTTGGGCGCACCCACAGAGAGCCCCAGCCGCCCAAAACGTCTAGTCACTCAACCGCACATCCCGCTGGCCCTCGCCGAGTTCGTCGTCGGCGTAGGCGTCGAAGACGCCGCTCTCCATGCCAAAGCGCACCACGTCGGGGTCGAGCTCCCCGCCGTCGACCATATCATCGAGGATGCGACGGACCACCGACAGCGGCAGCGGGTCCTTATAGGGGCGGTCGGCAGCTGTGAGCGCTTCGAAGATATCGGCCACCGCCAGGATGCGCGATGGGAGCGACAGATCGTCTGCGGTCAGCCCGCGCGGATAGCCCGTTCCATCGAGCTTCTCATGGTGGCTTCCGGCAATCTCGGGCACGTCTTGGAGCTCCGAGGTGAACGGCATCTCGGAGAGCATCTCGAGGCTGATGCGCGCGTGATTCCGGATGATCTGAATCTCGTCGCCGGTCAGGGTTCCCTTTCGGATGCAGAGGTTCTCGACCTCGTCGTCGCTCAGAAGCGGATGGCTCTCGCCGTCGAGCCGCACGGTGCGCTCGGCGATCTTGTGGACGCGCTCGATGGCCTCGTCGGCCATATACTCCCCGCCCTTATTGCAGGTCTCCAAAAATCGCAAATCCTCAGAAAGCTCCTCGAGGCGCACGTCGAGCTCGGCGTCGATATCGGCGGTGTCTGCATTCGGGCCCTGCTCCTCGGCGCGGGTGAGCTTCGCCTCGAGCGCCTCGATGCGCGCGTCGCGCTCGAGCACCGCAAAGCGCGTCTTCACCTCTTCGATGCGGTCGTGGAGCGTGAACAACTTGGTGGCCTTGTCGATGATCCACTCGGGCGTGGTGACCTTGCCCACATCATGCATCCAGCCGGCGATGCGAAGCGCCTTTCGCGTGTCTGCGCCGAACCTCGTCTCCGCATACGAGCCTCGCTCGTCGGCGTCGATGGCGTCGGCCAGGCGCAGCGCGATATCGACCACCCGGCGCACATGCCCGGCGGTATACGGCGACTTCTCGTCGATGGCGGTCGCGATCGTGCGAATAAACGCCTCGAATTGCTCCTCGAGCGCCTCGAAAAGCTGCGCATTGCGGAGCGCCACGGCCGCCTGCGAGGCCAGCGACGCGGTCAACTCCTCGAGGTGGCTGCTAAACGCGACGACGTTGCCGTCGGCATCCCGCGCGTTGACCAACTGCAACACGCCGATGACGCCGCCGCCGTGGTGAAATAGCGGCACGACCAGCATCGACTTCGAGCGATAGCCGGTCTCGGCGTCGAATTTTCGCGGCCCACTAAAATCGAATTGCTCGTGGTCGTACACGTCGGCAATATTGGCCGTCTTCGCAGTATTGGCCGCCCAGCTCGACACATTCTCCACCGCCGGCTCGCCGTCCTCACGCAGCGCGATGGGCCGAAACACCTCCTCATCGAGCGCCTCCTGGGAGGTCCCGCCGATGCGAATGCCCATCGTCTCGTTCTGCACGATCTTCCACTCGAGACACTGACGCTCCTCGTCGACCAAAAACAACGTGCCGCCGTCGGCCCGCGTAAACCGCCGCGTCTCGTCGACGACCATCTCTAGGAGCGCGTCCAGGTTGCGCTCGGTCGACAACGCCGTGCCGATCTGGACCATGTGGTCGACGATCTCGAGCAGGTCGTCGTGGGTGAGGTTGTTGGGCATTTTGTGTCTCCTGGGGCGTGCTTGTTGGTCGATGACCGGATTATAGGGGATCGTCGGGTGATCTGGAACGTTGGGTACTCTGAAACGTGTGGAGCGGCGACCCTCTCTCGGGTGGAGATGTGTGAGCGGCGACCCTCTCTGGGGGTGCGCCTCGCCGAGTCGCCCGGGGGCGACTCGGCTGGGCTTACCCCCAGCTATGGTTTGGTTTCGTGGTCAGGCGATCATGCGGGCGGTTTGTTTCCTCGGGTGGAGATGTGTGAGCGGCGACCCTCTCTGGGGGTGCGCCCAGCTATGGTTTGGTTTCGTGGTCAGGCGATCATGCGGGCGGTTTGTCTTTAACTCGATCGGCCCGGACGTGGTTTCGTGCGGAATCCGAACCATACCTGTGGGTAAGCCGCCTCCGGACGCGCCCTTGGGGCGGTCGGAGGGGCGCACCCACAGAGAGCCGCAAACACCCGCCATGCTCATCTTGAAGCCCCCGGACACCCGCCACGTTCGACTATGTGCCCGTGCGACCCTTTGGGCTATGAGAGATCTCATATTGTTCGATGAGTGTGTCGTTAGCGTGATGCTCCTTTTGATTTTCGATATAGGACCATAAATCCGACATGTCGTTGGGGTTCACCGTGAACGCGCCGAAGCCGATGCTCCATTTGAAATCGCTCAAATGGGGAAACTCTTTCCGGATCGCTTTGGTCGTCTGCTTTTTGATGTCGCGTAAGAAGTCTGAGACTGCGATTTTGGGATGTATTCCTGCAATCGAATGGACGTGATTTTCGACGCCTCCGAGGAGATACATCTTGGAATCCAACTTCTTTGCCTCAGCGCGGAGTTGCTCGTAGACGAACGGCTCGACGTCTTCCGTGATCGCCGGCCGACGGCCTTTGGTCGTGAGGATGAGGTGATAGCATAAATTCGTATATGACATGATCCGACCCTGGTTGAATTGTTGTGAACGTAGCGTGAGGGCGTGCCCCTCATAATGGTTTTCGGCGGAAATGGTCGGATCGTTGCGTAATTTTTTGAAATTGGGCTTCTATGGCCGTGTTGAGGGGGTTGCTCTGTTTGAGGTCAGGGGAGTTGGAGGTGTGTGAGCGGCGACCCTTTCGATGTGGAGATGCGTGAGCGGCGACCCTCTCTGGGGGTGCGCCCAGCTATGGTTTGGTTTCGTGATCGGGCGATCATTCGGGCGGTTCGTCTATCCCTCGATCCGTTCATGTCGTGGTTTCGTGCCCGATCCGCCCATGATGTGGTTTCGTGCCCAATCCGCCCGTGACGTGATTGCGTGCCCACTCCACCCATGACGTGGTTTCGTGCGGGATCCGAACCATACCTGTGGGTAAGCCGCCTCCGGACGCGCCCTTGGCGCGGTCGGAGGGGCGCACCCACAGAGAGCCGCGGATACCCGCCACGTTCATCTTGTAGAGCCGCAAACACCCGCCACGCACCTTCCCCCATTGACCAGACCTAGAAGGTCTGGCACCGATAAGACGCGATAACGTGACCTCGGCCCACCCCCCGGAACCCCCATGAAACGCGTCCTCCTCCTACACACCGGCGGCACCCTCGGCATGACCGGCGAGCCGCTCGAGCCCGACGCCTATTCGCAGGCGGTCACCGACGCGGTGCCCGAGCTCAACGAGTTGGCCGAGATCGACACGCGCATCGTGTATAACCTGGACTCGAGCGACATCGGCCCGGAGCATTGGACCGAGCTGGCCGGCCAGATCGCCCAGTCCTACGACGACTACGACGGGTTCGTCGTCGTCCACGGCACCGACACGATGTCCTATACGGCCAGCGCGCTGAGCTTCGCGCTGGAGGGGCTGGACAAGCCAGTGATCCTGACCGGCGCGCAGCGCCCGCTGGCGGCGCTTCGCACCGACGCGCGGCGCAACCTGGCCGACTCGGTGGAGCTGGCCACCCACGATATCCCGGAGGTGGGGATCTGCTTCGATGGGATCTTGCTGCGCGGCTGCTGTAGCACCAAGAGCAACGCTCGGGACTACCGCGCCTTCGACAGCCCGGGCGTGGCGCCCCTGGCCAGACTGGGCGTCGATATCGACCGCGGCGACCACATTCGCGCGCCGGACGGAGGCTTCTCGCCCGACCCGCGCTTTGATGACCACGTCATCGCGGTCCACGTCACCCCCGGCTTTCAGCCGCGGCTTTTGCAGGCAAGCCTGGAGTCCGAAGACCACCCGCACGGCATCGTCCTGGCGGCTTTCGGTGCCGGCACCGTGCCCACCGAGCGACGCTCGCTCGTTCCCGTGGTCGAGCAGGCGATGGAGCGCGGCATCGAGGTGCTCGTGATCACCCAGGCCTACGGCCATGTCGACCTGAGTCTGTACCAAAATAGCCGCCAACTCGCCGAAGCCGGCGCCATCTCCGGACGGCGCATGACCGTCGAGTCGGCCGTCCCCAAGCTGATGCACGCGCTGGCGATCCACCCCGACCGCGAAAGCCGGCAGGCTTATTTGGAGCGAAACGTCGCGGGTGAGTTGGGGTGAGGGTCATGGGCGTTTTTGAGCGTGCGGGTGGTTCGTTTTCTCGTGTGGTGATGTGTGAGCGGCGACCCTCTCTGGGGGTGCGCCTCGCCGAGTCGCCCGATGGCGACTCGGCTGGGCTTACCCCCAGCTATGGTTTGGTTTCGTGATCATGCGATCATGCGGGCGGTTTGTCTTTAACTCGATCGGCCCGGACGTGGTTTCGTGCGGGATCCAAACCATAGCCGTGGGTAAGCCGCCACCGGGTGCGCCGTAGGCGCGACCGGTTGGGCGCACCCACGGGAGCCTCAACCATCACGCTCGCTCAATGAAAACCTAGATCCTTTCCCCGTTGAATGCGTTTAAGATCCCGACGTCCTAATGAATGCCCCGCGTTGGGCATTCGCGACGGACTCCGTTATGCTCCGCATATTCGACATTCATCCGACGAGCACAATGCCATGAGAAGTCACCGATTTTGGTTGGTTCTTTTGTCTGTAGCGATCCTTTGCGCGAGCTGCAGCGACAAGAAAAGCGGCCGCGACGACGATCAACACGCGGCGGCCGACGCCGACGGGGAGTTTGCGATGGAGCACGACGACGGCGAAGAAGGCCTGCGATTTAGCCTGCGCGAGGCCGAAGAACCCGACGAGGACGCCGTGCGTCCGCGCACCGTCACCGGCGAGCCGTTGGGCGAGCAGGAGACCGCCACGCTGCTCGGCCGGCTCCCCGCGCTGCCCGACGAGGACGAGGCGCAGACCGAATTCGCCTTTCGCAAACGCTCCAAACCCGCGCCGCGCACCGGCGAGACTGTCGAGACGGCCTTTCCGCCGGAACAACAGCGTGAGCTGACCGAGGCCGATGACGACGCGCCCTTCGAGGTCGCGCGCTACTCGCCGGAGGGCGAAATCCCGCTCGCCCCGAAGCTCAGCGTGTCGTTCTCGAAGCCGGTCGTCGCCGTGACCGGCCAGGAAGACGCCGCCAAGACGCAGCCGGCCACCATCGAGCCCGACGTGCCCGGCAAGTGGCGCTGGGTGGGAACCCGCACCGCGCTCTTCGAGCCCGAAGGCGAGCGTTTTCCGATGGCCACCGACTACACGGTGCGCGTGGCCGAAGACCTCGAATCGGCCCGCGGCGTTCGCCTCGAAGAGGCTGTCGACTGGAGCTTCGAGACGCCCGCCCTCGAGATCAGCCGCGCCTATCCGAGCGGCCAGCTCCACAAGCGCGCCCCGGTGCTCTTCCTCGAATTCAACCAGCGGGTCGAGCCCGCCGAACTCATCGACCACATCATCTTGCGCGCCGACGGGCGCGAGCTGGACGTCGGGCTCGCCACCGACGACCAGCTCGCAGCCGACGACACCGTGAGCAGGCTCGTCAGCAGGGCCCGCGAGGGCCATTGGATTGCGCTTCGACCCGAGGACGATTTCCCGCCGGCAACGGACGTGCAGCTCGGCCTCGAAAAAGGGGCTCCGTCGGCCGAGGGCCCCAAGCGCACCGAGTCCGAGCAGCTCGAGTCGTTTCGCACCTACCAAAAATTACGCCTCGAACGCCATAACTGCACCGCAGACCGGCCCTGCCAGCCCCTCGCCAGTTGGTATGCCTCGTTCAACAACCCGCTCGAAGAGGACGCGTTCAGCCCGGACATGATTCGCATCGAGCCCGACCTGGGCGACTTCGAAGCCGAAGTCAGCCACTCCAACATCTATATTCGCGGACAAGCTCAGCCGCGAACGACCTATGAGGTCACCTTCGACGCCGCCATTGAGGACCAGCTCGGCCAGAAGCTCGGCGAGGACCTCACCCGCGAATTTCACGTCGGCAAAGCCCCGCCCAGGCTCGGCTCGTCGGCCGGCGTTCTGACCGTGCTCGACCCGGCCGCGAACAGCCGCTTCCCGGTCTTTAGCGTCAACCACGAGAGCATGCGCGTTCGCGCCTTCGAGGTCGAGCCGGGCGACTGGCACGACTACCTCAGGTATCTGCAGAACCGCTACCGCGACGAGTCGGCCCAGCCCCCGGGCAAAAACGTGCTCGACACCGAGGTCGACATCGACGCCGAGGCGGATCAATTTACCCAGACCAGCGTCGACCTGAGTGAGGCGCTCGATGACGATGGCCACGGCCAGCTCGTGGTGGTCATCGAGGCGACCGAGGCGGACGACAAGGCGTCGCGACGACGCGGACGCCATACCGTGGTGAGCTGGGTGCAGGGAACCGACATCGCGCTCGACGCCTTTGCGAGCGGCGAGCGTCTGACCACCTGGACGTCGGCCCTCGCAGACGGCGCGCCCTTGAAAGATGTCGAGGTGTCTCTGCTCGATACCCAGAAGGCTACCACGGACGCCTCCGGCCTCGCCGAACTCGCGCTCCCCGACAAGGCGCCCGACCAGCGTGGACAGGTTCTGGTCGCTCGACACAATGACGATACTGCCATCTTGCCGGAGTCGTCCTCGTTGTGGGGTGGAGGCCGCTCGAATTGGGTCCAGCGAGACGTCGCTCCGACGGTGTTGTGGCACGTCTTCGACGACCGCGGCATCTACAAACCGGGCGAGACGGTCCACATCAAGGGCTGGGCGCGCCTGTCGCGGGTGGGACAGACACCGAAGCTGGACGCCGTACCCTTCGAGCGCGCCAAATACCAGGTCCGGGGCCCGCGCGGGAACTCCCTCGCCGAGGGTACCACCGTCCTGAGTGATGCGGGCGGCTTCGACGTCGAGATCGACCTGCCCGACGACGTCAACCTCGGCTCCGCCCATATCTCGCTGAGCCCCGTCAATTCCGAGATCCAAGGTCAAACCGGCCACAGCTTCCAGATCCAGGAATTTCGCCGACCCGAATTCGAGGTCGACGTCACGAAGCAGGCCGGTCCGCACGTCGTCGGCCAACAGACCACACTGGGCGCCGAGGCGAGCTACTACGCCGGCGGTGGCCTGGCCGGCGCGCCTGTCAATTGGACGGTCACCAGCCGCACCGGCCAATACACCCCACCCAACCGCGACGACTATATCTTCGGGCGCTGGCAGCCCTGGTGGATGCCCTCGGTCGGAGGCGAGTCGCGCTCGGAGAGCTTCTCCGGCCACACCGACGCCGCCGGGAAACACCACCTCGAGGTCAGCTTCGACTCCGCCCGGCCGCCGTTGCCGTCGGTGGTCGAGGCGAGTTCGGCGGTCACCGACGTCAACCGCCAGACGTGGAGCGCGGACGCCTCGATGCTCGTCCACCCCTCGCAGGCCTACGTCGGCCTTCGCACGGAGCGAAATTTCGTCGAGCGCGGCGAGCCCTTCGACGTGGAGACCATCGTCGCCGACATCGACGGCGACCTGGTCGCCCAGCGGCCCGTCGAGGTGAGCGCAATGCGCCTGGATTGGCGCATGAAAAACGGAAAGTGGCAGGAGGTCGAGTCTGACCAGACGACCTGCGAGCTGACGTCGGCCGATGAGGCCCAGAGCTGCACGTTCACGCCCGAAAAAGGCGGCACCTGGCGGCTGCGAGCCGTCGTGCGCGACGAGCGCGGCCGGCCGAATATGACCGAAATGCAGGTCTGGGTCGCCGGCGGCCAGATGCCCCCGAAGCGACGCGCCGAGAAACAAGAAGTCCAGCTCATCCCGGACAAGGAAACCTACGAGGCCGGCGACACCGCCGAGATCCTCGTTCAGGCACCATTTGCCGACGCCGAGGCGCTGCTGACGATTCGTCAAAACGGCATCGTCTCCAAGGAACGCTTCACCATCGACGGCCCATCTCACACCCTCGAGATTCCCATCGAGGAGGCCCACTACCCGAACGTGCACGTTCAGGTCGACCTGGTCGGACAAGACGCCCGCCGAGACGACCAGGGACGCGAGGTCGAGGACGCCCCGTCCCGGCCCGCATTCGCCTCCGGGAGCCTGTCGCTGGAGGTGCCGCCCAGAAAACGCGTGCTCGACGTCGCCGTCGAGCCGGCCGCCGAGCAACTCGCGCCGGGCTCGAAGACGAGCATCGACGTGCGAGTCACCGACGCCGACGGCCAGCCTGCTGCGGGCAGCGAGGTCGCCCTCTTCGCCGTCGACGAGGCCATCCTCGCGCTGACCGGCTACGAGCTGCGCGACCCCATCGACTCCTTCTATCTGAACCGGCCGCCGGGCGTCTCCGACCATTACTTCCGCGAGCATCTCTTGCTCGCCACCCTCGAGGAGGCGCTCGCACAGGCAGATAAAGCCGGCGGCGCGGGGATGTCCACGAGGACGATGGAGATGGCGCAGGACGAGGCGATGGCTGCTCCTCCCGCCGCCTCGCGTGGTCGCGGCGGTCTCGCCGCTGAAGGTGGCGCCGGTGGCGCGGCGGCCCAGCCCATCGACCTGCGCGAGGACTTCCGTCCGCTGGCCCTATTCGCACCGGCGGTTACCACCGGCGACGACGGGCGCGCCTCGGTCGACCTCGAACTCCCCGACAACCTGACACGCTACCGCGTCATGGCCGTCGCCGTGTATGGAGACGACCACTTCGGCAAGGGCGAGTCGTCGATGACCGCACGTCTGCCGCTGATGGTCCGGCCCTCGCCGCCGCGCTTTTTGAATTGGGGCGACCGCATGGAGATGCCCGTCGTCATCCAGAACCAGACCGACGAGGCAACGACGGTCTCGGTGGCCGTGCGCGCCGCCAATCTCCGATTCGGCGAGCCCTACGGCCGCCGCTTCGAGGTGCCCGCGGGCGACCGCGTGGAGGTACGCTTCAAAGCGGTGACCGAGGAGGCCGGCGAGGCCATCGTACAGGTGGCGGCCAGCGCCGACCAATTCGCCGACGCCGCCCAGCACGACTTTCCGGTGTGGACGCCGGCGACCACCGAGGCGTTTGCCACCTACGGCAGCATCGACGGCGACGCCGACACCGACGCGCTCTTCCAGCCGGTCGAGGCGCCCGACGACTCGATTGCTCAATTTGGCGGCCTGGAGGTCACGACCTCGTCGACGGCGGTCCAGGAGCTGACCGACGCCGTTTTGTACCTGGTCGACTACCCCTTCGAATGCTCCGAGCAAATCGCCTCGCGGGTGATGGGGGTCGCCGCGCTCAAGGACGTGCTCGAGGCCTTCGACGCCGAGGGTATGCCCGACGAAGACGAGCTCTTCGAGACCATGGGGCGCGATATCGACAAGCTCGCCAAACTCCAGCGCTCCGACGGCGGCTTTTATCTGTGGTCCCAGCGAGATCACAACCGGTACCCGTTCGTCTCGGTGCACGTCGCACACGCGCTCGAGCGAGCCCGACAAAAGGGCTTTTCAGTGCCCAACGCCGTGCTGGAGCGGGCCAAGAAATTCCTGGTCAACGTCGAGCAATACATCCCGTCCACCTACTCGGTGCAGACCAAGAATGCGGTGCGCGCCTACGCCTACTACGTGCTCGACGTCATGGGCGAGTCGACCCACGCCCGGGCCCGAAAGCTCGCCGGCGAGGAGCCCGGAGACCAGCTCAGCCTCGAGGCGATCGGCTGGCTGATGGCCACGCTGGCCGACGATGGCGGCGCCTCGTCGAGGCTCGCCGAGCTCGGCCGCTTCGTAAATAACCGCGCCAGCGAAACCGCCGCCACCGCACAATTCACGACCTCCTACGGCGGCCAGGAGCATGTGCTGCTGCATTCGCGCCGGCGCACCGACGCCATCTTGCTCGACGCGCTCATGGCGACCGACCCCAAGAGCGACCTCATTCCGAAGCTCGTGCGCGGCCTTCTCGACCACAGAACGCGCGGCCGCTGGACCAACACCCAGGAGAACGTCTTCGTGCTGCTCGCCCTGGACCGCTATTTTGCGACCTACGAGAAACAAACACCCGACTTCGTCGCCCGCATGTGGCTGGGCGATGGCTACGTCGGCGAGCACAGCTATAAGGGACGCACCACCGAGCGAAACCGCGTCGAGATCCCCATGAACGCGCTGCTCGAGCAGGAAGAAGAGGCAGGTGACGACGCGCCCGATTTCGTGCTCGAAAAGGACGGGAAAGGCCGGCTCTACTATCGCATCGGCATGCGCTATGCGCCGACATCGCTCGACCTCGACCCGGCCGAATACGGCTTTTCGGTCGAGCGTCGCTATGAGGCCGTCGACGACGACGCCGACGTGACGCGAGGCAGTGATGGCACATGGCGCATCAAATCCGGCGCGCGAGTGCGCGTCGTGCTGTCGATGGTCGCCCCCGAGCGGCGCTATCACGTGGCGCTGGTCGACCCGCTGCCTGCCGGCCTCGAGCCGCTCAACCCGGCGCTGGCGGTCACCGAGGCGCTCCCCGAGCGCCAAGATGCCGCCCGGCAAAATCCGTATTGGTGGTGGTATCGACCCTGGTACGTCCACCAGAACCTGCGCGACGAGCGCGCCGAGGCCTTCGCCCCGCTGGTGCGCGCCGGCGTCCACGAATATAGCTACGTCACCCGCGCCACCACCCCCGGCGAGTTCGTCGCCCCGCCGGCCAAGGCCGAGGAGATGTACCACCCTGAGACCTTCGGACGGACGGGAACAGGTCGGGTCGTGGTCGAGTGATGAGGGGGTAGTGATTTCACGTGGATCTTTGGGCCTATCCGCCACGTGGTGCAGATTCAGGCTTGAGGCTTGGGCCTTGGGGAAAGGCAACCTCAAGCCCCACACCCCAAGCCCCAAGCCCATCGCAACTACTGCCCGCTTGGAGGTAAACGACGCGAATAGCTAGAGGCTTTCGTGTTTCTACTTACTACTCACATCCCCGGCGCCGGATCCATCAGCCATCCCTCATCGGGGGTGAATCGGAACGGGTAGTCGATCACCACCACGCCGCCGCCGCGCGGCTCGGGGAAGGTGAGATCGACGAGCGCTTCGACCATGCAATTGGCGATCTGTTCGGTCTCGAAGCTCGAGCTTTTGACCGACGCCCTCGCCACGGTGCCGGCGCTGTCGATGCCTAACGTGATCAGCACGCGGCCTCTGGGGGCGTCCGGTGACAGCTCCCAACAGGCGTTGATCGCATCCTGCTCGCCGTGAATCACCTGGTCGAGTTCGTCTCCGGTCAACCCCCACCGCTGATGAGCTTCGACCGGCTCATCGAAGGCCAGACGCTGCTCGGCGATGTCGAATTCGATCACCTGGTAGACCGTCGTACCTCGGCGTCCCTCGCCGTATTCGAAGTCGGCGAGGACCTCCTCGATGCAGTCGCGCAGCGGCTTGTCGAGTTGCTCGGGCTCGAGCAGGCGAATCGAAGCCGGGGTGCCCGAGGACGGCAGATGCAACTCGACCTCGGTGCGGATGGTGCCGTTGGCCGCCTCGTCGGAGAAGCACTCCCGAATCGCCGCGCGATTGTCCCGGTGAACCGCGGCGACCGTTTCTGTGCGCTTCACCGCAACCTGTTGCTCGACGGGCTGCTCGGCCACACGAACTTGCTGTGATTCACCCGTCGAACAGCCACTGGTGACCATCCCGGCGACGAGGAGTGCGACAAACCCAAACGACATTTTCTGCTGCATAGAACTCCCGAGCGACGGAATGATTACGCGCCGCGACCGTGTTTGTACCTTTGTGACGCGTATTCACCTGCAAATTACGACGCCACTGCGAGTTTTCAAATAATGCACTCCCCCGTTCCCATGCCATTCTCTCGGTCCGACTGATTTTCGCCAGCACTCCAGAGCGGTTGTGTGGCCAAAGAAGACTCCAATCGGAGTTATCCTGCTCCACCACCGACGCTCGGCTGACAACAATGTCGGACCCACGCACCAACCTAACAGCAGAAGCCCTGCAGGCTCAACGCCACGACGCGGAGAAGCGCGCCGATCGTCGAGGTTTTGGCTGGCACAACATCTGCACGTAACAAGGAATGAACCCCGCCGGGTGTGCCGGCGCTTAGCCAAGGGAGTGGCCCATGTCTGCAAGTTATAGTTTTCTGAGTGAAGGCCCCGAATTTCTGCGTGAGCAGCACGGCACCTCGGTGCGTGATTGGGAGCGCTTCAAATGGTTGGCCGGCCAACTCACGCCGATGCAGGACCGCTACGGCACCGAGCAACTCGAAGAGCTCTTCGACGCTCCGGCGAGCATCCCGGGACAGCAGGAGAAGGTGGTCGTTCTGCTCGGCCTCGAACAGAGCCCGCAGGCGACCGCCGCGCTCGAGCGCATCGCCGACAAAGCTAGTCGTGACAGCTTGCAGGACCTCATTCGGGTAGCGCTGCGTTACGCTCGAAGCATTTAATTGCAAGAATTTACTGGCCGCTTAGTGCCGGCTCCCTACGTTCGTGGTGGTCAACCGATGACTTCAAACCGACGAGAGGACCCATGCCGGCCAATTTGGACCCCATCACCATTGTCTCGAGCTTGCTTCCCGACGTGCTCGGGCGCAACCGCCAGCGCAACCGTGATGATTTAGCCCAGCTCCTCCTACCTGTGTTACGCTCACACGGCGGAGCATGGGTGGGTTCTTTGGGAAGAGCCGACGAGGAGAGTGTCCGAGAGCCTCTCGCGCACTACGGCCACCGAAACGGCTTCGACATGCACCCTGTGGCGCTCGACGACGCCGATCTCGAAGGCGGCCACGACGGCTTCGCCCACTCGGTCATCTGGCCGCTCTTCCACGGCATGGACGAGCACTGCGACCTCCAGCCGGGCTTCTGGAAGGCCTATCTGGAGTTGAACCGCAAATTTGCTCTGCATATCGCCCGCGCACCCAGGATAAGTCGACGCATCTGGGTCCACGACTGCGGATTAATCCACACCGGCTCGATGCTACGCGCAGCCATGCCCGAGGTAGAACAATTGGGGATGTTTGTGCATCTTCCTTTCCCGCCACTCGACACGCTGCGCCGACTGGCGAGCGCCTCTCAAATTGTCAACGCACTGCTCGACTACGATCTGGTTGGTTTTCAGACGCCGCGCGATCTCCAGAACTTCGGCCACGCCGTGCGCTTTTTTGCGCCACGCGCGAACCTCACCACAACAGACACCCACGCATCGATCAGCGTCGGCCGTCGCACACTGCACGCGACGGTCCTGCCGGTCGGCGCCGACTTCGAAGAGTTATCGGCTCGAGCCAGCGAGCGAAGTGTCCTGGAGCGCATGCGCACCCTCCAAGAAGATATTGGCCCGTATACGACGCTGCTTGGCGTCGACCGCCTGGATTATACCAGCGGACTACTCCAACGGCTCGACGCGTTCGAAATGACGCTCGAGCGCTACCCGAGGCTCCGTGAACGAGTGGTCCTGTATCAGCAAGTCGTACCCGGCCGACAGGACACCGGTGCGCTCGCCGGGCTCAAGCAACGAGTCGAGGAGGCCGTCGGGCGCATCTGCGGCCGCTTCAGCACCCGCTCGTGGTCGCCGGTGCGCTACCGCTATGGCACGGTGGGAGCGGTCGAATTGAGCGCGATGTACCGACTGGCAGCCGCCGCGCTGGTCACGCCACTTCGAGACGGCATGAATCTGACGGCCAAGGACTTCGTCGCCTCGCGTATCGACCACGGCGGCGCGCTGATCCTGAGCGAATTTGCCGGCGCTGCCGACCAACTCTCCGAGGGAGCCTTGCTGGTCAACCCCTACGATACCGAGCGGACCGCTCGGTCCATCGTCGAAGCGCTGAACCTGAACTCGGCCGACAAAGCCCGGCGCATGCGAGCCATGCGCGCGTCCACCCGCGAGACCCACGCGTCCTGGTGGGCCCGACAATTCATCGACTCGATGGACCACCGCCGCGAGCGGACGGTCGAGACGGCCGCCGCGCCCTCGCCTCACACCGAGTCCATCGAGCTTGGCTGACCGTCCACTTCACCAGCGGCCTAACTGCAAGCGCGCCGAATGGTTGGCTTATGGATGGTTTACAAAGCGCCGATAGTGGCTGCTGATCGGCTGTAAGAGAGTAAGATACTGAGAAAGTCAGAAAGTTAGATACAGCAATGGTCTCAAGACGAGATCGGTGGTTTGGAGCCTTATTCTCACTTTCTCACTCTCTGACTTTCTCACTGTCTCGATCGTAAGCGTTCACCGAAGGCTGGTGGGATCAAATGCCGAAAGCTCTACGTGATTGCACTTAGACCCTATACGCCATCTCCATCTCCTCTTGGCCGCCCATAAAGTCGGTCAAGAAGATGCGGAAATCGTCACGAATCTCGACCTCGATCTGGCGGATGCGCTCCTTGGAGACATCCCAGACTTCGCCGAGCTGGCGCAGCGAATCGGGGTCGTCGCTCAACGTACGCTCGAACCAAATCGACTGGCGACGCTTGTCGCTCAAGGCCTCGCCGAACCTCTCGATCGCCTCGCGCAGTCGCGACTGAAACTCGTATTGAACGGCGTTGTCCTCGGGGCTGGGCTCATCCGATTCCATCATATCGCTCATGGTCGTCGAGCTCCCCTCGGTCAGGGGCATATCGAGGGAAACCGGCGAGTTCTCCATATTCATGCCGATATGAGCGACATCTTCCTCGTCGATCTCCAGGTATTCGGCGACGCGCTCGTTGGTCGGCTCGAGTCCCTTCTCGCGGATGGCGCGCTTGGCCTTTCGCAAGTTGAAGAATAATTTACGGCCGGCGCGAGTCCCGCAGATCTTGACCGGGTGAATCTCACTCATCATATGATTGAAGATCATCGCGCGCACCCAATACTGGGCGTAGCTGATGAATTTGACGCCCCGATACGGGTCGTAGCGTTTGACCGCTTCGGCCAGGCCGACGTTGCCCTCCTGGATGAGCTCGAGCAGATTCGTGCCGTGGCGGCGATACTCCATGGCGAGTTTGACGACCAGGCGAAGGTTGGTGAGCACCAACAGCCTGGCCGCTTCGTCGTCGCCCTCCTCGACATAGCTCACCGCCAGGCTCTGCTGATCGTCAGCCGACAGCGGCTCGACGTAGTTCAACCTGGCGAAATAGCTGTCCAGGGCACTCATGTCCCGGGACAACTCAATGCCGCCGGCCGGGATGGCGTACGAAGATTCACCCAGCTCGGCCAGCGCCATCTGCCCGTTGCTCGGGCGTGTATATACATTTCCATTCGTCTGCGTTTGCATAATGATCCCCTGCTCGTTTGTTGAGCTTGTGCTGGCTGGATATCCCCGCCTCCAGCTTCCACGGTGTACCGATTATCTCGTTAGATTAATCTTAAACACTATCTGAAAAACGTAAGGGGGTTTTACGTAATTTTGGTGGTGAGCAGCGCTCACACTTCAGTTAAAGGTACAGAGCAACGGCCGTGCCACGATTCGCTTCGCGCCATAATTATTGGGTGAATGCCTCGAAAACAGGGCCGCACCCCCACCTTTTGGTTGTGCGCCGACAGACACGGTGACAGGCCCAGAACAGCGCTACGCCTCCCGGCGTGTCCGCCGTCATGCAGCTTCTGCGCCCGCCCCCTCCATTACGCAAATTTTGCACATGTGATCGTATGACAACCGAAATGCAGCGATGAACTTGACGATGTCCGTTTGCTGCCTAGATCTGTCCGACGGATGATGAGCTAGGTCGCGCAGCTACTGCACCTGCTTGAAGATGGCGTGGTGGCCGCCCAAATCAGCTCCATCTTGGTCGAGCATCCTTCGGTCAACCGGCGGCGTTAATCCACGCTGCTTCCGGTTCACTGGCCCGACCAGATCGCTCGACCCGATATAATTTTTCACAACCAGATAATGAACAAAGGAGGAAGCGATGGCTTTTGGATCATGGACACCGTTTCGACGAGAGAAGAATAACGGCAGCAACCTGCCCATGCGCCGCTCGAGCGGCAACGGCGGCGGCATGACGCGGATGCAAGACCAGATGAATCGCATGCTCGAGGACTTCTTGAGCTCCTCGATGCCGTCTCAGTTCTTCGGCGACTATTCGCCCGAGCAATTCGTCCCGCGCATGGACATCTCGGAGTCGGGCGACAAGCTACTCGTGACCGCCGAGCTGCCCGGGATGGACGCCGACGACATCGACGTCAACGTTCACGGCGATCGTCTGCAAATCCGCGGCGAGAAGCACCAGGAGCAAAAGGAAGAAGAGGAGGGCTACTACCGCACCGAGCGCTCTTTCGGCTCATTCCAGCGCACCATTCCGTTGCCCCAGGAGGTTGACGCCGACAAGGCCGAAGCGACCTTCAAGAACGGCGTGCTCTCGGTCGAGGTTCCCAAGATCGAGGGTAAAGAACAGGGCCGAAAGGTGGAGATCAAAAAGCAATAACCAGCCCCGTTCACATGACCCGGGCCGCCCCATGGCTATCTTTAGTCGGGGGATGGCCCGGGTTCCGTTTTCGCTCCAAGCCCAGATTAACATAGAACCCGGTGTCCTTCCCCGCTGCACGAGCCCGTCGAAGATGCCCCGTAGTCGTCCAGCTCACGTAACCTGCCAGCCTAAAGGACTGTGTCATGCGCTTGCCTTTCCTGCCTCGACTCATCGTGCTGATCGGCCTCGTCACGGCGTTGGCTGCTTGTGAGTCGCGCCAGACCGACCAGAATGCGGAAGTCGAGTCCCGCCAGTCCGCCACGCAGCCCGGCCAAGCTACCGACAGCCCGCGCGCCACCCAAAGCCGCGTGCGACTGCTCGAGGACTTGCCCGATGTAGTCGATTCGGCGCTCCCCGGCGTCGTCGGCATCTCGACGCGCGTCGACACCGAGTCCCGGCGGGACGGCAGACCGCCCCACCCTTTCTTCGATGAATTCCCCTCTCCGTTCGGGCCGGGCCCCGACGGCCCGGGTGGTCCTCCCGGAGGCATGCCCATGGAGATGGGGTCGGGGGTGATCGTCTCCGATGAGGGCTACGTGCTCACCAACAACCACGTCGTCCAAAACGCCGACGAGATCCGCGTGCAGATCGAAGACGACCGCCGCTATGAGGCGCGCGTGGTCGGCACGGATCCGGCCAGCGATCTCGCCGTCATCCAGTTCGAGGACCCTCCCGAGAACCTGCGAGTGCTCGACTTTGCCGACGCTCAAGGGCCACAACTTGGTGAGCCCGTCGTGGCCATCGGAAATCCCTTCGGGCTGTCCAGCACGGTCACCCTGGGGATCATCTCGGCCACCGGACGCCAGAATATCGGCATCACCGACTACGAGGACTTCATTCAGACCGACGCGGCCATCAATCCGGGTAACTCCGGCGGCCCGCTGATCAATATGGACGGTGAGGTCGTGGGCATTAACACGGCCATCTTGTCGCGAAGCGGCGGCTATCAGGGCATCGGCTTTGCCATCCCGGCGCGCATGGCCCAGTCCATCATGCAAAGCCTCATCGACGAGGGCGAAGTCAGCCGCGGCTGGCTCGGCGTGGTCATCCAGACGATGAACCCCGAGTTGGCCGAGGCCCTCGACCTGCCCGAAAATACAGACGGAGTGGTCGTCTCGGACGTCCAACAGGGTAGCCCGGCCGACGAGGCCGGTCTCCAGCGCGGCGACGTGATCGTCTCCTTGGCCGATACCGACATCGACACGGCGAGTTCACTGCGAAACCGCGTCGCCATGCAGTCACCGGGCACCGAGGTCGAGTTGGGCGTGCTGCGCGGCGGCGAGCGACAGACCGTCGCGCTGACCCTC
This sequence comes from uncultured Bradymonadales bacterium, assembly GCA_964386725.1. Lineage (GTDB taxonomy): Bacteria > Myxococcota_A > Bradymonadia > Bradymonadales > Bradymonadaceae > CAYLTX01. The sequence continues at coordinate 28,096 of CAYLTX010000042.1, read as the reverse complement.
GGCGAGCTGCCCACCGAGGCGTCCCCCGCCGAGCAACAACAACCCCGGGATGACACCCGCACGCCCAGTCCGCTGCAGGGCCTCCAGCTCGCCCCGCTGACCCCCGAGCTACGCGCCCGGCTGGACGTGCCCGACGAGATCGACTCGGGCGTGGTCGTCCAGCGCCTCATCCCCGGCACGCCCGCCTCGCGCATCGGCCTGCAGCCCGGCGACGTCATCCTGGAGTTCAACCGCCAACGGGTCGACTCCCCACGCGACTTCGCCCGGGCCTTCCAGGAGGCCGACGACCAGATCCTATTTCTGGTCTTTCGCGACGGCAACACCCTCTTTCTGGCCGCCCGCAAGCCCTAAAGAAAAGCACGAGACAGTGAGAAAGTTAGAAAGTTAGATACAGCGAACGTCTCCAGGCGAGATTCGTGCTGGGGCGGGCAATGGGTCCATTGTCCTGACGGCCGGTTTGACGTTAAGGTGGCGCCATCACCACAATCCCGCTGGGCATGCTGATGGCCATTCCGAATAGTCTGAAAAAGATCCTCGTCAAACTTGGGCTGCTTCTCGGCGCCGTCGTGCTCGCCGGCGTCGGGGTGCTCTTGGGTAGCTGGAGCTTCGACAAAGTCCACCACATGCGCCAGCTCGAGCGGGTGCCGCCGACGCCGGTGGCCTCGGTGATCTCCGGTGAGGTCAATATGTCGGGGCGCATTGAGGCGGCCGACCAGCTGCTCGAATCGCCCGATACCGGCACCGAGTCGGTCTATTACCGCTATGTCGTGGAGCGCAAAGAAAAGGACTCCGACGGTGACACGACCTGGAAGACGATCACCGACGAGACCCGCTCGGTCGACTTCTTTCTGCGCGATGACACCGGCAAGATCCCCGTCACGCCCTCTTCAAACGTCGAATTTGCCGTCGAGGAGGATGCCCAGCGCACCTCCGGCTCCAAACGCTACACCGAATACCGCCTCGAGCCGGGCTCGGAGATCTTCGTCTTCGGCTATGCCGACCAGGTCCAAGACCAATACCAGGTCGGCTTCAACCACGAGGGCAGCTTCCAGCCGATCATCTCCGAGGAATCGGAACTCGGCGAGCGCCAGAAGATGGCCATGTGGAGCGCGCTGGGCATCGTCGGCGGGCTGGGCTCTCTGGCCTTCGCCATCGTCTTCCTGCTCGGATTATTTCGCGTCCACCACTCGGCCATGTACCTGGTGGCCGTCTCCGCGGTGATGGTCGTCGCGCTCTTCTATCAGGGCCTGCAGATGATGAAGGCCGACCTCGTCGACGCCGATACCCACGCCGAGCGCTCCCTCGAGGAGGGCCGCCACGTCATCGACACGACCCTCTCCGAATACGACATAAGCTGGGATGGAGACTTCGCCGATCTCGGCTCATTTTCCGACAAACGCTACGCCGCGCTCGACCCCGACATGCGCGACCGACTCAAGGGCGTGCGCCTGCTGCTCGCCCAATCCGTCGTGCGCACCAACGACAACCTATCGCGCTTTCCCGAGTCCCTGCTCGGGCCGATGTGGGGCGTCAAACGCCTCGACCCACTCGCCCTGCCCGACGCCGACCGCGCCGAACTCTCCGAGTTGGAAGACACCCACCAGCCCACCCGCCTGAAGATCACCCACGCGCTCATCGCCATCTTGGCCGGCGGGCTCGGCTCGGCGCTGGCCACATGGTTCGGCCTCAAGAAAGTCGGCACCAAGCGCACCATCGAGAACGTGCCCACCTCCCCCATCGAAGGTGTGGCCTACGGGCTCGCCGAGATCAAAGGCACCGCCGAACTCGCCGACGGCGCCGCCCCGCTGAGCGGCCCGCTCAGCGGCGACCAATGCGTCTACTATCACTATGTCGAGAAGAAGAAGGTCCAAGAGGGCAAGAAGAGCAAGTGGCGCACGGTGCGCGACGAGACCCGGAGCACGCCGTTTTATTGTCGCGACGACTCCGGCCGCATGTATATCGACGACGACGGCGCCCGCTTCATCCCCGCCGACAAGCGCACCCGCCGCGCCGGCAATCGCCGCTATACCGAGTGGATCATCACCCCCGGTGAGCCCATCTATGCGCTCGGCTCGGCGACCATCGACACGGCGACCCACGAGAACCTCGAGATGACCAACGGCGACGGCGACCTGCCGTTTATCGTCAGCTCACTCTCCGAAGGCGAGGTCATGTACCGCGAGGCGCGAACCGCCTTCCACCTGCTCAACGCCGGCATCATCGCCACCCTGGTCGCCGGCCTCGGCGTTAGCGGCTCCGTCGCTTCGTTCGGTCCTGCTCTGTATACGGCAACGGCCGGCTTCTCGGTCGCCTATCTCTTCGTGGCGCTGTTCTTCCTATACTACAACGACTTGATCTTCTTGCGCGAGCGCGTCCAGCGAAATTGGTCCAATATCGACGTCGCCCTCAAGAAGCGCTACGACCTGATCACCAACCTCGCCGGCACCGTCCAGGGCTACCTCGACCACGAGAGCCAGCTCCAAGAGGCGCTCGGCCGGGCCCGCTCGGGTGCAGCCGAGCTCTCGCCCGACGACGACGCTATCCAAGCCCAGGAACAGGCACGCAACCAGGTCGTCGCCACCATCGAGTCCTATCCCGAGCTCAAGGGCCAGGAGCTCGTGGCCGACTTCATGCAGACTCTGACCGACGTCGAAAACGAGATCGCGCTGATGCGCGACGGCTACAACGACGCCGTCGAGCGCTTCAACACACGCTCTCAGAAGTTCCCCGAGGTGTTCATCGCCAAGATGTTCAGCTTCGAGAAGGCCACGCACTTTCATACGTATGCGGACGAGCGTGAGGCCCCGCAGATCGGCGAAATGCCCAATTGAGAAAGTGAGATAGTGAGAAAGTAAGAGAGTTAGAAACAGCAAACAGCGGCCGATCGAGCGAAGATGCTCGATCGGCCGCTGTTTTTGCCTTCTCTTACTTTCTTACTCTCTCACTCTCTTACTCTCTGCAGTTCAATCGTCGAAGACGCCACGGCGTTCCTGGTCGCGCTCGATCGACTCGAAGAGAGCCTGGAAGTTGCCCTCGCCAAAGGAGTCGTGCTCCTTTCGCTGGATGAGCTCGAAGAAGATCGGGCCGATGACGTTCTTGGTGAAGATCTGCAGAAGGTAGCCCTCTTCGTCGCCGTCGACCAGCACGTTGTGATCTTTGATGCGGTCGTGGTCCTCGGTGACGTTGGGGACGCGGTCGAAGACCTCGTCGTAATACTCGTCGGCGATGTCGAGGGTTTCGACCGGGCCGCCCTTCATCTGGTCGAGCGAGTTCAGCAGGTCGTCGCTCATCAGCGCGATGTGCTGGATACCTTCGCCGTCGTACTCGCGCAGATACTCCTCGATCTGCGACTTCTCCTCATTGCCCTCGTTGATGGGCAGGCAGAAGGTGCCGCACGGCGACTTCAGCGCGTACGAGGTCAGGCCGGTCTTCTCGCCCTTGATGTCGAAGTAACGGATCTCCTGGAAGCCGAAGACGTCCTTGTAGAAATCCGACCACTTGTCGCGGTTGCCCTTGAAGACGTTGTTGGTCAGGTGATCGATACGCCAGAAGCCCTTGGACTCGACTTCGGTCGGCTCGGGGTGGTCGACGAAGAGGTCGTCGTAGATCTCGCCGTCCTCGCCCCACTTGTCGATGAAGTAGACCAGGCTGTCGCCGATGCCCAGGATCGCCGGAAAGTCAAAGTCCGATGCGACGTCGCCGGTCGCCGGGCGCGCGCCGCGCTCGACGGCCTCGTCGAAGGCCTTGCTAGCATCCTCGACCCGAAAGCCCATCGAGCAGATCGACGGGCCGTGGGCGTCGCGGAAATCAGCCGCAAAGCTATCTTCCTCGCGATTGATCAGGAAGTGAATGTCGTTTTGCTTATAATAATCGATGGCCTTGTCGCGGTGCTTTTTCAGCCGCGAGAAGCCAATGGCGCTGAATAGATCGTCGAGCTTCTGAGGCTCCGGCGAGGTATATTCAACAAATTCGATTCCGCGTAGTCCGAGTGGATTTTCCTGGCCCATATCTATCTCCTGTGGTCGCTGTGAACGTGGTTGCTGTCAATTACATCCAGCTCTTCCAATAGTCTTTGCGCTCGACGTCGCTCGACGCCGACGTCATCTCGAGCGGGTTTCTGGTGTCGATCATGACCGCCTTTTCGTTGGTGCGCTCTTTGGTCTCGGCGGCCTCGATGGCCTTGGGGTGCGGCCCGTGGGGAAGCCCCTGCGGGTGAAACGTGACCATGCCCGCGTCGATGCCCTCGCGGCTGAAAAATTCGCCGTCATGATAGAACAAAACTTCGTCGTAGTCGATGTTCGCATGATAAAACGGCACCCTCAGCGCGCCGGGGTCTCCGGTCTCGAGCGGCCGGGGCAAAAAGGTGCTGATCAGCACGTTCGGCGCCGTAAAGGTCACGTGCGCCGTCGGCGGCAGGTGATAGCTCTCCGAGGTGATCGGCCGGATGTCGCGCACGTTGAGCTGCCACACGGTCAGGTCGCCCTTCCAGCCGACCACGTTCATCGGGTCGTGCGGGTAGGTCAGCGTGGTGAGCTTGTCGCTGTGCTTGATCTTGAGCTGAAAGCGGTCGCCGTCGCGGTTTCTGGCCGCCGGCTCGGGCACGTTGATGACGCCCGGATCGAAGAGCGCATGCTGGCCGATGATGCCGCGGTCGGGCAGCCCGATCGCCCCGGTCGTCTCGATGACCAGCAGCGAGGTTGCGTTGTCGGGGACGAGCCGATACGAGGTGCCCTTGGGGATGACCAGATAATCGCCCTGCTCGTAGTCGAGCGGGCCGAAGTCAGTCTCGATGCGGCCTTCGCCGCCGTGGACGAAGATCGTCTCGTCGCCATCGGCGTTGCGGAAGTCGTAGGCCATCGCCTCGGTCACCCGAGCCATCGACAATACGCAGTCGTCGTTGCGCAAAAACTCCACGCGCCCACTCAAATAATCATCGCCGCCGAGTCCAGGCAGCTCTGCGGTGTCGAAGGCGTGCGGGCGAAGATCGCCCTCGATATCCACCCAGCCCACCGGAGCGTCGGTGCGATATAGATGCGCGGTGCGCCCGAAGAATCCCTCCCGAGCGTACTCCTCTTCGACGGTGCCCTCCGGCAAGTCCACATGCGCCTGCCGAGTGATGCGTCCCTTCTTGAAGTACATATTGCCTCCAGTGATGTAGTTATGTCGTCGACTCGAAGACTAGTCACCACGTCCATCAATGGATATTATAAATTATTGGTTATCTTTATCAGTTTTACTGATAGATCACCCTCGAGAATCCGAATATTGCTAACACCTAACTCAAATCGTAGTTCGCGCCGTAGTTCAGGCGCCCTAAATAGAGGATGTTCGGTTGCTGCAGAACCTTCTATTTGAGGCGCCTAAACAGCGGCGCAAACAACGATTTGAGTTTGGCGTTAGTGGATTATTCGATTGTTGAGGATTTGAGTTCAGCGCTAGCGAAATTCTAGATTGTCGAGGATGGAAGCTCATGAAACTAGACTTAGACGCACTGGAAACCCTCGAAGCGGTGGTGGAGACCGGCAGCTTTTCGGCGGCGGCCGAGCGGCTGCATAAAGCGCAGTCGGCGGTGAGCTACGCGGTCAAACGCCTCGAGGAGCAGCTCGGCGTGGAGGTCTTCGACCGCTCGGGCCACCGCGCCGAGCTGACCGAAGCCGGCCACACGGTCCTCGAGGAGGGCCGCCACCTGCTCGCCTCGGCCCGGCGGCTGGAGACGGTCGCCGAGCGGCTCTCCCACGGCTGGGAGCCGCGCCTGGAGGTCATCATCGACGGGATCTTGCCGATGTCGCCGATCATGGCCGTCCTCAAGACCATGGCCGACAAGGGCGTGCCCACCCACATCCAGGTCAAGATGGAGTATCTTGGCGGGGTCCAATACCGCTTCGAGCGCGACAAGGCCGACCTGATGCTCGTCAAGGACTTCAAGCCGCGCGAGTCCTCGACCGCCCGGCCCGTGGCCGAGGTCGAGGTCGTGCTGGTCGCCTCCGCCGACCACGACCTGGCCGAGCGCGCCGGCCAAGGGCCCGTCGAGCTCGCCGAGCTCCACCAGCACGTCGAGCTGACCATCCAGGACTCCAGCGCCCGCGCCAGCCGAGACGCCCATATGTTCGGCGGCTCGCGCATCTTCTATCTGAGCGGCTTCCACAACAAAAAGGAGGCCCTGCTGCGCGGCTTGGGCTACGGCTGGCTGCCCATGTATATGGCCCGCCAGGAGCTCGACGACGGCCGGCTCATCGAGGTCCCCTACGTCTCCGGGTCGCGCTACACGTTTACGCCGATGCTGGTGCACCGCACCGACCGGCCGTTGGGGCGAGCGGGGACGTTATTCGCGGAGGGGGTTCGGGAGGAGTTTGCGGGAGGTTGATACCCGATCGGACCACGATGTGGTTTCGTGCGGGCTCCAAACCGTAGCTGCGGGTAAGCCGACATCGGTCGCGCCCTTTGGGCGGGACCGATGTGGCGCACCCGCAGAGAGCCACGGACACCCGCCATGCTCGTCTTGTAGCACCCCGGACACCCGTCATCGCCTATTGGACATCGTCGAGCGGCGACCCTCTCTGGGGGTGCACCCCAAGGGCATTCGGTCGCTTCGCTCCCAGCCGCCTCGCCGAGTCGCCGGGTGGCGACTCGGCTGGGCTTACCCCCAGTTATGGTTTGGTTTCGTGGCCAGGCGATCGTTCGGGCGGTTCGGTTTGGTTGCGCGGTCCGGTCGGGTGAATAATCCCGCGACCCTTGCGTCGAATAGGTAGAACCTGTTCAAATGGGCGCCAATTGAGACATTCCGTTTAATGCGCGTTGCGGGAGAGGATAATTGTGAAGAAGCTAAGCCCCTTGTTAATGATCGCTGCTGCTTGCTTGCTGGCCCTATCCGCCTCGCCCGCGCTGGCCGGCGATGGTGGCAAGACCGAGTTGGCCCCGGCCCAATTCGAGTGGACGACCTCGCGCGCCGACCTCAAAGCCGCGATCGACGGCTCGGTCAACACCGAGCACTTCGGTGATTATCATCGGCTGACACGCTCGGTCACCTTGGACGACGAGCGTTGGCGGCAATTCTTCGTCTTCTACAAAGACAAGCTCATCGCGCAGGGATACGACCGCAGCGAGCAGCTCAAACGCACGCGTGTAGGCACGATTTCGGACGCGGTCTCCTACGATAATAACTACTCGGTGGTGAAGACGCTGACCTCCACAATCGGCGAGCCCGCCTACGTCAATAAGCGCACCAAGCGCGAGTATTCGCAAGAACTCGGCGACGACGCCCTCAAGACCGAGCGCTCCCTGGGATGGGATCTGCTCGGCGAGCGGTTCCGCTGGGAGACCGACGACGGCACGATCCGCTACACCGTCCAGTACAGCATGGACGGCAAGCAGACCCACCGGCTGGTCAACGTCAACCCGGGCAACTGGGACAACTACTTCGAGTTCCAGAACGTCCAGGCATTCCGCAAGGCGGGCATTCGCCTGATCAACCGCTTCCGCAAGCGCACCCAGACCTGGGTGGTGACCACGTTCGGGTCGGGCCGCGTCGAAGTCGAGAAATACTCGGCCCCCGGCTCGGCCAAGCCCAAGTCGGCCAAGCGCGACCAGTGGACCTCGAGCAACTGCCGGCTGGAAGGCAAAAAGTGCGAGCTGACCTTCAAATATTACGGCGGCCACCTCTATCAGGTGGATCTCGACTTCTCGCGCAGCGGTGAATTCGGCCGCCGCGCCCATCACGAGAAGGTCGGAAAGGCCATCTACAAGCATTTCACGGCCGTGGACGACCGGCTCCGCGGTCATCTGGGCAAGCCGGGCGACGCCAAGCGCATCGACGACCTCGACAACCGCCGCTCGCTGCTCAAGGTCGAAAACCTCGTGCAGGGCCAGGAGGGCTTCTGGTCGGCGTGGTACGACGTCGGTAACGACGTGCTCGTGCGCCACACCATCAGCGGCGCCAACACTGGCACCGGCTGGGAGGTCGACCACAAGGTGACCTTCCGCTTCCACAACGTCGCTCGCGCCCTGGCCGAGCAAGACGAATGGAAAGTCGAGACGGCCAAGGCGCGGAAGTAGGGACTGCGGGCTTGGGGCTTGGGGACGGTGGAAATTTGCGCGAGAGCGCGTATCTTGAGTTACTAGGTGTATTTGATTTCTGCCGTTCCCGATTTGTCGCCTCACCAAAAGCAAGTTCCATCCCATGAAACACAAGACCAAGATGCCCGCGCCCGACGAGGCGCTTCCCGGCCGTGATAAGCCGATCGGTATCAACAACGAGCATTCGGTGCTGGGGACCTCTCTCAAGCCGCCCTTTCCGGAGGGCACGGAGCAGGCGGTCTTCGGCATGGGCTGCTTTTGGGGGGCGGAGCGAAAGTTCTGGAAGGCCGACGGTGTGTACACCACGGCGGTCGGCTACGCCGGCGGCTACACGCCCAACCCCACCTATCGCGAGGTCTGCACCGGGCGTACCGGCCACACCGAGGTCGTGCTGGTCGTCTACGACCCCGACCAGATCAGCTACGACGAATTATTGCGCATCTTCTGGGAGAACCACGACCCCACCCAGGGCATGCGCCAGGGCGCCGACGTCGGCACTCAATACCGCTCGGCCATCTATTGTTTCGATGAGGAGCAGCTAGAGGCTGCCGAGCGCTCGCGCGAGGCCTACCAGGCGGAACTCGAGGCGGAGGGCTACGGCGAGATCTCCACCGAGATCGACGAGGCTCCCGAGTTCTTCTACGCCGAGGACTACCACCAGCAATATCTGGCGAAGAATCCCGGCGGGTATTGTGGGATTGGTGGGACCGGTGTGAGCTGCCCCGCTGGAATGCGCGGGAGAGAGTAAGAAAGTTAGAAAGTAAGAGAGTTAGATATAGCAACTGCTCCCGGTCGACCGCTGTGGTCGGCCGGGAGTTCTTACTTTCTCACTCTCTCACTTTCTCACTTTCTTCGTTTTTCCGAATCTCGCCGAGTCGCTCGTATTTGGTGTAGCCGAGCCGGTCGAGCGCCTCTTTGGGGGCGAGGCCGATGTCGACGAGCGTCTTGAGGTTGTAGGTGCCGACCATCACCGGCGGGCCGTAGCCGCGCACGGTCTCGTCGGTCTGGAATTGCTCGAGCGGGAAGAGCTGCTCGTGGGCGTGCAGGTGGACGAAGTGGGCCATCGCCACGCGTGAATAGCCCGGAGTCTGGGGCGCCTCGATGACGTGCGGGGTGGCCAAAAACTCACCGCCGGTCAGGATTTCGAGCTGTTGGCCGACCTGAGCGACGATGCATCCGTCGGGCGTGTCGCCCTGGATTTTTTGACCATTCGGATGCTCGGCGCTGGCGCGGGTGCGCAGGTACAGGCCGGCGTCGGGGTCGGGCTTGTCGCAGCGCTCTCCGTCGGCGTCCAAAAAGCGCCCCCCCGGCAGGATGGTCAGCAGGTTGAAGTCGGTATGCTCCTCGCCCCACACGATGTCGGTGCCGACTTGTTCCTCGTCGAGCGGGATATACCGCAGCGCGCGGGTGACGTGCGGGCCGCCGTCGACCGCGGTCTCCAGGAGATGCTCGGGCAGGCCGAGCGCGCTCGCACAGCCGCGCAGCAGATTCTCCCCTACCCGCTGGAGTTGACGGCTCAACTCGGTGTAGCTCTCACGAAAAACCGGCGCATTATCCGGCCACACATTCGAGGCATAGATCTCCGGATATTGGCGCTGCATGGCCGACTTGGGCTCGTGCGGCGTCACGAAGAAGCACTCCTTGAAATCCGGCTGCCCACCGGCGACCACCGCCTGCTCGGTATTGGGCGGCGTCCAGCCGCGCTGATACCAGATGTTGGGGGTCGACATCTTCTGCTTGTCTTCCTCGGGGCGGTCGGTGAAGTCGAGAAATTCATCGTAAAACGCGTCGAGCAGACCGATGTCGACGCCGTGGTTGCGCAGGTAGACCAGGCCGAACAAACCAAACGCCCGCCGAATCGCGGCGGCGGCCCGCTCGCGCACCTCGGTGCGTGGGCTGGTCAGGTCATTGATGTCGACGACGGGGATATCGGTTGCATTTTGTGACATGGCGCGGACTCCGTGGCGGCCGGTAGGCAACTTCGTTGGCCCGACGATTATCGCCGGTGCGCCGTGGAGATCAAGGAGCGCATAAATGGACGCGCATTTGACTCCGCGCGAGTTGCACACACGTTTTCAACGGACGAGTACACCCCCAAGTCATCTGTTGTATCCGGAGAGACACCATGACCAGCCAAGCCGAGTCCCACCAGAAGCAGCATACGCACTGTCAACGCGAGCACGCCCAGTGGATCGAGAAGTTGCATTGCTGGCGCGCCGAGCACAAACGTGCGCTGGCCAAATTATCGAAGTTACAGGCGTCGATGATGGAGCATGACGCCGAAATCGAAGAACATCTGGGCCATATCAAGGTCCACGATCAGCATATCGAGCGCCACGAGCGGGGCATCGCCGCCCAAAAGACCAACGGCAAAGGTCAGGTCGATGAAGAGCTGACCGAGGGGCACGCCCACCTCGACAAGCGCCACCGCAAGTTGCGCGCCCAGATCAAGCGCATGGAGGCGGTCCACGCCGAGACGATGACCGCCTTCCACAAGGCAATCAGCGAACTGGCCGATATTCGCGAGCGCCTCCACCCGGCCGAGAGTCTCGTCGGTGACCCCACCGACGATGAGAAGGTCAACGAGGCGTCGAATGAGTCGTTTCCGGCCAGCGATCCACCCTCGTTCAACCCCGGCACGGCTTGAACAACGCACTCGGGGCTTGGGGTTTGGGGCTTGGGGCCGGTTGCTCCGAGGTTGAGCCGGCCGGAGTGATCTGGCAGTGTGTCGGCCACTATGAGCGAAGAGAAGCCCAACGAAAACGAAGTCGACACGCGCATCCAGGCCCTCTTCGACGAGGCCGAGGCGTTGAGCGCCCAGTCGCGCCGGCGGATCGTCGATCTCGGCGAGGCCGCCACCGACCGGCTGGTCGAGATCGTCAGCGACAAAAAGCTCTGGGATGATCAGGCCCCCGGCGGCGGTTTCGCCCCGATCCACGCCGCCGAGATCCTCGGCGAGATTGGCGACGAAGCCGCCATCAGGCCGCTTTACCGCCTCTTGCCTCAGGTCAACCCCGACGCCCTGCTCGACGACGCCATCGTGGATACGCTGCGCTCTTTCGACAGGGCCGCGCTCGACGTCGGTCTCAAAGAGCTCGAGTCCTGGGACGACCCCTTTCTCTCCGATCTGGCATACGTGGTCGCCAGCCTGCCCGGCTACCACGAGAAGATTCTGCAGATCCTGCTCAAATACTTCATCAAGAATCCAGTGCCGGGGGCCGAACTCCTCGCCGAATACGGCGATCCGACGGCCATCGACGCGCTGGTCGTGGCGCTCGACCGCTATATCGCCGCCGCCGGTGGAGACCCCAAATACCGCCGCCCTATCTTTACGCTCGCCGAAGCCATCGAAGAACTCGGCGGTCAACTCACCCCCCAGCAACAACGCGCCGTCGATCTGCTCGAGACCAAACGCAGCGCCTCCCAGACCGTGATGGACAAGCTCGAGGAGAAGCGAAGAAATGCGCCCGATAACAGCGAGACGGTCAAAAAGCCCCGAGACATCGGGCGCAATGAACCGTGCTGGTGCGGCAGCGGCAAGAAGTACAAGCGCTGCCACTGGGCCGAAGATCAGCGCTGATCCGATCGCCGACTGAGCTCCCAGACATCATCTCGAGCCGCGCCCGTGTCTTCGAGCGGGTTGCCGAGCAGCTGAGGCGTCTACATTGAATAGTCGAGCATGTAGGCATATGTAAGCACTTGTCGCACATAGCGTCTCTGGGGAGAGACAACTTGTGCGGCGCGGACCGTCGAGGGGGACTATGAAAGCGGTCGTAGGCCAGCAGCACGGCTGGCGTTGGATGATCGCCCTGGTGTTGGTAGCAGCGGCGGGCACCTGCGCATGGGGCGCGTACTCGTATGCATCGGGCCTGGATCGGCCAGGTATCTTCGGCACTTCCGGCCAAGCCGAGCCCGTCGTCGACGTCGATTGCGCGAGCCTCGCGGGTGCAGGCGAGCGCTGGCGCGAGCTTCGCGTCGAGGTCGACGCGGCCGCCGGCACTCACCGCCAAATCGGCACCTCGACGCTGAGCGTCGACCCGGTCGACCACGACGAGCGAACGGTGCGCTGGCACTCCGATCTGGGCGTCGACGCGGTCGTCGTCGAGAGCAGCCACGGCAACTTCTTGCAGCGATTCGACGCCGAACGCTTCGCGCAGACCCATCGATTCGACCCTCCGAACGAGCCTCAGTCGCTGACCTTCTGCTACGACTTCGAATTGTCGGTCAATATGGACGCCAACGCCGAGGTCGTGCGTGAGCACCGGTGGAGTATCCAAGAGAACGTCGACCCCGCACATCTCGAACTCGAGCCAGACTCCAAAGGGACCTCCACCTACCGGATCAAGGTGCGCAAGCAGAACGGCGTCGACTCCGAGTGGCGCGTTCGCGGCAAGATCATCGTCGATAACCTGACACCGCACGACGCCGTCATCGAGGACGTCGTCGACAAGAGCGCCCAGGCCTTGGACTCGAGCATAGACTGCGAGACCGAGCTCGGTGACTACGTCCTCGAGGCGGGCGACTCCCTGACCTGCAGCTACAGCATCGACTTTCCAGATGGTGATCCGCGCGACGTAGCAGTCGCCGTCATCACCCGCGGCGAAGTCTCCGGGGCGAAAAGCTCGGCCAGCGTCGATTTTTCGCGGGCCCAGGTCCACTCCCGGGGCGATTCCATCGAGGTCGCGGACAGCCGCGGGCAAGTATGGAACTTCGAGAAAAGCGGCTCGTCGATCTACCGACGCGTCTTCACGTGCGACGAAGATGCCGGCCTGCATTCATCGGCGGCGCGTATCGTGGGCACCGACCTCAGCGATACCACCACCGTCACCGTCGACTGCCACCCGGCCAGCGACGACCCGACCGCCGCCCACCCATGACCTCACGCACCACCTGGAAACCCTAACCCACTGAGATCATTAGTGAAATTTTACAATGTGACTGTACAGAAAGGCTGCGTTTTCCTATGGTGGCAAAGACGACTTGTTGCGACGGGTCCCTCCCGGACTCGCGTACGACTCACCTCGTTTTTGCCGGGCGACGCAGTAGATGTACGATCACCGTATCCCGATTATCCTCGCCGTGTGCGTAAGCGCCTTCGCCTTCGCCACCGTATTGACCACCGAGACGGCCTCGGCGGCCCCGCCCCTGAAGGCCCCCTGGGCCTGCGGCGACGCCTACGCGGTCTCGCAATCCCACGACACGGGCAGCCACGTTGGCAAAGGCAAGTGGAGTTGGGATTTCGCAATGCCGGTCGGCACCCCGCTCGTCGCGCCGGCCAACGGGGTGGTGCGCGAGGTGCGCCAGGACTCGACCAAATACGGCTGCAGCCCCTCGTACGCCTACGACGCCAACTACGTAGTCATCGCGTTTAATGACGGCACAGAGGCGCTTTTTCTGCACCTCGAGGCCAACTCGGTGCCTGTGGCGGTGGGCGATCGCGTCCTCGCCGGCGACCCGATCGGGCGCGTGGGCATGTCGGGTTGGACGTGCGGGCCGCACCTGCACTTCCAGGTCCAGAAGACCTGCGACTCGTGGTGGTGCCGCTCGACTCGAGCGACCTTCGAGACGTGGGGTGACCCGGACAAGGGCCAAAAGCTCACCTCTCGCAACTGCTCCCAGCCGGCCAACGAGCCCCAGATGGCCTCGGTCGACGCCGGAGCCGAATCCGAAGCCGACCAGGCCACCGGCGGCGGCGAGCCCAAAGCCTGCTTCATCGACTGACCCGCCGTACCCCAAGCCTCAAGCCCCAAGCCTCAAGCCTGCCGTTCAAGCCCCAAGCCCGCCGTCCCGCTACTGGACAAATCGAGGCGTGTGCGCATATTAGGCGCGACACACAAAGTGCATATTGCTTCGATGAATCCTATCAACAACCAAATTCAGTAGCGGGTTGAAACATGAGCGAAGACGAGAACTTGCGACTGCAGGTGGCCGGCGCCAACGAGCGCGATGTTGGCAAGGGTACTGCGCGAATCAATAAAAATGTCCTCGACCAATTGGGGCTCAGACAAGGTGATATCATCGAGATCACCGGCGATCGCACGACCGCGGCGATCGCGCTGCCGCCGTATCCCGAAGACGAGGGGCTGCCGATCATCCGCCTCGACGGGCTGCTGCGCTCCAACGCCGGGGTCAGCATGGGAGATCGGGTCGATATCGGCGCGGCCGCGCCCAAGGCGGCCAAGAAGGTGGTGCTCGGACCCACTCAGCCCAACCTTCGGCTGCAGGGCAATGGCCGGGCGCTGCTTCGCACCCTGCTGAATCGACCGATGGTCACCGGAGACACGATCTCGACGTCGGTCTACCGGCGAGAGCCGGGGATGAACGGGACGCAATTTCCGGAGGACATCTTTCGGCGATTCTTCGAGCAACGCGCCTTCGGATTGCAGGAGATCCGACTACAGGTCATCTCCACGAAGCCGCGCGGCGTCGTCAAAGTGACTAAAGACACCCAGATCGAGCTCAGCGAGGAGTATGTCGAGCCCGATCAGGAGGCGCACCGCGCCGACGTCACCTACGACGATATTGGCGGGCTCGAAGACGCCATCTCGCAGGTGCGCGAGATGATCGAGCTGCCGCTCAAGCAACCCCAACTCTTCCAGCGCTTAGGCATCGATCCGCCCAAGGGTGTGCTTTTGCACGGCCCCCCGGGCACCGGCAAGACGCTGCTGGCTCGAGCGGTGGCCAACGAGTCGGACGCCCAATTTTTCCACATCGCCGGCCCGGAGATCATGGGACGTTACTACGGCGAGTCCGAAGAGCGGCTGCGCGAGGTCTTCGAGGAAGCGCAAAATAACGCGCCATCGGTCATCTTCTTCGACGAGCTCGACTCCATCGCCCCCAAGCGAGAGCAGGTCTCCGGCGAGACCGAGCGCCGTGTGGTCGCCCAGCTTCTGACCCTGATGGACGGCCTCGAGCCGCGCCAGAACGTGGTCGTGGTCGCCGCGACCAACCGTGTCGACGCCATCGACGAGGCGCTCAGGCGCCCGGGCCGCTTCGACCGCGAGATCGTCATCGGCGTGCCCGACCAGGCCGGCCGCCACAAGGTACTCAATATCCACACCCGCGGCATGCCGCTGGCCGAGGATATCGACATCGAGGCTCTCTCCCACAAGACCTACGGCTTTGTGGGCGCCGACTTGGCCGCGCTCGCTCGGGAGGCGGCCATCGAGGCGCTGCGGCGCAACCTGCCCGATATCAACTTGGACGAAGAGGAGATCGCGCCGGAGGTGCTCGAGAACCTCTTCGTGACCCGCGACGACTTCAATAATGCGCTTCGGCGCATCCAGCCGTCGGCGCTCCGCGAGATCATGATCCAAGTCCCCGATGTCAGTTGGGACGATATCGGCGGGCTCGAGCAGGCCAAAGAGCAGCTTCGCGAGGGTATCGAATTGCCGCTGCAATCGCCCGAGGCGTTCAGACGCGTGGGGATTCGACCGGCCAAGGGCTTTTTGCTCTACGGCCCTCCGGGCACCGGCAAGACGTTGATGGCCAAGGCCGTCGCCCGCGAGGCGGAGGCCAACTTCGTCTCCACCAAGTCCAGCGACCTCTTGTCGAAGTGGTACGGCGAGTCCGAGCAGCAGATCGCCCGGCTGTTCAACCGCGCCCGGCAAGTCGCGCCGACGGTCATCTTCATCGACGAGATCGACTCGCTGGCCCCGCAGCGTGGCGGCGGCATGGGCGAACCGGCGGTGACCGAACGGGTGGTCAATACGCTGCTGGCCGAGATGGACGGCCTCGAGGGGCTCGACGGAGTGGTCGTGGTCGGCGCCACCAACCGCCCCACCCTGCTCGACCCGGCGCTTCTGCGCCCGGGCCGCTTCGACGAGATCGTCTACGTGCCCGTTCCCGAGGAGGAGGGTCGCCTCAAGATCCTCCAGATTCACTCCCAGGACATGCCGCTGGCCGACGACGTCGATCTGAGCTCCATTGCCGAGCGCACCCAGGGCTTTACCGGCGCCGACCTCGAGAACTTGGTGCGCCGCGCCGGCCTCCACTCGCTTCGCGAGAACGTCGAAGCCGATATCGTGCCCATGAGGTTATTCGAGAAGGCGCTCGAGGACTCGCGCCCGTCGGTCACCGATGAAATGGAGCGCGAGTACGAGCAGATGCGCGAGAAGCTCAAGCAGGAGAACCCGGGCGGCCGTCGCCAGCTCGGCTTCACTCTCCCCGGGGAAGAACAAAAGTAGCGCGCTGCGCCAACGGAAGGAGGTCGTGGGGGCTTCAAGCCCCGGGCGGAAGCCCGGGGCTTTTGTAGTTCTAGCCGAATAGCTTTTCTTCGACGATGCGGTCGGCGACCATACCCGTGGGGAGATTGTCGGCGTCTGCACGCTTGAAGATTTCGATGAGCGTGTCGAAGATGCCCTCGGTCTCGGTGCGCGCCCAATCGCCGTCTTGGCCGGCGTAGTCGGCGGCGACGTGGATGAGTCCGCCGGCATTAATGACGTAGTCCGGAGCGTAGAGGATGCCCCTTTCACGCAGGATTTCGCCGTGGCGATCCTCGGCGAGCTGGTTGTTGGCGGCGCCGGCGACGATGTCGCAGGTCAGCTGCGAGAGGGTGTCGTCGTTGATGACCGCTCCCAGAGCGCAGGGGGCGAAGATGTCGCAGTCGACCCCGAAGATCTCGTCGGGCTCGACGACCGTGGCGCCGGTCTCGCTAGCGCAGCGCTCGAGGGCGTCCTGATCGATGTCGGTCACGACCAATTCGGCGCCCAACTCGTGGAGCTCGCCGGCCAGATAATAGCCGACGTTGCCCACACCTTGTACGGCGACGCGAAGCCCTTCGAGGTCGTCTCGGTCATATTGGTATTTGACCGCCGCCTCGACGCCGTGGCGAACGCCGCGCGCGGTGACCGGCGAGGGGTCTCCAGAGCCGCCGGCGTCGGCCGCATAGCCGAGCACGTGGTCGGTCTGCTCGTGGATGACGTTCATGTCCTCGACGGTCGTTCCGCTGTCTTCGGCGGTGATATATTGGCCGCCCAGGCTGTCGATGAATTCACCGAACTCCTCGAAGATCTCGCGGCGTTGCTGGTCGCTCATATTCGGCGGACGAATCAAAACCGACTTGCCGCCGCCGTGAGGAAGATTCGTGATCGCCGCTTTATAGGTCATGCCGCGAGCAAGCCGCATGACATCTTGGAGCGCGGCGTCGGTGCTATCATATTCGATGAAGCGGCAGCCGCCGATGGCCGGGCCCATCTGGAGGTTATGAAGCGCGACGATCGCACGAAGGCCGGTGCGGGGGTTCGATTTCATGTGCAACTCCCCGTACTCGAGCTCTGTGGCATACTCGAATAAGTCCATGGTCTCTCTCCGCAATAATGGTTATGTACTCGTTGTGCAGCGTCTTGATTTGGCACATATAGTCGGCCCCCATGGGCTTCGCAAGGACATTCTTGGATCTGTCTCATGACGCAATGCGTCAATAATCTCCAGCACTTAAGACTTCATGCCTACTCTGATTGATGCACTTCTCGCGGCCTCGCCGATCATCATCGTGTTGGTGTTGATGGTTATCTTCGGGCGCTCGGCGGCCGTGGCCGGCGCGGTGGGACTGGCGGCCAGCGTGGTGGTGGCGCTGGCGAGGTTTGACCTGGGCGGCGACGCCGTGCCCGGCGCCGGCGCTGGATTGTTGGGCGCGGGCGCCGAGGCTGGATTCACGGCCCTGACGATTCTGTGGATCATCTTCGGGGCGCTCTGCCTGTTCCACCTGCAGCAGCGCACCGGCGCGCTGGAGCGGCTGCGCGAGGCGGTGGGCAGCATCTCGGACAACCCGCGCATCATCGCGGTGCTCATCGCCTGGTTCTTCGCGCTATTTATCGAGGGAGCAGCCGGCTTCGGCACGTCGGTGGCGCTGTCGGCGCCGTTTCTGGTCGGCTTTGGCTATAAGCCCACCGAGGCGGTGGTCATCACGCTCATCGGCCACTCGGTGGGCGTCTCCTTCGGCGCGGTGGGCACGCCCGTGCTCGCTCAGGCCCAGCTGGTGCCCCCGGCGGGCCTCGAACTCGGACTCGCTGCAGCCAACTTCCATGTCTTACTCGGCTGGGTGATGCTCGTCGCGCTGCTCGTGGTGGTCGGCGCTTCCAGGAAAGAAAAGCGACAAGACGAGAAGAAAGACGGCGAGCCGCGCATCTGGCTGTGGGCGGCCTGGGCGGCGGTCGCCTACCTCGTGCCGATGTACCTCATCGCCCGCTTCGTCGGCCCGGAGCTGCCCACGCTGGGAGGCGCGCTGGTGGGCAGCGCCGTGTTCGTAGCGGGCTTCCTCGCCGTCCGCGGGAGAGAACAAGCGGAAAGCGACGACGAGATGAGCGCACGCACCATTCTGGTCGCCGCTTCACCGTATCTCTTGGTCATCGCGCTGGTGTTGCTCACCCGGCTCGTCGGGCCCATCACCGCGGCGCTGAGCAGCGTCGAGTGGTCGTGGACTCTCTGGGAGCAATTCTCCGGAAACTTCCAACCGCTCTTCCACCCGGGCACCATTTTGGTGGTCGGCTTTTTCGGCGGTGCCCTTATGCAACGCGCCTCCGGGGAGGACGTGCGCGGGGCGATGCTCGACGCGCTCAAGAAGCTCGGCCCGGTCACCCTCGCCCTGGGCGCCATGCTCGCCTTGTCGCGCGTGATGGTCCACGCCGGCATGATCGAGACCCTCGCCGCCTGGACCGCCGCGGTCGCCGGCTCGGCCTGGCCGTTCTTCTCCCCGTGGGTCGGCGTACTCGGCACGTTCGTAACCGGCTCGGCGACCGCCTCCAATATCCTATTCAGCGAGTTCCAGCTGGCCACCACCTCCCAACTCGCCATGCCCGAGCTCACGCTGCTGGGCGCCCAAAACTTCGGCGCGGCGGTGGGCAATATCATCTGCCCGCACAATATCGTCGCCGGCGGCGCCACCGTCGGGCTCATCGGCCAGGAGGCCAAGATATTGAAACGAACGCTGCCGGCGTGTGTGCTCTATGCGACGTTGGGCGGGTTGTTGGCGTTGTGGTGGGTGTACATCTAGCCGGTGCCCGACCTTCCAGGTCTGGGTCAGGGCAGGTGGAGCTTTAAGGATTTAAGGTTCAGGTTGGGGGCGCGCAGCGAAGGTTGGGGCGCGTTCGCTCCGTCGACGCCGGCCGCCGCTCCGTCGGCGCCGAACGTGGTCCATGCTGCGGCCTCACCAACACGCTACGGCGAAGGGCGGAGCCTTCGCGGCGAGGACGGAGCCTGCGCGCCCCAACATCATCCATCGCGGCGGTAATTTTCTTAAACTTCCAGATGCCCTGTCGAGTAGCCAAGAGTGGTCATCAAAGGTTCCCGATGAGCGGAACGAAGTGGAGCGTCGCGCCCTGTTTTTTAAGGGCGCCTTTGTAGCCGCGGGTGACCGACGGCCCCGCTGTTTGGGGCCGGAGGGAACCCGCGGATCGTGCGCGTCCCCTTCTCTTTCTCTTTAAGGGCGCGGAGCGCCCTCAATTAGCGTTCTCAGCGTCCTCATCCTTCTCGATTTTACATCGCGCAATGAAGATCCAATCAGTAAGCATTGCAACAAGTGCTCCTAAAGCCATCCCAATCGCTCCATTAACTGCTTCATCCAGCCAATAGCCGCCCGAAGAAGGACTGAAGTAGATAGCGCCTATCACTGGTCCAAGCGCTCGTAGGGCAAAGCTTACACCAGCACGACACCAATGCCCGCGATATAAATGAACAAGAGGAGGCCCCAGGACAAACGTGGCAATTACACCAAATCCAACAAACGATATGCTCAGCGTAAAATAAGCTAGAAGGGTTATTATTGCCAAGCAATCCATGACCACTATTGGGACACCACACCACTTCGTCCCGCTAATTGCTTCTTTTAGCTTTAGAATCATAAATTCTTTTTTTTGGCTGTAGAGCGGCTGGCTCACTACTCAAGGTTACAATCAGCAGGGTGTGGATTTCGCATTTAACAGCGCCTGAGTGCTGACCAACAACCGCCTGACCTTGAATAGGACTGCATCCCCGTCAATGTTCGTTTGCGACATGAGCGCCAAGGAGGGCACGCCATGGCCAAGAGTCGCACGTGCGAACACAGATTCGCAAGCAGCCGCTGCCCGAGTTCGAGCGCACATCCGATGCAATCAGAGCAATAAAGGAGACGCTGAAAAAGGAGAAAGGAAGGAGGAGAAAAGGAGGAAGGCGAATGGAGGAGCCCGTGATCCGCGGGCTCCCTACGGCCCCAAAAGACGGGGCCTCCGGTCACCCGCGGCTACAAAGGCCCCCTTGAACAACAGGGGGCGACGCTTCACTACGTTCCGCTCATCGAAAGGCATCTTAACGCACCTCCCGATTGATTGGGGCTCGCCAAAGAGCGGGACGCACCGAATTAGCGTCACGCCCGCAACTCACTCCCCAACCCGCCGATCTCCGCGGCCAACTCGTCGACCAATACCCGGCTTACCTGCTGCAACGAGCCGGTTTGGTCGTAGGTGGCGCGTTGACGTTTGTAGCCGGGACGGTCGAGCATCTGGGTGATGCGGGTGAGGTAGTGCTCCTCGCCGAGGTCACGGGCGGTGGGTGCGATGATCTCGAGGGCGTGCTCGACGGAGGTTCGCAGGCATTCGGTACTTCCGTCTTCGTCGACCAGGCACTCGGCGTCGGTACCGCGGTGAGAGGCGCGAAAATGATTCTCGCGGTTGGCCCACCAGGGCAGCGCCTTCGGCATTCCCTGTGGGCGCTGCTCGGGGGGCGTGGCGAGCAGATAGGCGACCAGGGTGCGCAGGAATGAGGCGAGGGCCACGGCCTCCCGGATGGTCGCCACGGCGTCCATGGTGCGCACCTCCACGGTGCCAAAGCCCGGCTGCGGGCGGATATCCCAATGCAAATCTTTGATGGTCGAGCACATCCCCGACTTTTTGGCCGCCTTATAGAAGTGCAGGAATTGCTCCCAGCCGTCAAAGGTCGGCGGGATGCCGTAGCTGCTCACCGCGGCCAAGGCGCGCTGACGATAGGAGGCATAACCGGTCTCGCAGCCGTGCCAGAACGGTGAATTGGCCGAAAGCGCCACCAGCATGGGCAGGTAGGGGACGAGGTCGCGGTTGACGCGAATCATCGTGTCGGGATCGGGCATGCCCAGATGCACGTGGGTGGCGTAGGTCACCCGCGTCTTGGCCAGATAGGCGGCGCGGTCCAAGATCTTCAGATAGCGCGGCCGGGGTGTGATCGCCGCAAACCGGGTTGTGAATGGGTGGGTGCCCGAGCCGCACAGCCGCAGGTTGAGCCGCTCGGCGCTGGCGGCCACCCGAGAGACGAGATCGATCAATTGGGCTTCAACTTCGGCGATATCATCGCAGGGCAGCGAGGCCACCTCGACGGTCTCCTGGACCATCTCGGGCTTGATGCAGTCGTTCCCTCTAAAATATTCCATTAACGGTTGAATGCCGTCGGCGAGCTCCAGCGAACGTGCGTTGAGAAGCTGAAACTCGAGTTCGACACCGACCGTCAGCGGCCTAGAGGCATGGAATTCGAGCATAGTTCACCCACCGAGTTCGATTAACGCCTGACGGGCGACTTCGTCGTAGAAGGCCGCGCCGACCTTCAGGACGTCCTCGTCGATGGTAAATGACGAGCTGTGAAGTGGAATATGCTCGGCCCCCGACCGGCGAGCGCCGAAGCGCACGTAGGCGCCGGGGAGCGCCTGCAGAAAATAGGCGAAGTCCTCCGAGCCCATGCTCGGGTGCTCCATATCGCGCACACACTCCTCGCCGACGACGTTCTCAGCCGCTCTGCGGGCGATATCGCTCTCACGCTGGGTGTTGACCACCGGCGGATAACCCGACCGAATATCGACCTTGATCCTGGCGCCGTGCAGCTCGGAGAAGGCCGACGCCATGCGCTTCAGGCCCTTGTGGATATGTTGGCGAATCTCGGGATGGGTGGTGCGAATCGATCCCTCGAGCACGGCGCGCTCGGCGATGACATTGGGCGCCACGCCCGCCTCGACACGCCCGATGGTGATGACCGAGGGATGAACCGGGTCCAGCTCGCGCGAGACGATAGTCTGCACCGCGTTGATCATCGAGCCGGCGATAATCACCGCGTCGATGGCCTCGTGCGGCCTAGCTCCGTGGCCGCCCCGGCCCCGAATGGTGATCATGAACGAGTCGGACTGGGCGGTGATGATCCCGTCGCCGACCATGATTTCGCCGACAGAATATTTGCGCGAGACATGCCCGGCGAAGATTGCCTGCAGGTCGTCGACCGCCCCCGAGTCGACCACCACGCGCGCGCCGCCTCCACGCTCCTCGGCGGGCTGGAAGACGAAGACCACGTTGCCGTCGGCGGGCTCGCGCTTTAGCTGGCGTGCCGCGCCCAGCACCATCGCCATATGGGCGTCGTGGCCGCACGCGTGCATCTTGCCCTCGACCTCCGAGCTAAAATCGAGCCCGGTATTCTCGTCGCCGGGCAGCGCGTCCATCTCGGCGCGAAGCCCCACGGTAGGCAGGTCATCGTCGACGTCGAGGCGTCCGATCACCGCGCTGCCCTCCCCTCCGTAATTGTAGGGAATCCCGATATCCTCGAGCTCGGCCATGATGGTCTTGGCGGTCTCGACCTCCTCGAAGGCGAGTTCCGGGTGGCGGTGGATGGTGCGCCGCAGGTCGACCATGTGCGGGAAGATATCCTCCAACTGCATCGGCTTCGCCATAAAGCCCCCTTGAGCGCTTCAAGCATTTGAATTTTAATGACTTTTCGACTCACCCCCGGTGAAGGGCCGAGGAGTTTCCCTCTGCCTCCAGTCTATAAAAGTGGGGACGGAACGCGAAAATTCATCCCTTGTTGCTGCCTCTTTCAAAGCCAAACGTAAACAAGGCGCCGGGCCTACCGAGAATGTGAAGATTCTTGGCAGGCGCGGCGCCCGTGAGTGTTTGCTACCGACGCCAGGGACGGCGTCGCTCCGGTGGTGTTGCCAGATCACTCCTCGGAGAGCTTCTCCTGGAGTAGCTCTCGGGCGGTTTGGGGGTCGGCGGTGCCCTTGGATGCCTTCATGACCTCGCCGATAAAGAAGCCGAGCAATGCCTTTTTGCCGCCGCGATAACGCTCGACGGCGTCCTCGTTGTCGGCCAAAATTTCGTCGACAAGCCCGCCGAGCTCGCTGGTGTCGGTGATGCGCTCGAGCCCCTGCTCCTCGATGATCGACTCGGGGTCCTTGCCCGTCTCGAGCATCAGGTCGAAGACGCGCCGGCTGACCTGGTTGGTGATGCGCTCGTCGTCGAACGCACGGATCAACACCGCGACGTCCTCGGCGGACAGATCCACCTCGTCGACCGACTCGACGTCGCGCTCGTCGAGCGCCGGGAGCATCTCGTTGACGATCCAGGCGGCCACCGTCTGGGGGCTGTCGTAGGTCTCGAGGACCTCCTCGAAGAATTCGGCGAGCGCAAACTCACCGCTGAGCAGGTCGGCGTCGTCGTATTGCAGGCCGAGCTCCTCCTGATAATTCTCCAGGCGCGCGGCCAGCGCCGGGTTCTCCTCGCGCGCCTGGTCACGCTTGTAAGAGGCGGGCTTTTTGCTCGGGCGTTTTTTGTCCTGGCTCTTCGCTTCTTTCTTCTTTTTGGCCGCTTTCTCGGCCTTCTCGCGGGCGATCTTCTCGCGCTCCTGCTCCATCTTGGACTGCTTCTTCGCCCAGGTATCGCGCAGGGCGACGACCCGATTAAAGACCAGACTATCCGGTGAGGAGTCCTGCGGATCCTGCCAGAAATAGCCCTCGCGCTCGAATTGATAACGCGTGTCCGCGGGGTCCTCTTTGAGGCTCGGCTCGACGCGTGCCCGCCGGGTGATCTGGAGCGACTCGGGGTTCAGATAATCGACGTAATCGCGCTCCGGGTCGGACTCGGGCAGGTCGGTATTGAAGAGCCGGTCGTACACGCGCACCTCGGCGGGCAGCGAGTGCTCGGCGCAGACCCAATGGATGGTGCCCTTGGGGTTTCGGCCGTCGGGGGCGTCCCCGCCCTTGGTCTCCGGGTCGTAGGTGCAGCGCAGCTCGACGATATTACCGTCGTCGTCTTTGACGACATCCTCGCAGGTGATGAAATAACCGTAGCGAAGCCGGACTTCCTTGCCCTGGGTCAGGCGCCAAAAATCCTCGGGGGCGTCTTCTTGAAAGTCGCTGCGGTCGATATAGAGCTCGCGCGAAAACGGCACCTTACGCGAGCCTTCTTTGGGGACGTCGTGTGGGTAATATTGCGCCTCGAGCCACTCGACCTCGCCCTCGGGGTAGTTGGTCAGCACGACCTTGAGCGGGTCCAGCACGCCCATCACCCGTGGTGCGCGGGTATTGAGGTAGTCGCGCATGGCGTATTCGAGCATCTGGATGTCGATGACGCTATTGGCCCGCGCCACACCGATCATATCGCAGAATTGGTGGATCGCTCCGGGGGGCACGCCGCGGCGGCGAAGCCCGGCCAACGTCGGCATGCGCGGGTCGTCCCAGCCGCCGACCTGGCCCTCTTCGACCAGGCGCCTGAGCTTTCGCTTGCTCATGACGGTATAATTGAGGTTCAGGCGGGCAAATTCGATCTGGCGCGGCTGCGCCTCGACCTCGGTCTCGACGATGAGCCAATCGTATAGCTCGCGGTTATTCTCGAACTCCAGCGTACACAGCGAGTGGGTGACTTCCTCGAAGGCGTCCTCGAGGCAGTGGGCGAAATCGTACATCGGATAGATGCACCACTCGTCGCCGGTGCGGTGATGCTCGACGTGCCGGATCCGATAAAGGAGCGGGTCGCGCATCAGCATATTGGGGTTTTCCATGTCGATCTTGGCGCGCAAGACATGCTCGCCGTCGTCGAATTCCCCTGCGCGCATGCGCTCGAACAGGTCGAGGTTCTCCTCGACCGATCGATCCCGATACGGGCTGGGCCGGCCGGGCTCGCCGAGCGTGCCGCGGTACTCGCGGATCTCCTCGGTGCTCAGGCTGTCCACATAGGCCTTGCCCTTTTTGATCAGCCGCTGGGCGAGCTCGTACATGCGCTCGAAATAATCCGAGGCAAAGTACAGATGCTCGCCCCAATCGCAGCCCAGCCACGCGACGTCTTCCTTGATGGACTCGACGTATTCGACGTCCTCGGCGACCGGATTGGTGTCGTCGAAACGCAGGTGAAACTCGCCGTCGTAGTCGCGGGCGATGCCGTAGTTGAGCAGGATCGACTTGGCGTGGCCGATGTGCAGGTAGCCGTTGGGCTCGGGCGGAAAGCGAGTCACGATCTCGTCGTGCTTTCCGCTGGCCAGATCTTCGTCGATGATGTCGCGAATAAAATTCGAGCGCGACTCGTCGGCGCCGTTGTTGTTGTCGTCTGTCACGACCTACTCCTGGAACTCGGAAATTCGGAAAAATCAGCACTTACGCAGCCCAACATAGTGCGCAAGTGGGCAGTCGACAACCTAGTAACAGCAGAGAGTAAGAAAGTAAGAGAGTAAGAAAGTAAGAAAAACTTACCGACCGTGTGGAGCCTACTGCGTGCAGTTGCAGTTTCTAACTCTCTCACTTTCTCACTATCTCACTCTCTGCAGTACTGATGCACAGGCGGGCAATCTCGGCCGACGAGGGGCGCGGCTCGAGCTCGAGGCGTGCGACGATGGGCCCGAGGCGGTTGTCCATGCCGTGGGAGTACGCCTTGTCGTAATATTTGAGCGCCTCGTGGCCGGCGGTGCGAAGATCACCCTCGTCGAGCGCCTCGAGCGATAGGGTCAGCCGGCGGCCGCCCAGCCGCTTTTGGATGCCGCGGAAGGACTCGGCGAGCTCCTCGGTGGGATGCTCGCCATATTCGGCGACCAGGCGATCGAGCCTGGTGTCGTGGGAGATATCCAGGCAGACCAGCGGCGCGCGCCGCTTTTGCTCCCAAAACCCATCCGGGATGAAGCAGCTGCCGACCAGCCGGCTCTCGTCTTCGACCCAGACCCGACGGCTCGGGTCGGTCTCGGAGATGACGCGGGCGAGGTCGTTTTCGAATTGCTGCTGGGCGACGACTTCGCGCTCGATGCCGCCGAAGGCCGAGCCGCGATGGTTGGCCAGCCCCTCCAGGTCGATGACCTGCTCGCCGAGTTCGACCAGCTCGTCGAGCACCTCGGTCTTTCCGGAGCCGGTCAGCCCCCCGAGGACGATGAGCTCGTCGAATTGAGTCTCGAAGGTCTCCAGCACGTGGTGCCGATAGGCTTTATAGCCGCCCTCGAGCACCGTGATCTCGTAGCCGTAAAGCTCCAGGAGCCATGCCACGCTCGAGCTGCGCATGCCCCCCCGCCAGCAGTGCAGCAGCACCGGCCCGGGCGGCTCACAGACCGCCTCGACCTGCTCGATGAGCCCGCGCATCTTCGGGCCCACAAAATCCAGGCCGCGCAAGATCGCCTCCTTGCGGCCCTTCTTCTTATAGAGCGTGCCGACCTCGGCGCGCTCCTCATTGTCAAAAAGCGGCAAGTTATGCGCCTCGGGCAGGTGTCCGTCATCGAACTCCGCGGGCGTGCGAGCGTCGAAGATCGGGTGCTCGGTGGCCAGCTTCAAGAATTCCTCGGTACCGCAACGCTTCACAGAATCTCCAAATATAATGGACGCAGACTTATTGGCCCGCGACTTCTTCGATCGCGTCGAGCAACTCGTCACGAGCAAACGGCTTCTCGATGCACGTATTGGGCACCGACCTCAAGAACTGGTCCATGGAATCGGTATAAGCTCCGCCGGTGATAAAGACGAAGCGGCCGGGGTAATCCGGATCGATCCGGGCGCTTTGCTCCTGGAGTTCCTTACCGTTGAACTCGGGCATCATCACGTCACAGACGACCACATCGAATTGGTCCCGGCGCATATGCTCGAGCGCCTCTGCGCCGGACTCGCAGGCGACGAAATCGTGGACGTCGCCGAATAACCGACTGGCAAGCTTGAGCAAGCGGGGCTCGTCATCGATGAATAAGACATGTCGTCTCGTCATACTAAGGCTCGGGCTGAGGATCGGACTCGTGCAAGCGTCCGCGTTACTCACGACAGTGGAAAGGCCCGATAAATTCCCGCCGTCACGCCGTCTCAGGGCAGCTCGAGGGCGGGATGACGAGCGATAAATAAGGGGTTGACCAGCTCTTCTTTATTGTAACGAAGCGGCTCTCCTTCGACAGTCTCGATGATGCCGCCGGCCTGCTCGACCACGCAATGAGCCGCTGCGATATCCCACTCCATGGTCGGCCCAAAGCGCGGGTAGACATCGGCGGCGCCCTCGGCGACCAGACATAGCTTCAGAGCGCTGCCGGTGGGCGACAGCGTCACCTCGTCGTAGCGCTCGCGCAGCGCCTCGATAAATGCCTCGTCGCGCTCGCGAAGATGCGAGCGGCTAACCACCACGGTCACCGGCGTGTGCAACTCGCCGCCGATCGCAATCGGCTCGACGCCCTGCTCGCTTTTTTTGAACGCACCCTGCCCCTCGACCGCCCAATAGGTGCTGGCCAGATCCGGGGCGTGGACCACGCCAAGCGTGGGTCGGCCCTCTTGAATCAACGCGATATTGACGGTGAACTCACCATTTCGCTTGATGAACTCCTTAGTGCCGTCGAGCGGATCGACCATCCAGAACGCATCCCAATTCTGGCGGCGGGCCGCAGAAATCTCGCTGGACTCCTCCGACAAAACGGGCAACTCGGGGGTGACCTTCGAGAGGCCGTCGATGATGACGCGATGCGCGGCGAGGTCCGCCTCGGTCAGCGGCGACTCGTCGTCCTTATACTGCGTGCCAAAGTCGGCGCTTCCGTAGACCTCCATGATCGCCTCACCGGCGCGCTCGGCGATGGCGGCAATCTGTTCGGCAGTCTGGCGATTGAGCAATGTATTGGCGTCGGACATAGAACGGCTTTCCTAGTCGGTGTGGATAACAGGCGAGGTGAACAAGGCGAACAAAGCGTTACAACGCGCGACGCCCACGGGCAACCGCCTTACCTGCGATCGCGTGCGATTCGTAGTCTTCTCGTACGGTGACGTGTGAGCGGCGACCCTCTCTGGGGGTGCGTCTCGCCGAGTCGCCCGGTGGCGACTCGGCTGGAC
>CAYLTX010000041.1:0-46513 GCA_964386725.1 uncultured Bradymonadales bacterium | reverse complement strand
TTTGACCTAGCTTCACCTCATGACGCTGGAGGCTAATTTTGATAGAAGAGTGGTCCATTCGAACCAATGCCCCACGCTTTCGACTGCTGGAACTGCGCCTATGAGCGATATCGTCTGTGACGTAGCCATTATCGGAGCCGGCACGGCCGGTGCCGCCGCCGCGCTCTTTTGCGCGCGCCGCGGCATGGACGTGGTCTGTCTGGACCGACGCCCGCTCGGTGAGGCGGGCGCATATTGGGTCAACGGGGTCGCGAAGAGCGCTTTCGAGCAGGCCGGTATTGCGCCGCCCCAGGCGCCCGAACTCCTGGCGCACGGGGTCGCCTTTCACCTCGTGGCGGGCTACGGCCCGGAGCGCGTGGTCGTGCGCGATCATGATTTAATGGAGGTCGACATGCGGCTGCTGGTCGAGCGGCTCCAGCGCACGGCGCGTGAGGCCGGCGCCAGGCTGAAGGGCTCGACGCGGGTCGAGGGGCTCGGGGACACCGGGCTGCAGACCTCCCGCGGGACCGTTCGGGCCCGATGGTATATCGACGCCTCGGGGCTCGCCGGTGCGGATCTGCTCGGTGCTCCGAGTCCAGCTCCGAGCGACATCTGCGCGGCCGCCCAGGCGGTCCACCGGGTCCAGGACTATCAGCAGGCAACCGGGTTCTTCGAAGCGCACGGCGTCCAGCCCGGTCATACGCTGTGCTTCTCGGGCATCGAGGGCGGCTACTCCATCCTGAACCTTCGCCTCGACGACGACCATCTGAGCATTTTGACCGGCAGCGTCCCCGCCGCGGGATATCGCTCGGGGCGGCGAATGTTGCGCGACTTCGTCGAGGAGACGCCGTGGGTGGGCGAGCATATCTTCGGAGGCAGTCGCGCCATCCCACTCAGCCTGCCCGACCGGCGCCTGCGCCGAGACAACGTCGCCGCCCTGGGCGACGCGGCCGGCCAGGTCTTCTCGGCGCACGGCTCGGGCATCGGCGCGGGCCTCATCGCGGCGCGCATGCTGGCCGACGCGCTGGCCGACCACCGCGGCCTCGCCGGCTACGAGCACGCCTGGAATGAGCGTTTTCGCCCATTATTTACCAGCGCAGATATCTTCCGGCGCTTCTCCCAGTCGCTCGATGTCGGCGACTTGAAGCACCTGATGCAAACCGGACTGATGGACGCCGAACTCGCCCGCAGTGCGCTCGAACAACGCTTGCCGACCCTCGGGATGCCACAGGTCCTGTCGAAGTTGACCTCCCTTATCCGCTCCCCCGGCCTCGCCGTTCGCATCGCTCCGCTGGCGGCAAAGAGCGCGTGGGCGAGCAGCAAATAACCGGCCGGCTCGGAGTACTATGTGCGGATCAACCCCAATACAGCCGGCACGAAACTCGCCGCCAACACGATGCCCCATTCACGCAGGTCCGGCGGACGCAACTCGAGCACGCTGGCCACCGGAGTCACGTAGACGGCCAGCCCCGTCAGCACCACGCACAACGCCAACGCGCCCCATACCCACCGGTTTCGGGTGATGTCGTTGAAGAGGCGATTGGCCCCTTTTCCGCGCATATTGAAGACGTGCCACAGCTGCGCAAGAGCCAGCGTCAGAAACGACATCGTCACCGCCATCTCGGGGCCGAGTTCCAGCGAGAACAACGCCAAGCTGTAGACGCCGAGAACCACCACTGTGATCATCGCGCCGTAGCCGAAGATCTCCCGCCAACTCCTGCCGGTGAGCACCGGCTCGGTCGGGTCACGCGGCGATCGCTCCAAAATGTCGCGCTCGCCCTCGCCGAAACCGAGCGCCAGCGCCGGAAAAACGTCGGTCACGAGGTTCAAAAACAGAATCTGCAGCGGCGTAATGGGCAGCGACTCGTCGGCGAAGAGCAGCGAGGCGATTGCGATGACGAAGAGCTCGCTGACGTTGCACGAAAGCAGGTAGACGACGAATTTGCGGATATTATCGAAGATGATCCGCCCCTGCTCGATCGCGCTGACGATCGTGGCGAAGGCGTCGTCCTGCAGCACCATATCGGCGGCCTCGCGGGCGACCTGCGTGCCCCGTTGTCCCATGGCGACGCCGATATCCGCCCGGGACAAGGCAGGGGCGTCGTTGACGCCGTCGCCGGTCATCGCCACGACCTGTTCGCGGCCGCGGTGAAGATCGACGATATCGAGCTTCTGCTCCGGGCTGACCCGGGCGAAGACCGGCGCCGCGGCCAGCCGCTCCTCATTATCGGGCTTCATCAGGTCGCGCTCCCGAAGCTCTGCGCCGGTGATCGCGGCCGACTCCTCATCGGCCATGCCGAGTTGCTGGGCGATATGCAGGGCAGTGGAGGGGTGGTCGCCAGTCACCATCACGACTCGGATGCCGGCGCGTCGGCATGCATCGAGCGCCGGACGGACGTCCTCGCGGGGAGGATCGACGAAAGCGACCAGCCCCACAAATACGAGGTCTTCGTAGGCGGCGCCGGTGTCGTCGCTGACCTGCTTTTCGGCGAGCGCGAGGAGGCGCAAACCTTCGCCGGCCAATACGTCGGCTTCATCGAGCCAACGGCGACGTTGTTCCTCGTCGAACTCCCGGGGCTGACCGGTGGCATCGACCGCGTGCGTACAGGCGTCGAAGACGGCCTCGGGCGCACCTTTGACGGCGACGCGATAGCCGTCGTCGTTGCGGTGGAAGGTCGCCATCATCTTCACGGCGGTGTCAAAGGATTCCACCCGCGTCTCGGGGTAACGCTCGCGCAGCGCCTGACGGTCGAGGCCGGCTGCGCGGCCGACGTGGAGCAGCCCGATCTCGACCGGATCACCGACCAGCGGCGAGTCGGGATCGGCCTCGTCGGCAGGCTGGGCGGCATTGCACAACATGCCTATCTCGAGGGCCGCTCGCAGACACGCATTTTCCTCGATACCCACCGGCTGGTCTTCGACACGGAATTCAGCCGCCCCGCCGTGCCAATCGACCTGCGACGTGCCACACGGGGTCGCGTACGCCTGCACGGTCATGCGGTTTTCGGTCAACGTGCCGGTCTTGTCGGTCAGGATGACGTTGGTCGACCCGAGCGTCTCGACCGCGGCGAGGTTGCGGACCAGCGCGTTTTGCCTCGACATTCGCCACATGCCCCGCGCCAAGGCGATCGTGGCGACGATCGGCAGGCCCTCGGGGATGGTCGCGACCGCCAGAGCGATGGCCGTCTGGAGCACCTGGAGCAGCGGCCGAGCCTGAAAAACACCGAGCAATGCAATGAGGCCGGCCAGCCCCAGACACACCCACACGAGCTTACGCCCGAGCACGTCGAGGCGCTTCTCCAGGGGGGTCTTGCCCTGCGCTGAGGCGGCGACCAACTCGGTGATCTTGCCCAATTCGGTGGCCATGCCGGTGGCGGTGACCACCGCGAGGGCCTCACCGCGGGTGATAGCCGTGCCCTTGAAGAGCATATTGAAGCGATCACCGAGATCGGCCTCGGCGCCGACCGGCTCGACCTGCTTTTCGACGACCATCGATTCACCGGTCAGGACCGACTCGTCGACCTGGACGTTCTGGACGTCCACCAGGCGCATATCGGCGCTGACGACGTCGCCGGCCTGCAATTGAACGATATCGCCGGGCACGAGTTCTCGGGCCGGCACATCGCCTACCGTGCCGTCTCGACGCACTCTCGAGGAACTCTGCGCGAGCGTACGCAGCGCCTCCATCGACCGCACGGCGCGCAGCTCCATCGCAAAGCCAACCCCGGTGTTGATGACGATGACCACAAAGATGGCCACGGCCTCGACCATCTCACCAAACGCCAACGAGGCGACCGCCGCCCCTAATAATAACAAGACGACAAGGCTGCCGAATTGACTGAGAAGGATTCGCCAGACGCTCTTTGGCTTGGCGGTCTCGAGCGCGTTGGGCCCAAAGCGCTGTTTGCGCCGGCGAGCCTCATCGGCGCTGAGCCCGGCTTCGGGCGTGACATCGAGACTCGACAGAACGTCCTCGGTCGGACGTTCCCAAGGTGTTTTTATTACTTCCAATGACTACTCGCCGCTCGGTGGGGAGGCTCCCGGCGGATCAACGTAGACACACGTCGGCTCGATGACAACCCTGTGGCGATGCTTTAACAACTCGAGGTGTATCCGATTTGGGGCGACCATTAGGTGTGCGCGTCGAACGCCCTGCACGCGCCTTGGTGAAGACGCCATCTTCGCCTACGCTGCCAGCTCTATGGGTGAGCTGTGGGAAATATCGGATCTGGTGGTCGACTACGACCCTGAAAGCCTGGAGCGCCGAGCGGTCCAGCGCTCCAACGTCGTGTCAACGCTTCGGGCCAACGGTCAACGCTGGGCGGCTCGAATCGCCTCCCGGCTCCCGGCACGCGACGACGTGCTCGACCCGGTCGCGGTGGACCGCGTCTTGTTGCGCTCGCACGCAGAGATCCAACGCCTCTCCGAGGAGTTTTGCCAGGGGCAGCGGGTGTGGACGCTGCTCGGGCCGCTCATCGAGCGCCTGAGGGAGCGCGGTGTCGATCCGATTCGCGTCGTAGATATTGGCTGTGGATTGGGCTACGTCGTACGCCGGCTGGCCTTCGACCACCGTGCGCCGGATATCGAGTGGATCGGCGTCGACCTCAATCGCACGCTCGTCGACGCCGCTCGCCAACTCGCCCGCCGCGAGGCTCTCGACTGCCGCTTCCATCACGCCAACGCCTTCGCCCTCGAGCAGCAAGCGCATGTCTTCCTGTCGTCGGGCGTCATCCACCACTTCCGAGGCGAGGCTTTGGGTCGATTCTTCGCCGAACAACGACGCCTGAGCCCCTACGCTTTCATCCACTTCGACATCCAGCCGTCCTGGGCGAGCCCCATCGGCGCTTTCTTGTTCCATCGAGCCCGTTTTCAGGAGCCGCTGAGCCAACACGACGGTTATTGTTCGGCCCGGCGCGCCCACAGCGGCGAGGTCTTGCTCGAGGCGGCAAGCGAGCCGGAAGGAGAGTTCACGACCCGATTATTCGACAACCAGCAGGGGCTGCTCCCCATCTTTCGGGTCATGCACGCCGCGGTGGGAGTGCGAAGCGACATCGACGCCGCCTGGCGTGCTTCGCTCGGCCGCCTCGTCGGTCGGCTCGGGGAGGCCAGATGAGTGACTTGGCGCTCCTATATGTCATGGCCCTCATTGACGGCATGTTCGTCGGCTATCGGGACGCCCTGGGCCGAAACCCGCGCCTGGACAAGCGACGCTATTATCTTCGCGCCATGTTCAGCGGCATCGGGCTGGTCCACCTCGCCCTGGCCGCCATCGCGCTGACGGTCGCGGCCACCTTTTGGCTGGTCGATGATGTTGGCCAGGTGATTGCCGCGCTGGAGCAAGTCGCCGCCTCCATGCGCGTCTTCTATGCGGCCTACGCCGGATGCGTGGCGCTGGTGTTTGGTGTCTACGCGCTCCCCTCCTACGATCTTCGAAGCTATATCACGGTGAGCGCCTTCGGCATGCTGACGCTGGTGCGTCCATTGGTCATTATTGCCGTTGCCCTCGTCGCCGGCCTTCGAGCTGGCCATCCTCTCGTGTGGCCGACCTGCGTGGCGGTCGCGGTTTCGATGGCGCTGCTCCAGCCGGCACTGGCCGGGCTCGGCTGGAATCGATTCGACTGGTCGCCCTACGTCGACCGGGAGGAGCGTCGACCACCAAGGTCGTGCTGACCTCGACCAACGACATCTCATCGCAATTCGCGTCTACTTCGTTGACGGCGGCGGCAGGAATTCCGGAGCATTGGACGAGTTGTCTTCAAATGAGGTATCACCCAAGACACCTCTAACGACAGACATTGGACACCTTCGAGATTGGACCACAGCGCCCACCAAAGAGAACTCCTCGCCCACGCCCGCTGCGGCCGGTGCGCCGAGCGCGTCTCGCGCACGTCTATCCTGCAGGAGTCGGAGTGCGAACACTGCGGCTCGCCCCTGGCGGCTGAAGGCGGCGACATCCTCGGTGATCTGCAGGCGCGCCGGCTCAAGTGGCGGCTGGTTGGCTACGGATTAGTCGCCCTGGCGAGCTTTGCCGCCGGATTTGTGCCGCTATTGCAGGTCGTCGTTCAGCTCGTCGCGCTCTTCGTCTTGCATGTGGTCGTATTGCGCCGAGGCCTCAAATGGCTGGCGCCAGGCCGGCGCATTCTGACGCGGATGAGCATCAGGCTCTTCGGCGCTGCGCTCGCCACGGTCGCGCTGCTCATCAACGTGGCCATCGCCCCGTTGGTCGGCGCCAGCGCGTTTATACTCGCCGCAGCCGGGCCGCTGCTGACCGCGCTTTACGTGGAGGGCGGGCTGGTCATCTTGCGACGGCGGCTTCGCCGGCAGGCTGAAGACCTCCCGCTCGGATTCCTCGAGTGGGCGCTGCCGGTGGGCATCCTCGTCTTGTTGCTCGGCTCGATCGCAGCCACGGCCGGCGTCGTCGCCGGCACGATACACCTGCTGTCGACGCTCGAGATCCCGGGCATCAGTGAACTCTCCGCATGGCTACTGGAGCTGGCCCCATGAGTCTCGTGCTGCTTCGATTCCTCGCCATGACCATCGGCCCGTCGATCACCGCGGCGGCTCGGCCGGCGGCGACCTTCCTGGGCGTCCAGCTGGTCGTGGCGCTGCTCGTCCACCAAGACTTGGCCGCGGTCCCACAGATGATGCAGTGGTTGATCTCGGCGCCGGCGATCGTCGCCGCCGCGGTGCTGGCGGGGCTGGAGACGGCGGCCAAACACGACCCGGACATCGCCGCAATTTTGCGCGATATGCAGGTCGACAACGTCACCGGCGCGTTCGGAGCGTTCAGCGCCGCCCTGCTCTTCGCCGCGCTGGATATGCCCGAGGTCGAGGCCGCCGCGCTCGTCGACGGCGCCGCCGGCTCCATGGATAACCCAATGGGTGAGTCTACCGGCAACCAAGCGGCTGAATCCGGTGGCGTCCTCGGCGCAGTCGCCACCGCCGCCGCTTCCGAGCATCGAATGGAGGTTCAGGCGACCGCCGTAGGCCTGGCCATCGGCCTGAACCTCGGGCTGACCTGGCTTCGCTCGCAACTCCTCGAATTCATCGACGATTTCGAGCTGGGCCGGATGTGGGCGCGCATCGAGACCGGCGGCGTCGTCGGCGTGCTCATCCTCTTGCCGCTGCTGCCGCTCGTGGCGTTCGGCTTCCTGATCTTTTTGACCGCGGTTCTCGCAACCGTCGCATTGACTGCCCGCGCAGCCCAACGAGTCGCCGACAGACGCGCCCGCGTTCCCTGCAAAAATTGCGACTATCAGGTGCGCGAGGAAGCGTCGCTTTGCCCGAAGTGCAAAACGGAGCGCCAACCCACCGCAGAGCCCGCCTCAGGAATCGGCGCCGCATGGAAGACCTTTCGGAAGACTCCGAAAGAGAGCGCGCAGCCGGCCAGCTGATTGGCCGGCGTTGCAGCCATCTCCCATAGGTGCTAACAATTCCCACTAGTCTACTAGGGTTTCGCAGTCGAGGCGGTCATGGGAGAAGAGAACACGTCCGATAATTCGTCGACAATCGCCGTACACGGCGGCGAGCCGCGGCCCAAGCCCGGCCACGCGGTCACCACGCCCATCCAGAGCACGGCCACCTACATCTTCGAAGACACGGCCGAGCTTCACGACCACTTCCAGATGCGCATCGAGCGTGAGGAATACGGTCGCTATGGCAACCCGACCGTCTCGGTCGCCGAGGCCAAGCTCGCCGCGCTCGACGGGGCCGAGGCCGCCGCGCTCTTCTCGTGCGGGATGGCCGCGATTACAACCACCTTGCTCGCCATGCTGCGAAGCGGCCACCATGTGGTCATGACCAGCGACTGCTACCGACGCACCCGCCAATTCGTCACCGGGACGCTCGGCAAGTTCGGCGTCGAGGCGACGCTGGTCGAGCCGGGAGATTACGAGGCCATCGAGGACGCGATTCGACCGGGTGAGACCCGACTCATCATGGCCGAGTCGCCGACCAATCCCTACCTGCATGTAGCCGACCTCGAGAAGCTGGTCGAGATTCGCGACCGCCACAGGGGCGTCAAGATCATGATCGACTCGACCTTTGCGACGCCCATCAATCAGAAGCCGCTCGACTTCGGCATCGATCTGGTCACCCACTCGTGCACTAAATACATGGGCGGGCATAACGATCTACTCGCCGGCGTCATCTGCGGCGAGGCGCCGCTGGTGCAGGCCATCGCCGACTTTCGTGGAGTGCTCGGCAGTGTGCTCGACCCGCACGCAGCTTATATGCTCATCCGCGGCATCAAGACTCTGGACTTGCGGGTTCGCCGCCAAAACGAGACGTCCATGCGAATCGCGCGCTGGCTCGAAGAACACCCCAAGGTCG
The DNA here is from genome assembly GCA_964386725.1 of uncultured Bradymonadales bacterium. GTDB lineage: Bacteria > Myxococcota_A > Bradymonadia > Bradymonadales > Bradymonadaceae > CAYLTX01. Next base: position 38,203 of record CAYLTX010000041.1, on the reverse strand, counting down.
AGCGGGTCTACTATCCCGGCCTGGAGACCCACCCGAGCCACGCCGTCGCCGCGCGCCAGATGAGCGGCTTTGGCGGTGTCGTCAGCTTTTTGGTCGACGGCGACGTCGACGAGGTCTCGCGCTTTATCGACGCCTGTCAGATCCCTCAAATCGGGCCGTCGTTGGGCGGCGTCGAGAGCCTCATTGAGCAACCCGCGTTGATGTCCTTTTACGAACTGACCACCGAGCAACGCCTCGATATCGGCATCCGCGACAACTTGGTGCGCTTTGCCATCGGCATCGAGGGCGCCGACGATCTGATCGCCGATCTGGAGCAGGCCCTGGAGAAGCTATGAGCTGTCGCATCCTAAAATTCGGCGGTTCCTCACTCGGGGCCCCCGATCGACTCACCCAGGTCATCGACCTGATCGTCTCCGAGCACGAGCAAGGCCCCATCGCGGTGGTCTGCTCGGCAATGGGCGAGACCACCGATTGGCTCTTGGATTCTGTCGACCTCGCCGCCGAGGGGGATCTCGAGGGCGCCGAGAAGGCCGTCGACCGCATCGCCGATCTTGCGATCAGCAACGCGCTGGTGGTGCTCGAGGACCTGGCCAGCGACGGCCCGAGTCCGACCCGCCAGACGATCAGCCGACCGCAGATCACGCCGATGGTGCGCGAGTTGCTCGAGCCGCTCCGAAAGCTGCTGCTGGGGATCAGCTTGCTTCGCCAAAAGACCGAGCAGACCCTCGACACCGTTTTGTCTTTCGGCGAGCGGCTCAGCGCCACAATCATGGCCGAGTTAGCCCGGGCGCGAGGCGTCGCGGCGGTCTTTGCCGATTCACGCGAATGGACGGTTACTGACGACACCTTCGGCAGCGCGCGGGTCGACTGGGAGGCCACCCGCGAGCGCATCGAGACGGTGCGCGAGCAGTGGGCCGATCGCGTGCCGATTTGCACCGGCTTTCTGGGCCAGACGCCCGACGGGCGCACCACCACGCTGGGCAGAAACGGCTCGGACTACACCGCCACCCTACTCGGCCGGGGCCTGGGCGCCGAGGAAGTCATCATCTGCACCGACGTCTCGGGGGTGATGACCGCCGCCTTCTCGGGCACGCTCGGCTACCTGACCAACGAGGTGATGAAGGGCGTACCGATGTCGCAGGCGGTGCGCACCGCTCGCGAACTCGGCTACACCGAGCCGCGCCCGCAGGACGACCTGTCCGGTCTCGACGTCGCCAGAAAGGCGCTGCTCTTGGCGCGTGAGCTGGGGCTCGAGTTGGACATGGAGGATGTCTCGGTCGAACCACTCGTCTCACAGGAGATATTGGACACCGAGTCCCTCGAGGAGTTCTTCGAGGCGCTCGAGGCCAACGACGAGGAGTTCGCCCGGCGCGTCGACAAGATCAAGGCAGCCAACGAGACGCTTCGATACCTGGCTGTGCTCGACCCGGGCGAAGAAGGCGAGGCGCCGCCGACCTTCAAGGTGGGACCGGTGACCATCCCCGCCGAGCATCCGGCCACCCGGCTGCGCGGCTCGGAGGCGTTCGTCGGCTTTACCACCGAGCGTTATCAGGACTATCCGCTCATCGTGCAGGGCGCCGGCGCCGGCGGTGCCGTGACCGCCGCCGGTGTGTTGAGCGACGTGCTGCGCATCTCACAGAATCTGCGTGGGCGTTAAGTATTTACTTGTCAACGTCCTCCCGCTGCCAATGTTATGGGCCCGAGTTAGATGAACCCCACGCACCCGGAGCCCCCATGTCGCAGCGCATCGCCATCGTCTACGGAACCACCGAAGGCCACACCCGGAAGATCTGCGAGCACCTCGCCAACGAGCTTCGTCGGCGAGATGACCAGGCCGAGATATTCGAGGGCTCCCAGCTGCCCGAGGGATTCGACCTGGCCGACTTCGACGGCATCATCGTGGGCGGATCGCTGCACGAGGGGAAGCACCAGCGCTACATCCGGGACTTCGCCGATGAGCACGCCACCGAACTCAGCGAGATGCCCTCCGCGTTCTTCTCGGTGAGCCTGTCGGCGGCCGGCGACGAGGACACCGAAGCGCGTCGATATATACAATCGTTTCTGAACGACGCCGGCTGGAGTCCCGCCCAAAAAGAGATCTTCGCCGGCGCGCTCAAATATACCCAATACAACTGGCTGAAGCGCTTTGTGATGAAGAAAATCAGCGCCAGCTCCGGCGGCGACATCGATACCAGCCAGGACTTCGAATATACCGATTGGGACCGGGTCACCCGATTCGCCGACGAATTTCACGACCTGCTCGCCGGCTGAGCGCGTCACATCCGCCATTCGACGCCCAGCGTGATCGAAGCAGCCCCCGCGTTCGACTCGGCGTAAGCGGCGCCGTCGAGCCACCACCAACTCGCCCTCCAGCCCGACCCCAGATGCCTCGCGCGGTGCTCTGGTTGCGGGCCTTAGCTCCACAGCCTATTGTGGCAGCCTCATTCCCGGCACTACTGGAGGGACCATGGAGCGAATCGAACACGCCAAACAACTTCGTGTGGCCCTCTTCTTTATCGTCGTAGTGGCGAGCTTGCTGGGCGGTTGTGAGCAAGCCCGCAGCCTGTTGGATGGGGCCGGCGAGACCTCCAAAAACGCGCCGACGCCGGAATCGGCCGACTTCGAGGTCGACGCCAACGGCGTCCTCTACGCCACCCTACTCGCCGATGGCAGCCTCGACAGCACCGACCGGCTCTCGCGCATCCCCTTGTCCGAGCGGGCAGCCACGGTGGTCCACGTGCCCGACAAGACCCCGCAGCTGGCCGACCGGTATTATATGGCTGACTTGCTCGACTCGTCGCCCGGGGACAGCGCGACGGCCACACTGCGATCTGCAGAAGAGGTACGCATGCGGCTCGACGCCGGCAAACAAGGCGCCCTGAGGGGATTGCATACGCTAGAGATTTCCGAGCAGTTGCTCGGCATTTCGCCGTCTGACTCGGCCTCCTCGGGCGCGGCCGCGATGGGCTCGACGACCGACGCCGACTCCAAGTCGCGTCACGGCTCGAAGCAAGCAGACCAACCCGAAGAGCTCAACGACGACCACGTCATCGAACTCTTCGGTGACGACGAGCTTTCGAAAGAAAAGAGCACTGTCGAAAATACCTCGGTCGACGGGCATTCCATCGAGATTCGCCGACTCGGCAGCTCCGGCCAGGGCCACTCCAGCCCCTCAGCCTCCGGGCGCACCCAGCGGGCCAAAGACACGCCCCGGGTGCCGGGGGGCGCTCGCTGGCGGCCGATCACACTGTACTACGCCGACTGGTGCGGGGTATGCATGAGAGCGAAGTCGTGGCTCGAGGCCAATCAAGTCCCCCACAAGGCGGTCGACATCGACACCTCCAAAGCCAACCGACGCGAGATGGCTCGCTTTTGCCGGAGAAAGGGTGCCGAACCCACCAGCATCCCCACATTTCGCATCGGCGACGACATCATGCAGGGCTGGAGCCCGAGCAAATTCATCGCGATGGGCACGCGTTAATCCATTCGCCTCATCTCATCCGTGCCATGCTTCGGGCCGGGAATATCTCGTTCGTCCCCCGCGTAACTTTCCAGGACCGAAGTCCGGCGTGGCGGTCCGCCGACATCGCTTGCCTACTGACTCGATGGCGCCTACGATGCGCTGAGGACTTTGCGGGTCCAATTCGACAGGGTCCGTGGCACCAAAGCTACGAGCACCAGCAGTCTGTCCGATGAGGTAGTAGTTGAACGAAAGCCTTCCAAGCTTAGAACTTCTCGAGACCATTTTGGAAACCCTGGCCGCCCTCGTGGTGGTCATGGACACCGACGGCCGCGTCGTCGTGTTCAACGAGGCGTGCCAGCAACTCTCCGGATATAGTTTCGAGGAGATGGAGGGTCAGCCCCTCTGGGAGCGGCTCATCCCCGAGGGCGAACGCGACCATGTCGAAGCAGCCTTCGACGAGCTTCGCTCCGGGCAATTTCCCAACCACCACGCCAATGACTGGATCACCCGCGACGGCGAGCGACGCACCATCGAATGGTCGAACTCGGCGTTGACCGACGCGGATGGCCAGGTCCGGTACGTCATTGCCACCGGCGTCGACATCACCAAGCGTGAAGAGGCCGAGGCACGCAAACGAGAGGCCATCCGAACTGCGGCCGCCCAAGAGGCCGCCGAAGCAGCGCGTGATTCGCTGCGTGTATCGGAGGCGGCGTTCTCGGGCATCGTCGATCTGAGCGCTGACGCGATCATTTCCATCAATATCGACCAACGCATCTGCCAATTCAACCAGGGGGCCGAGGAGATCTTCGGCTACACGGCTGACGAGGCGATTGGCCAGCCCTTGTCGATGTTACTGCCCACCGACGCACGCGACGGACACCACGCACACGTACGGTCGTTCTCCACGGCAGGTAAGCCTTCCAAGCGTATGGGGGAGCGCGGCCAGATTTACGGGATGCGCAAAGACGGCGAGATCTTCCCGGCCGCGGCCTCCATCTCCAAGCAGAAGGTCGGCGACGAGTGGCTGTTCACGGCGGTCTTGCGCGACGTCTCCGAGGAGCGCCAGGCTGAAAAGAAGCTCCAGCGCGCCAATACCGAGTTGGCCCGCTCCAACGAGGAGTTAGAGAAATTTGCCGCTGTCGCCTCGCACGATCTGCAGGAGCCGCTGCGCAAGATTCAGGCCTTCGGGGGCCGACTCGCCGACAAATACGGCACTGGACTGCCCGAGCGAGGCCAAGACTACCTCGACCGCATGCAGCGCGCCGCCGGGCGGATGAGCGGTCTGATCCAGGACCTGCTCTCCTTCTCACGGGTGACCAGCCGAGCGCAGCCCTTCGAGCCGGTCGATCTGTCCGAGATCGTCGAGCAGACCTTGGCCGACCTGGAGCTGTCCATCGAGCGCACCGACGGACGCGTCGATGTCGGCGAGCTCCCCTGCATCGACGCCGACGCCACTCAGATCGGCATGATCTTTCAAAACCTCATCGGAAACGCCCTCAAATTCCACCGCGAGGGCGTCCCGCCGGTGGTTCAGGTCACCGCCGAGCGCCTTCCCGTCGACCAGGCCCCCGGGCCCGATGACGAAGACCCCTGCAACGATGACGACTCCGATATCGAGTGGTATCAAATCGTGGTCGAAGACAACGGCATCGGCTTCGACGAGAAGTACCTCGACCGCATCTTCGACGTCTTCCAGCGATTGCACGGCCGCGGCACCTATGAAGGCACCGGCGTGGGCCTGGCGATCGTACGCAAGATCGTCGAGCGACACGGTGGCACCGTCACAGCTCAAAGCACACCGGGCGAGGGCGCGCGCTTTTGTCTGACTCTCCCGGCCCACCAATCCAACTCTACCCGAGAAACCACATCATGAGCGACAGAGAACCGGTTACCATTTTGATGGCCGATGACGACGTCGAGGACATCATGTTGGCCGAGGAGGCGCTCGAAGAGGCGCGCCTGGCCAATGATTTCCGCGCGGTCAAAGACGGCGAAGAGTTGATGGATTATCTGATGCGACGCGGCGACTACGCCGACCCCGCCGAGTCGCCGCGGCCCGGGCTGATCCTGCTCGACCTGAATATGCCGCGCAAAAACGGCTTCGAGGCGCTCGAGGAGATCAAGGCCGAGCCGACGCTTCGTCAGATCCCGGTCGTCGTGCTGACCACCTCTCGCGCCGAAGAAGACATCTATCGAAGCTACGATCTCGGGGTCAACAGCTTCATCTCCAAGCCCGTATCCTTCGACGGATTGGTCGATGCCATGAAGGTCCTCGGCCAGTATTGGTTCCAGATCGTCAAGCGTCCGAACCCGACGGATTGAGCACATCTGATTCAAGCGCAGTATCCCGTGGACCATGAGTCAACCCACTGACATCCGTACGCGCCCGCCTTTCGGCGATCGCGACCGTATACGCCGTGTGATCCTCATCGACGACGACGAAGACGACTACCTGTTGACCAGGGAGTACTTCGACGACTTCGAGAGAGCCGACCGCTATACGCTGGAGTGGGTCGCCAGCTATGAGGAGGGCCTCGAGGCGCTGCTCGATAACGCCCACGACGTCTGCTTGCTCGATTACCGACTGGGCGCGCGCGACGGCATCGAGTTGCTTCAAGAGGCCCTCGAGCGAGACTGTCGCACGCCGATCATCTTATTGACCGGCGAAGGCAACCGCACCGTCGACACGGCAGCGATGCGCCACGGAGCGGCTGACTATCTGGTCAAGGGCGACATCACCCCGCCGCTTCTCGAGCGCTCCCTTCGCCACTCCCTGGAGCGCCACCGGTTTACCGAAGCGCAGCGATTTCTGGCCGACGCCGGAGCGCGGCTGACCTCGACGCTCGACTACGAGGAGACCCTCGAAGCGGTCGCCGATCTGAGCGCGCAGTTCTTAGCTGATTATTGTGCCGTCGACGTCGTCGATGAGGACGGCGCGCACTCGAGATTGAAGGTTGGAGTGAGCACATTGGGTCGCGAAGATATCGCCCAAATGCTCCAGAAGACGCCATCCTTCGATAACTCACATTGCCCGGTAACTCGCGCGCTCGGTCATCGTGAGGCTGTGCTCATCGAAGAGGTCGACGACACGCTCATCGAGGCATTGTCGACGAGCGACGAGCGCCACGAGCTGCTCCAGGCCCTGAGCCCGTCCTCGATTATGGCCGTGCCGCTGGTCGCGCGCGACCGACTGCTGGGCTCGATTCTCTTCATCGCCGCCGAGTCTGAACGCCACTACGATCAAAACGACCTCGGACTCGCCGAACAGCTCGCCTTTCGCGCTGCACTGGCCACCGAAAACGCCCTGCTCTACGGAAAGGCCCAACGCGCCATCGAACTGCGCGACGAGGTCCATCGGATCGTCGTTCATGACCTGCGAAACCCCCTGAGCACCATCGGGTTGACCGCACAGCACCTCGAGCGACGCATCGCCGCCGGTGCCGACGACGAGCAGTTGCTCTCGTATCTGGGAACCCAGCGAAAGGCCACCGCGCGCATGAACCGACTTATCGAGGACCTCCTCGACGTCGGCCGCATCGAGGACGGCCAACTCTCGTTGCAGCGCGCCCCATATTGCCCGAAGATGCTCGTCGAAGAGGTCGTCTCCCAGCACCACATCCAGGCCGAGGAAAAAGAGCTCACCATCAGCAGCGACCTGCCCGACGAACTTCCCCGCATCCACGCCGACATCGGCCGCGTCGAACAGGTCTTATCCAACCTGGTCAGCAACGCCCTCAAATTCACCCTTTCGGGCGGCCACATCGAGCTAGCCGCCCGCGCCGAGGACGACGCGGTCGTCTTCAAGGTCAGCGACACCGGCGTCGGCATGGGCGAGGACCAGGCCCCTCACCTCTTCGACCGCTTCTGGCAAGCCGAGCAAGGCGCTCGCCACGGCGCCGGCCTCGGGCTGGCCATCTCCAAGGGCATCGTCGAAGCCCACGATGGAACCATCTGGGTGGAGAGCGAAAAAGGCGTCGGCACCACGTTTCGCTTTACGATACCGACGGTGTGAGCCTCGGACTGACGTCCTCTGAGCGTCAGAATAGGCCTTTTCTTTTTCTCAAGCTGCCTCACTCACCCATGGCTCGGTCAACTCGATCGAGCCCTCCCCGGCGTCCAGCCGGCACTCCACACCCAGCGGGAAGGTCATCAGCGGGTCGGTGTGCCCGAAGTCCACGTCGAGCATCACCGGAAAATCATAGCCCGCCAGCGTGTCGTCGAGGATCATCTCGAAGCTGTCGTCGTCGCTAAACTCCACACACGCCGCAAAGCGGCCCACCACCATGCCGGCGATCTGATCGAAGATGCCCATCTGGCGCGCCCGTGTGAACAAACGGTCGATGGTGCCGGGGCTCTCATCCTCGTCCTCTTCGACAAAGAGAATACGGCCGTCCATATCGGGCCAATACGGGGTGTCGGCGAGCAGCAGGAGCGTCCCCAGGTTGCCGCCCACAATCGGCCCTGACGCCTCGCCGGGCTGATAGCAGCGCCAGCCCGGCGCGGGTTTCTCGACCATCTTTTTGTCCTCATGCTCGTACCACGCGTTGTCGCTGCAAACCGGCGACGGCTCGTAGCGCAGTCGATCGCCGCCTTCCATCAGTACGCGCTCGAAGCAGCACCACGAGTACTCAAAAAGCGTCGGCTTGGCGAAGGTGATGACCGCCGGTCCCGAAAAGGTCACCAGGCCCGTCATCTGCGTGATGGCGTTGCTCAAGCAGGTCACGTCGCTATAGCCCACGAGCGGCTTGGGGTTTTCGGCGATGAGCTCCCAGTCGAGATACTCCAATATCTGGTGGGTGTTCAACCCGCCCCAAAACGCGATGATGCCGTCGATATCGGGGTCCGCGAAAAACGCGTGCAAAGCGTCGACGCGCTCCTCGATGGTGCCCGCGGCGTGGCCGCATTTGCTGCGACAATTCGGCGCCTCGACGATGTCGAACCCCTTGTCGCGCAGGCGCTCATAGCCACGCTCGATGAGCGCGTCTCCGCCTCCGGTGATCGGCGACGAAGTTGCGATGACGCCGAGGGTGGCGCCGTTTGGTAGAGCTGGCGGGCGGATCAATTCGGGCATGGGGTTTCCTCGTTCATCTATAAATAGGAGCGCGGGATGCCAGCCCGCATTGGGCGAAGTCGTCGGGGGTGCAGTTCCCCCCGCGACTGAGGCCAAACCAAGCGGCGACGTCGCATCCTATGGCCGAAACGGGTACTTGTGAAGACGACTCACCGCAGAACCCTAGACGCCCTCTATTTGGGGCGCTGAACTACGCGCAAAAGCCATTTAAGGGCTGCCTTCGACGCGCGTTTAGGTTGGCGAGGATGTCTCATCCGGTAGCTTATGGGCACCCGTTCGTCGCAACGAAGGCAGCCCTTAAATGATCTCGCGCCCGCCGTTGAGGATAACGCCGCCAGATTCGAATGAGAATCCCGCAGGCGATGCAGCGCATCGTCGAGGAGTGAGCGTCGAACCTGGTGGTATTGGACCGGCGAAGGTGAATCGAATCTCGATGTCACACCACTAGCGAAGGCGGGCAATATCGATGCCCTGGGCGAGGATTTGGAGGATTTCTGCGAGCGCTTTTAGCGCGGTGTGAAAGGATTTCCAACACAGAACCTCCCACTGCCAAACTCACCCCAAACCCACCCAACAACGCACATAACCCATACAAAACAGCAAGTTACAGGCGCAACCACCGCGTACTCGCGAAGATCCTCGAAAAAAGTACGCAACGAATCTGCCGTTGCTGCCGAAAACCATAGAGGGGGCCCGACCGAAGGCTACCACCCGATTCGAGACTGCTGTGCCAACCGTACTCTTTCAAAAAAGGCAGAATGACCATGGATCCCGAAAGCACCTCGCAGCATAACTCCGTACACGAGCCGGCCGACCCACTGAGTGAGAAGCATTCAAAACTGCCTTCCGCCGGATTCTTCGACGCTCTTCGAAACATCCCAAAAGTCGTCGCGCACGCATGGGACTCGCGTGTGCTGTGGGTGTTCGGACTCGTCGTAGTCGGACAGATTGCGCTCGCTGTTGCGTCGGTGTTCGCCAAGCAAGTACTCAGCTTCAATAGCTTAGCTCAGGTCGCCCAGAACCAGGTTCAGACAGCTCAACTCAATGTGATGGTCTATTATATCGTCGTCGGGGTGCTGTGGACGCTAAGCCTATTGGCCATGGCGTCTCTATTTGGACCGATGCGCAAGGCCCTCGCCGTGCCTCCAAGCACCGGGCGTGGCGTCGGTTGGAGCCTCAAAGAAGCCCTGTGGGCCAGCCCAAAGCTCGCGTTATTCGGCTTTATCGCGCTTCTGGTTTCAACCCCGCCTGCAGTGATACTTGGGCTCATCGCTCCCGTGGCGGTTCTGATCTTGGCTTTGCCCGCGCTGCTAATTGCGTTCCTCCTCGCGCCCGCTCCATGGTTCATCGCCAGTGGCTCCGGGATCATCTCCGCGATCAAAAAATCGCTGTCTCTGGTGCGACATAACCTTCTCTGCTTTCTCGGATTTTTCTTTCTGACGGCGGTCATTCACCTGAGTTGCGGCTGCGCAGGGTCGCTTGCCGCCATCATTCCGATCCTCGGCGAAATCATCAGCGCCACGGTGATGATTCTGTGCACCGCATTTACCTGGCTGCTGTATGCATCGGTATTAAGTACCCTGGAGGCGGCTCGAGGCGACCTGATGCTCGAGTGATGAACGCGTCCGCGAAGCGGAGACGCCGCGCACCTGTAGAGCCTCTGGCTCGCGTGTCGCAACGAAGGCAGCCCCTAAATGGCCTCTCGCACCCGCCGTTCAGGGCGCGCCCCAAATAGCGGATGCCGCGCACCGGCAGGGCCTCCACTCGCACTTAAAGCGCCGGCAAAGGTAATGGACTGACGTCCTCTGGGCGTCAGAAAGAAAGCTTATTTGCCACGACGACCACCTCACCCGTACAACATGCCGTCTGGGGAGATAGCGCTAGTCCGCCGAGCCCGACGACGTGTCGAGCCGCTCCCACTACTGACCCGACTCGCGCATTTCACGTTGGCGCATGGGCATGCTGTCGATGCGCGCAAAGATGTCCTCGACCGCGACGGCCTCGCCGGCGCGCATCTTCGCGCCGCCGTCTTTACCGATGAGAACGTAAGTAAAGCCGTCGGTTGGGGCGTCGTACTCTTCGGCGAGCGCTGTCGCTGCTTCGCGCGCCACCGGCTGCTGACCGACGCGGCCGGCGTCGTCGAAGAAGAGGTGATAGACGACCAAGTCGCGCTCATCGACGCCCTCGGACTGCTCGGCCAACGCGTCATTCATCGCCTGATAATCCGGCTGATCGGACCCGGGAGCGAATAACAAAATGACGCGATGCTTCCAGCGGTGTTGATCGAGATCGATGGTATCGAGCATCTCACTCTCCTTGTCGTCGCGGTGTTCGGCCTGTGAAGCCTTTTTGCCGGCCTCAGCCTGCGCCGGAAGAGCCTGACAGCCAACACAGACAGTGAGCAACAGCACTGCAGCGAGTCGAGATAACGCAATCATAATGTCCTCTGTCGCAGATTCTGGCGGGTGGCACGACGCACCGAGATGGTGCGCACCGCAGACGTGATGTCGAGGGTCAGCGACACCCTCTATTTTAGGCGCTAAACTACGCGCGAGAGGCCATTCATGGGTTGCTTTCGACGCACGTTTTGGATTGGCGAGGATCTCTCATCATGTAGCTTGCGGGCACCCGTGCGTCGCAACGAAGGCAGCCCCTGAAGGGTCTCGCGCCCGCCGTTCAGGGCGCGCCTCAAATAGCAGCCGCGCACCGGCTGGGCCTCCACTCCGGCTCAGAGGGCCGACATCCACACGCAATCGACCGCGTCGAGCAGCATGTGGATGACGAGGCCGACGCCCACCCACCGCGTCTTCGGGTACACGCACAATAAGGCGTAGACGATCCACGCCGGCCACGTATGCAGCGGATGAAATCCGATGCTGCAGCGGTCGGGGTCGTATAGCGGATCGGCGAGCAGGTGGTCGAGGTCGACGACCATGGTGGCGACCATCACCACCCACGCTCGCCTCCACTGCTCACGCCAGGCGACGCGCGCGACGAGGCCGGGCACGAGAAAGTGGAGAAGGATGTGAATGATGGGGCGTAGCATCGGCATCTCGTAAAGCGGTTTTGCGTGTGCAACAGAGCTTGACCACAGAGCCTGGCGAGTAACTTCAGATCATTCATCCTCCACGGCTTCGGGCATACCCAGTCGGGGCCAGCAAGGGTTGCACACAGGCTACACAGGAGCGATTATGTCTATCGAAGAGAACAAATCTCTCGCCCGAGAAATCTTGAAGTTTCCGAACACCGGAGACTTCTCGGAGATGGATGAGCGGGTCAGTGAAGACTTTGTCTACCGCTCGGCCAACGGCGAAGAGCACCACGGTCGAGATGGCTTCAAGGAGCTCATATCGAAGTATCGCAGCGCCTTCCCCGACCTCGAATTCAAACCGAACGAGGTGATCGCCGAGGGCGATACGGTCGTGATGCTGCAAACGACGCGAGGCACCCACCGCGGCCAGCTTATGGATATCCCTGCCAGTGGCAACGAGGTGACTCTACCAATCATGTCGAGGCTGAAGTTTCGGGACGGCAAATTGGTCGACCTCTACGAGAGCTTCGACTCAATGGACATGATGCGCCAGATCGGCGTCCTCGGGAAGGGAGCCGCGTCCAGTATGCCGCCGCGCGAATCGAGGCGCGGCGAAGGAAGGCCGCGCGTCTGAGCGACACCGCGCCTCTGCGGCGCGCACACCACCGAACTTTTTTACCACGACGACCATCTCACCCGTACAACATGTCGTCTGGGGAGATAGCGATCGTCCACCGAACCCGACGGCGGCGCCTTGTTGCGCCGCCGTCGGTTTATCGTCCTCAGCGGCACTCCTCCAAAAACCGGCCGAGTTCGGCCAGATACTCCACCTGATTCGCGTGGAAGATGCTGTTGTGGTCGCCGCGCTCGAAGATCACCTTTCGGCACTCGCCGCCGGCCCACGCGGCGTTGCGGTCGGCGTGGCTTTTGTCGACCAGGTGGTCGTTCTCGGTGTGCATGACCAGCGTCGGGCCGGTGTATTGGCCGAGCTTGGCCTCGTGATCGAAGAGGCGGTCGAACTCGGCGCGCAGCTCCTCGGGCGTCGCGCCTAGTTCCGCTGGAGTCGCGCGCAGCAGGATGCGCTCGTGGACGTCGGCGATGCCGCTTTCCAATACGAGCCCGGCGATGTCCGGGAAGCGCGCCGCGAATTCGATGGCGTAGATGGAGCCGACCGAGCGCCCGAAGACGACGATCTGCTCGAGCGGCCCGCCGCCTGTTGCCTCTTCTCGAATAGCCTCGACGTCGTCGAGCATCGCGGCCAGCCGCGGTGTACCGGTCGAGCCGCCATAGCCGCGGTACTCAGCAAAGAACGTATTCGCGCCGAGTTTGTCGATATGGCTGGCGAATCCCGGCAGATAGTCCGCGACGATTTCGCCGTTGCCGTGGAAGTGAACGAGCGTCAGGTCGTGGCCCTCGTCCACCTCGAAACAGGCCAGTTCGGCGTCGCCGACATCGACCATCCGGGCGCCCTCGAGCGGCTGGCGGCGTGGAAAGAAATAGCGTTCGGAGATGATGTCGTGGTCGAGGATAGTCATTTGCCTTTTGTCTCACAGAGTAGCGGCGATGGGAGATGGAGACGTCATTTATCACGCGGGGAAATGCGAACAAAGTCCGTGACGTCAGTCCGATGCTTCTACCTTGTGACGCGCAGCGGCGAGCGTGGTAGTCTGCGTGCAATGATTCCTATGGTGGCCCCCGTACGCAGGCGTAGTGAGAAATGAGTAAATTTCGGTCGAAGTTGGTCGTCTTGTTGGTCGGTATGGTGATGTTGGGCGGGCTGAATTGCTCCTCGGATCCCGACGACGCGAATAATGATGAGCAGAACCCGTCGGACGCCGGCGAAGTGGGCGACGCCGATGAAGCTGGTGACGCGCCTGACGGCGGGCCCAGCCAGGCCGAAGCCATCTTGGGCGTGGAGGAGACCGACAGGCTGACCATCCCGGCGCTGCGCGACGAGGTGCACGTGGTGCGCACCGAGGCCGACGTGCCGCATATCTACGCCTCGAATCGCCACGACCTATACCTCGCCGAGGGCTATGTGCTGGCCCGTGACCGTTACTTCGAATTCGAGATGGCCCAGCGCCTGGCGCGCGGCCGTCTCTCGGAGCTGCTGGGCAGCCTCGGGGTCGACTCCGATATTCGCTCGCGCGGGTTGGGGATGACCCACGTCGCCGAGCGCATCCACGCAAACCTCGACGAGGAGACCGGCGCGGCCTTCGACGCCTACGCCGCGGGCATCAACGCCTATATCGACGCGGTCGAAGCCGGAACGGCAGCCGCTCCGAGCGAGCTGGATCTTGTCGGGCCGCTCATCGGCGCCGAGTCGCCCAGTGATCTCATGCACCACGTCGACCGTGAGAACGTGGCCGGCTTCGCCGCATACGCCGTCTTTACCTCCTCGCACTCGACCAACGACCTGGTCCGCGACGTGGTCGCCTCCAAGATCGACGGCCACTTCGACGGCGCACCCGACGCCGAGCTTCGCCAGGCCGGCCTCGCCGAGGACCTTCACGGCCACATCGACCCGATTCATCCGATCTCGGTCTCCGGCGGCTGGGGCCTCAACGGCGGCCTGCAGCAAGCTATGTCGGGGCAAACCATGCCGGGCCAGTGGCTCGATGGGCAAGCCTCGCAGATGCCCGGGCTTCCCGCCTCGATGCACTCGCGCATTCTCGGCCATACCCGCGCGCTGGAGACACTCTTCGGGCGCGGCCAAAACGGCGACTCGGGCTCGAACGCCTGGGCCGTGGGCGGCGACTCGAGCGCCGACGGCTCGACGCTGCTGGCCGGCGACGGCCACCTATCGCTGGGCATCCCGTCGATCTTCTATCAGATGGGCCTCGACACCAGCGTGTTCAGCGAAGACGACGACCTGAGCGTAATGGGGCTTTTCCTGACCGGCTTTCCGTTCCTGGCGGTAGGCACCAACGGCCACGTCGCCTGGTCGCAGACCTATCCGCGCGCTGACGTGACCGACTGGTACCGCGAGGAGATTCAGCTCGACGCCGACGGCTACCCCTCCCACAGCCGATTCGACGGCCAGTGGAGAGAGCTCGAGCGCGTCGAGGAGACCTACGAGGTCGCCGGCGTGCTCGGTGGCGAGGAGCACCAGCAGACCTGGGCTCGCTGGAAGACCTTTGACGGGCGCTGGATCACCGAGATCGAGGGCGAGTCGGTCGACCCGGACGAGGCCGACGCCGATGATGCGGTCGTGACCATGCTCGGCGAATACGTCGTCCCGGGCGACACCGACGGCGACGGTGTTATCACCGCCATCAGCTCCGATTATACCGGCTATGACATCGGCGATCTGGCCGGCTCGGTCGCCAAGCTCCAGGAGGCCAAATCGGTCGAGGAGTTCCAGAACAACGTCCAGAACTTCGTCGGCTACGCCCAGAATATGGTCAGCGCCGACGCCGACGGCCACATCGGCTTTACGCCCTATACGGCCACACCATGTCGCGGCTATCTGCCCAAGGACGACGACGGCCAATGGGTCGAGGGCGCCAACCCGCTCTTCGTGCTCGACGGCACCCGCTTTGGCGCCTTCGAAGTCCCGCTCGACGACCAGGGACGCCCCGACCCGGATGCAGGAGCCGACGACCCGCAGCGCTGCATCATCCCGTCCGAGGACTTCCCGCAGTCCTACGATCCCGATGCCGGCTATGTCGCCAACGCCAATAACGACCCGGCCGGAGCGACCTTCAACGACAGCCTCACTGACGATCCCTGGTATATCGGCGGGCCGTGGGTCCCCGGCTATCGCGCCCGGGCCATTACGACGGGCTTGAGCGATGCCATCGACCCCAACGAGACCGGTATCGACGCCGATATCGACGGCATGGCGCGCATCCAGGGCCACCACGGCTCGCAGGTCGGCGAGGAATATGCGCCGGTGCTCACGGGCGCCATCGAAGCGGCGCGCCAGGCCTCCGACAAGGCCGAGGCCGAGCGCGAGCCATTCGAAGAGCGACTCGCCGCGGTCTACGACGCCGATAGCACCCGCATCGATGAGGTCGAGGCCCGACTCGAAGCCTGGCTCGACGCCGGCGCGCAGGCTGAATCGGGAGTCGAGACGTTCTACGACTCGCCGAGCGACGAGGACGTCCAAGCCGCGGTCGCCACGATGATCTTCAACTCCTGGTTCCGGCATTATATCGCCGCCATCTTCGCCGACGAGCAGATCGACTTCGTCTTCGAGCCCGAAGCTCGCCAGCGCGGACGCGTCATGCGCGCAATGCGCAAAATGGTCGAGGGCCGCGGCGACCAGAACCCGCTCGACCTCGCCTCCTGGAACGCCGAGACGGGCGAGTCGATCTTCTTCGACAACCGGGACACACCTTATATCGAGCGCAGCGACGAGATCGCGCTCGCCGCCCTCGACAGCGCCCTCGCCGAACTCTCCGGCGACCCGGCAGGCGCCGGCAAAGGCGGCTTTGGCACCGACGACATGGACGCGTGGCTGTGGGGCCTTCGCCACCAGGTGCGCTTCGAGTCCATCCTGGCCGAATTCGCCTCCGGCAACGCCATCGTCGCCCAACTAGCCGACGACTTCGCCATCGACACCGAGCGGCTCCCGCTGGCCGACGACATCCCCGAAGGAGACCCGCGCGAGGATCTGCGCTGGTTCCCCCGCCACGGCGACCTCTTCGGCGTCGACGCGGCCAACCCGGCCTTCTTCGGCGACGATTACGACTACTCGACCGGCCCGGTCATGCGCATGGTCATCGCGCTCGACGACGGCGAGGTCCGCGGCCAAAACATCATCCCCGGCGGCCAATCCGCCCTGACCGATTCCCCGCATTTCGACGACCAGGCGGCGCTGTGGTTGGGCAACGATACGCTTCCGATGCGCTTTTCGGTCGAGCAGGTTGTCGAGGGTGCGACGGGGCGTGAGGTGTTGGCGCCGGAGTGATGTTTGGTGGGGAAGATTTGTGGTTGTTGGGGTGCCCCTCCGCCTCGCTTTGCTCGGCACCTCCCCATGGCGGCTGAACGCCGCATAGGGAGGAACTCTCAGCATGATCGCGCAGTGGTGGATTGTTGTTCAGAAAGCAACCCCTGCGCGATCTAGCGGAAGGTTCCTCCCCAGGTCGAAGACCCTGGGGAGGTGCCGGCGAAGCCGGCGGAGGGGTACCCCAACAACCCAAAAGTTTCCGGTCAACGCCGCATTAATTTTCGCCGTACCAAAAGGAGTAAGCATGAAGATCACCGGAGTTTTGATCGCATCCATCGCCGCGTGTCTTATGATAGGCGCCGCGGGATGTGGAATCGGGACGGGTAATTGTACCTCGAAGGGATGCCAGGACGGCCTCACGCTGAACTTTGAAGACGGCCACGGAAACCTAGTCGACGGCTTCCGCGGTGACGTCACCGCCGACGGCGAGGTCATCGCGATTGAATGCAGCGATGCTTCGCGAGGCTCTCAGGACGGCTATTGGTGTGTGACCGACGGCACCGTCTTCGTCGAGGTGAGCGGCGTCAGCGAGATTAGCTTAAATGTGCGCGACACGGACCCGTCGTCCAACCTCGCCTACACCGGCGGTGTGGACGTCTCCTATGATACGTATCACCCCAACGGCCCCGACTGCTCGCCGGCATGCGAGCAGGCCGAGCGTACCGTCACGATGGTGCCGACCGAGGCAAGCGGCGATTGACTATTTGCGGCTCTCTGCAGAGTCCAACACCGTCTATTTGGGGGCGCAGAGCGGCGACCTTCTCTGGGGGTGCGACCGGCAAAAAGCGCCGGTCTTACCCCCAGTTATGGTTTGGTTTCGTGGCCGGGCGAGCGTTCGGGCGGTGCGGTTTGGTTTCGTGGCCATGTGAACGTTCGGGTGGTGCGGCTTGGTTTCGTGGTCCGGCGAGCGTTCGGGCGGTGTGCCTTTGCCTCGATCGGCCCGTACGTGGTTTCGTGCTGGATCCAAACCATAGCCGTGGGTAAGCCGACGCCGGGGGCGCCGTAGGCGCTCCCGGGGCGGGGCACCCACGGGGGGTTATCGGGCGCCCGCCACGTTCGGCTTGTTGATCCTCGGACGCCTTCCATGACCCGCTTGCTAATCGTGGTCGAGCGGCGACCCTCTCTCACATCGGCACCCTAGTAACCTCATGATAATGCCGGACATTCAGCTCCAAAAAGCGAGCCCCGACGACCTTGCGAGAGCGTGGAACCTAGTGGAGCAGTATTACGCCTCGGTCGCGGACTTCGCCGGTGAAATGGCACAACCCTCAAAGCCTGCGTTTCTCGAATATTGGAGCGATACCTCCATCCGGCACATGCTCTTGGCCCAAACTTCGACGGAAGCTATCGGATTTTGCCTTCTCCAAGAGATCGGCGGCACCTCCTACGGCATCAGACACTGCCTCGAACTGGGGGCGATTTTCGTGCGTGAGCCCTTCAGAAGACAAGGTGTCTCCAAAGCATTGTGGAGAGAGGCCGTAGCACTCGCCAAGGCGCGTGGGCTTCCAGTCACCAGCGCGGTGTCCATCGAAAACGAACTCTCGCGCGAGATCATCGACGGCCTGTTGGCCGACTGCTCCGAAACCGAGTTGGCCGAGCGTTTGCGCCCCAAGCCCGACGACCCACACCGGATGCAAGTCATCCTGTGGATGCCGGGTGAGTGAACGACCGCGAGCACCACGACCTCTGCAGGGCCTTCGACAACTACCGAGCGCCGGTGCTCATTCGGTGTGAGGCCGCCGGCAGTGTGTTCGTCGAGGTGACCGGCGTCAGCGAGATTAGCTTGAACGTGCGGGACACAGACTCGTCGTCCAGCCTCGCCTACATCGGCGGCGTGGACGTCTCCTTCCAAAAAGTTCATCCCAACGGCCCAGACTGCCCGCCGACGTGCGACGTGGCCGAACGCACCGTCACGATGGTGCCGACCGAGGCGAGCGGCGATTGACAGAAGGAAGGTTGCCTTTCGATGAGCGTAGCCGCAGGCGAAGCGTCGCCGAACGAAGTGAAACGGAGAGAGGCCCTTGTAGCCCCATGCGACCGTAGCGCTAGCGAAGGAAGCTTGGGGTAAGGGTTGGGTTAGCCAATAAGCCCCAACACGCAATCTCAAGCTCACGATTTGCGCGCATCGTTGACGGGTGAAACGATCGACATGGGTGGTTCGTGACGCCCAACCCCCACGTTCTCTCCACTACGTTCCGGTCACGTGAGGCTACAAAGGCGCCCTTGAAAAGCAGGGAGCGACGCTCCACTACGTTCCGCTCATCGGGACGCCTTCGTCGATCACTTTTGGCTAATAGTTAGGTCTTAGACCTGGGGAGGAACCTGCTGCATTTCCGCAAGAGTCGTGGGGCGACAGCAAATACGACCCGAAAGGGAACGTTCAAGTGCAAAGTCGACATTGTCGAGCCCGCCCAAGTCCTCCTCGAAGACCTCAAGCTCAGTAACAACTGGCGCAATAGCGCCAAGAATATCCGATGGGTTCTGAACAACGCAGAAGCGCTGGAAGAGCGCGGCTTTTCATTTCCAGGCGGATTCCTCGAGCAACTTCCACACCACCTGCCCGCTGGTGAGGCGCCGAACGACTCGTCCTCCAGGGATTCGAACTAGCGCCCTCGAGCAGGACGAAGAGCATCTCGCGATGTTCACGCCGCAGCAAAGGCAAGCGCCTAATCAAAGCCGCCACGCAACGTCAACACCGACTTGGAGCGCAAACGGAAACGTCAGAACTCCGCGACTCACGTAGCCGAGCGTTCCTCCGATGAACATATCGTCGTTCCCGCTGTACTGCAGACCCAACGCGAGGCGCGGAAACATGAAGGAGTCGATCCCCGCGTGCAACGGCGAGAATAGGAAGGTCATGTCGAGCAATGGCTCGAGTCGGCCCGCCGGATAGGCGATCCGTGCACCCGCTCCGATGACAATATCGCGGTGAGGCTCGACCCACTGCCCTTCAACGCTAAGGCGTGGATCGAGTATCGGAAACACATCGCGCAAGGTCGCGGTGGCGGCCACCCTTGGACCGAATGGCGCGCCATCGCCTCCGTCGAGAAGAGTCATCCCCCCAGCCTCGACGCCAACGAGCACGGAGTCCGAGCCTGAATGGGCTTGCGACGTTGGTGGGGAGTTCTCGGCAGGCTCGGCGGCCCAAGCCGTGCCACCAAAGACGCAAAGAGCAATGACAACGGCCAGAATCTGCAGGCACCTGACGTGCTCCTGTTTGACTCGTGCTTGGCTCATACGCTGCCTCTGAGTACGGTAATAGTCGTCTGTCTCGTGATAACAGATGTCTGGACGCGCCGCATGGCCCTCAACGCCTGCGTTCCTCGGGTATTGGAGCGACGCTTCAATCCGGCATGTGCTCTTGATCCAGTCATCGATGGCCGCTGTGGAGTCGCTCTGGAGCGCGGCAACTGCAGGTCTGTGCCCGGTAAGGGCGGGTTAGCTTTCTGGAGCCGTGAACAAATTCAGGGCAGCCGCACGCACGCCGACATGATCGTCGCGGCGCATGCGCCTCAAGGTCTCGGCGAGTTGCGTGGGCCAGCGCAATTGCGGGCCCACTACGGAAAGCACCGCGACGCCGAGTCGGCGGAGGCGGTGGTCGCTCGACTCCGACAATTCGAGGGCCAGCGGCCGAAACACCTGCTCCTGTTCACTTTTTGCTGCAAGCGTTCCCTTCAGATGCGACGCCACGCGCCAGCCAAACTTCTCACTGCCGAGCCACCCGTCGCCAAGCTCGTCCACCAGCGCCGTAAGGTCGTCGAGCGCCGAGTTAGCGTTCCTCCATCGCGTGGCGGTAATGCGCAGGTCGAGGCGCAAGGATAGGAGCGTCGGGTCATTCGATAGAACCTCGTCGATGCCGAGGAGCGCCGGGCGCAGTTGCTCCACCCATTCGCCTCCGACGAGGGCAAATCGTTCAGCCATCTCCTTCAAACGCTGGCGGGCGGGGAGGTCGCGCTGGGCCTCGGCTTCGGGTTGATCCTCCAGCGCCAGCGAACAAAGAAAGCGCGCCGTCTCGACGGCGTACTCTCGCGCATCTCCGTGGCGGCATGCGTCGATGAGGGCCCGAAGAGCCTCTTTCCAACAGACCGATTCGAGATCGGTGATATATTCGGCGACGAATGCTGCGACCGCGCGCGGCTCCACCTTCGCCCAGCCGCCCAGCGTACGCACCGCCCGGCTGCGCACGAATGAATCTTCGTGGCGTGCGACGGCGAAGAGCAGCTCGAGATAACGTTTTGCAGCGTCTTCGGAAAAGCTCGACGGACGAACGCCCACGAAGCTGACCGCTACGGACCGTTCGTCAGCGCGCGCCAGTTGCTCGAGGAGATCCCATGCCCGTGGGTGATGCAGCAGATTGCGGGCGGCACGGCCGGCCGCAATCTTCACGTCGCGGTGAAGCTCCCGACCATCGACGTAGTCGAAGAGCAAGTCGACGTTGTCGGCCGTGGGAAAGCGCGACAACAAGCGGACCGCCTCTTTCTCGACGGTAACCTTGAGTCGGTCCCGACGGAGGATGTCGTCGAGCAATCGGTGCACGGCCCCTGCCGGCGTATAGCTGGCACAGCGATACATCGAGTACATCGCCACCCGCGCACGGCTCGACTCCAGATGCTCGGAGAGCAGCGAACAGGATCGGGCGGGGCAGTCGAGGTGGGAAGCCCCATGAAGAGCGGCCTCGGCGATACTCACGTCCTCGGAGGCGACCCACTGCTCGAGATCTTCGAGCCGCGTCGTATACAGCCTCGCCCTAACCCGCACCGCGCAGGTCCGACTCCAGGTTGACGCACCTTCATCCGTAACCACCTCATCGAGCAACTCGCCATAGGCGCGCTGTTGTCGAGGCAGCCATCGGAAAAAGCCACTCCTCGCCGGCACCACATAGACCGTCTGACCCGAAAAGAATCTACCCAGCAGCGGCTTCTTAGTGAGGTAAGGGTCGAGCAAGTCCTGACGGCGCCGGTGCACGTGGTCAAAGACTTGCCGGACTTCAATATTGCTGCGATCCCGCTGGAGCAAGCGCTGAACGCGCTCATCGCGGGTTCGGGGCGGCTCGAGCCAATGCGCTATTGCCCTACTTGCTACGTAGTCGGGCGTGGCGCGCGTAGCCTTTTCCAGCAGTAACTGAATGAGCTCGGCTTCCCACGCTCGTCGACCTAGAGCCCGTGCGAACAGAAAAAGCAGCGAATACTCCTCGCGCCTGACCGACTGCCGCAATGGCCGGTCGAGGGCCGCGACGAGAGGCTCCTCGGCTCCTGGCGGCAGACGGTCCTCGAGTTCGATCCACAGAGACCGCGACTGCTTGGCTAGCTGCTCGATGAGATCGAGAGCCACACCAAAGAGCTCGCCGTGAGGTCGTATAGCGTGAGCCTGGATCAATCGTACGGCGAACTCACGGATGTGAGCGCGCGTCTCCCAGGAGGTGTCACGGGCAGAAAACGCATGAGCGATCAGCGAAAAAAGCGGCTCGGCATGCGCGTCCTCAAATACCGTCGGTGGACACGCTGCGAGCGCCTCGTAAACCTTGCGTCGCACCGGGTCCTGGTCATTCTCGATCTTCTGGCAGAAACGAAGCGCCTGCGCGATGCCACGGCGGTTCAGCCCTACACAGCGCACGAGGCTGCGCAGCGCCAGCGCTCGCTCGTCGGCATCGGATGCTCGAGCGGCCTCCTCGAGCGCGCCTCGCGCCTCCTCAAACGGCAGATAGGCGGACAGATCCAACGACCGCATTCGATCCGACCGGATAACCTCGAGGTCCAGGATTCTCCTCGCCTCCGCGTGACGAATCTCGTGCGGCAGCACGTCGAGCAGTTTTTTGCTCCAAGGTGCACGCTCTTTGTCGAATTGGCCGTGCGCATGCTCCAGGAGCTCTGCTCGCTCAGATGGCGCATGCTCATCGAGTAGTGCCGCGAGGTGGCTAGGCCATTGCGCGAGGAGGACTGCAAGCGCCTGGCGATGCTCGAGGCTCAAGGAGCGTATCGTCCCTACAAGTCGGGCCGGGAGCCCTTCCCGTTGCAGGGTTGAATAGAATTGCTCACTGGTGACCAACTCGAAGGCCAATTTCGGCACACGGCGAGCCAGCCCACCGATAATTCTGTCGAAGCCAGCGGGCAAGCCCTTAGCCGGTCCGTATTCGAGTGCAAGTCGAGCGACCTCCTCAGCCTGTTCGAGATAGAGGTATCGCACCGCCTGGCGATAACGCTCCCACAGAAACGAGCGCTCGCCGAGGCTCGACTCTTCGAGGCGTTCTGTGAGCCGCTCCAGCACGAGGTCGGGGTGCCGCTGCGCCAAAGACCGCCAATTCAGGGGGGCATGCTCGTACTTCTTCAGTGCGAGGCGCACCGTTTCGGGTCGACATACGGGCAACAGGACCACTGCACGCGCCGCGCCTTCTCGCTCGAGCACGACGCGGTAAAGTGCCTCGGCAGCCTCGCGGCGCTCTTGACGTACGACGCGCCGGAGCAGCGACCGACGCACCGCCGGCACCATCTGCTCATAAGCCTCGAGTAACGTCTCGGGGTCACCGGTGACGCGAGGCAAATACTTTGCCGCTGACTGCATGACCAGCGCGGACCCAGAAGCCAGCGCGCGCCTCAATGGAAGCACCCGTTCGCTCAACGCCGCCAGTCGCACGGCCAGATAAGACTCGAAGGTCTCGCCTGCCTCCAGCTCGGTAATGAGGCGGTCGATCTCGGGGCTGTGGGAATGCTTCTGGGCCAACAACCCGAGGCTGCGCATGCGCTCGTCATGACATAGTGAATCGAATTGGCGAAGCAGCTTTGCGGCCGATGGGACAGACATGGTCGAGCTCCGTGAAGGCTAAACACAGCATCTATTCTTTGCTCAGAGACGGGGGTCGACCGGCTCGCTCTCCAATGCCAGCACCCCAAAGACGCATTGGTGCACGCGCCGAAGCGGCTCGCGGCGCACGAAACGCTCGAGGGCCTCGAGGCCCAGCGCGAACTCGCGGAAAGCGAGCGAGCGCTTTTTGCCGACGCCGCGGTTTCGCAGGCGGTCGAGGTAGGCCGGCGTGGTGTACTCGGGGCCGTAGATGATGCGCAGATACTCGCGTCCGCGGCATTTGAGGGCCGGCTGGACGACGCGTCCGCGCTTGTCGCGGGTGATATAGTCGTGGGGTTTGACGACCATGCCCTCGCCGCCCTCCCCTGTCATCTCGTCCCACCAGGCGATCGCCTCGCTGACCTGGTCCTCGTCGTCCAATTCGACGACGACGTGGTTCGTCTGATGCATCGAGGCGGCTTTCGCCGTGTCGAGGTACTCGCCGATGGCGTTCATATGCCAGACGTGTGATTCCTCGAAGTAGGTCCGCCCTTCGGTCGCCATGATGTGGAACGGGGCGAGTTTGATGTCGTCGAGGCTGTCGACCGGCCAGCAATATTGGCGATAGGCAGTTCGATAGCCGTCGACCATCGCGGCGCGCTCACGCAGCCGGTCGCCCAACTCGCCGGTGTCGATCCCCCGGGCGGCTGCCTTTTCGAGCAGATCGACCGACTCGCCAAGTGATGCATTGGCGGCTGCTCCCACGGGCGCATATTGCCGCTCGATCAGCGACTGAGCCTTGACCGACCAGGGCATCAATTCGGTGTCGAGGCAGACCCAATCGGTGTCGAATGCCTTCCAAAACCCGGTCTCGGTGAGCGTGGCGTTGACGCGCTCGAGCAGCCCTTGCTCTTGATCTTTTTCCTTGAAGAACGGGCGCCCGGTGCGGGTGTAGACCGTGCCAATGCCCTCGTCGATCAAGCCGAAACGCTCGCGTACGACGTCCTCGTCGCGGCAGACCACGACGATGGCGCGCGAGCCCATATGCTTCTCCTCGCAGACCACCTTCTCGACGCCGCGCTTGCGGTAGTAGGCGAAGGCCTCCTCGGGCGCCTCCAGATAACCGTCGCGGTCGGTCGTGTGGGTGGGCGACATCGTCGGCGGCAGGTGGATAAGCCACTTCGGATGCACGGCAAAACGGCTGATAATCTCGAGCGCGGCGGCGCTATTTCCCTCCCGGATGGTCACGCCCGGCACGAGCCGAGTCTCGAGGCGAAGCTTACCGGTCACGTCCTCCAGATCGAGCACGTGATCGGCCGCATGCTGCGCCGATAGGTCGCCTTCACGTGCGTTATCCTCGATGGGCCGAATCGGGTCGGCGTACATCTGGTCGGCCTCGACGGAGACGAGCTCACGCTCGGGATAGCGGAGCGCCGTGAGGCTTCCGCCGAAGACGCAACCTGTGTCGACGTTGATAGTGCGGTTTAGCCACTCGGCGCGCGGCACCGGCGTGTGGCCATAGACCACGGTCGCGTCGCCCTTGTAGTTGGCCGCCCAATCGTAGCGAATCGGCAATCCGAACTCGTCGGTCTCGCCGCTGGTCTCGCCGTACATCGCGAAGCTCTTGACCTTGCCCGAGGCGCGGCCGTGCATCTGCTCTTTGAGCCCGGCGTGCGCGACGACCAATCGGCCGTCGTCGAGGACGACATGGCTGACCAGGCTCCGGATGAAGTCGGCCATCGAAGCCTCATAATCCTCGCGCACATCGTCGGGCAGCGACTCGAGCTCGGCGACGGTCAACTCGAGGCCATGCTTTAGCTTGACGTTGCGGCCGTGGAGCTTCTTGAGGAGCTTGTTTTCGTGGTTTCCGGGCACGCACAAACCGGTACCGTGGTCGACCATATTGCGCATAAGGTCGAACGCATCGAGCGAGCGAGGCCCGCGGTCGACGAGGTCACCGACGAAGACGGCCCTTCGGCCCTCCGGGTGACGCCACAGCGTTTGATATTGGACCTTCGCGCCCGATGGCGACTCGTCTGGCACGTCCTCCGGCTCGTAGCCGAGCTTGGCGAGCAACGCCTCGAGTTCATCGCAGCAACCGTGAACATCGCCGATGATGTCGAAGGGGCCCTTCTCCTGGCGATAGTCGCTCCAAAGCGGACGCCGCTCGAGTTCAACCGAGTCGACCTCCTCGGGCGACGAAAGCGTGTGGATGATGCGGAAGCCCTCGCGGCGAAGCTTGCCCAGCGAACGCTTCATATCGCGTCGCTGGTTGCTGATGACGTGGCCGCCGAAGTTGCGGTCGTCGCGCTCTTTGTTTCGGTCGCGACAGATGCGCTCCGGGATATCGAGCACGATGGCGACCGGCAGCACATGGTGCTTGCGCGCCAGCGCGACCAGCGGCCGGCGAGCGCGCGGCTGGACGTTGGTCGCGTCGACGACCGTGACCAGACCGCGTTCGAGGCGCTTCTCGGCGATATAGTGCAGCACATCGAAGGCGTCGTTGGTCGCGTCCATGCTGGTCTCGTCGTCGGAGACGAGCCCACGGCACGTATCCGACGAGAGCACTTCGGTCGGCTTGAAGTGGGTGGCCGCGAACGTGGATTTCCCGGCACCGGAAGTACCGATCAGAACCACCAGCGACATCTCGGGGATATCCAATGTCTTCGTATTCTCACTCATTTCCTACCTCCTCGACGCGCTTGAACACGGCCATCTGCGTGGACGTCCCGACACCCTCGACCTTCTCTCCGATACCGCGGTAGGCGACCTCGTAGCCGTGTTCGTCGGCGACGCGGTCGGCCCAGGTGCTGAACTCCTCGCGGGTCCACTCGAAGCGGTGGTCGCGGTGGCGTTTGTCGCCGGCGCTGAGCCCCTCGTACTGCGAGTTGAACTCGCGGTTGGGCGTCGTCACGACGACAAGCCTCGGACTCGCGTACTCGAAGACCGTCTCCTCGAGCGTGGCGAGCTTTGGCGGGTCGAGGTGCTCGATGACCTCGACGAGCGCGGCCGCGCCGAAGCCGCTCAGGCTGCGGTCGTGATACAAGAGCGAGCCTTGCTTCAAGACGACACGCTCGTCCTGCAAGTCGGGCCAGCCGATAAGACGAAGCCGCCGGGCGGCGCGCTCGAGTTCGCGGTAGGCGACATCGACGCCCACGATTTTCTCGAATTGCTTGTGCCCGCGAAGCCGCTTGAGAAGCTTGCCTTCGCCACAGCCCAAATCGAGCACGGTCGTCGCGCCGCTTTTGACCAGCACGCTTTCGACCGCCTCCATGCGCTGGGTGTTCAGGGTGACTTTCTTTTCGGCCTGCTCTGACTCCTGTTCGTCGCCCTTCTCTGCCGGGTCCTCCGCGACGTCATCGGCGGCATCATCGGCTTCGTCGTCGCCGAGCTCCTCGAGCGCCTCCTCGGCCAGGGCTCGCTGGTACTTGAGGTAGCGCCGCGTGATGAACTCCTGCTTGGGGTGGTCCTCGAGCCACCCGTCGCCGTGGCGCAGCAGCTTGTCGACCTCGTCGTCGCCCACCCAATAATGCTTCTCGCCATCGAGCACCGGGGCGAGCACGTAGATATGAGACAGTACTTCATTGAGCAGCCCCTCGCCGGTCAGGGTAACCGAAAAATACGGCGCCTCGCCCCACTCGGGAAACTCCGGATCGAGCGCGAGCCGCTCGATTGAGACGTCGTAGCCGAGAGGCTCGAATAGCTCGGCAATCAGCGACCCGTCGCCCGGACACGGCACCGCCGACAGGTGCACTTCCAGCGGGATCGGCGTCTCGGCGAGTTCCGGGCGGTCCTTGCAGTGCCCGCCCATCGCGCTACCGAAAACCTCGCGCATCGCCACGCTCAAAAACGACGAGGCGACATAAGGCCGGTCGTTGACGTATTGCTGCAGCGTCCACGCCTCATTGCGGGCATTCTCATTGCCCCGCACCAGCTTGACCGGATCCATCTCCAGCACCATCGCCGCGGTGCACATCTCCTCGCTCGCCTCGGGATAGAAGACATGCGCCTTCCCCGAGCCAATCTCGAAGGACTGCGCCCGCTGCGGATGCTTGTAGAGCAGATAGCCCAGGTCAGTGGCGGGTCGATATGTTGTCGAAATCGTTAGCAGCATAAGGGTCTCCGATGGCCATTCCTTGCCCAGACACCACGACACGCAGAGCACAACCGTCCGCGCTCGAAGTTGAACCCCCTGCCAACTTATGTGGCCAATATGTGGGGACGAGATGCCGAAGTGGGGCGACCCGGCGATTTTGCCGGGGAGGCGATGGCGTGTCAAATGGGGGGCTCGGAGGAGCAGGTTGTGGAGGGTGCGACGGGTGTGAGTATTGGCTCCGGAAGGATATTTGGTTAGGGAGGTTTGTGGTTGTTGGGGTACCCCTCCGCCGGCTTCGCCGGCACCTCCCCAGGGTCTTCGACCTGGGGAGGAACCTTCCGCTAGATCGCGCAGTGGTTGCTTTCTGAACAACAATCCACCACTGCGCGATCATGCTGAGAGTTCCTCCCTATGCGGCGTTCAGCCGCCATGGGGAGGTGCCGAGCGGAGCGAGGCGGAGCACGGTCAAGCCGCATAAAGGGTGCCACGCCCTAACTACCAACTACACCCACTCAAGGCTGGCCGAGCTCAATGGTCACATCCCAGGCCACCGCCGACTGCGAGTTGGGGTAGAACGAGCCGGTGTCGTCGACGGTCAACGTGCCGCCAGAGAGCGTGCCGTCGACGTCGAAGTTGCCGTCGTTGTCGGTGCCGAAGTCGTGGACGATCTGCGCGGTGAAGTTGCCGTCGGGGCTGATGCCGCCGGTGATGGTCGCCGATTGGTTTTCGTCGAAGGCGGTCAGGCCGCCGGAATACGTGCACTCGGCGGTGCCTTCGAGGTGATCGTCCCGAGCGGAGTCGACGTTGGCGTCGAAGGTGCCCTCACACTCCATCGAGTTGACGACGCTGGAGCCGACCTTTTCCTCGGCCAGGATATAATAGCGGCCGTCGTAATCAGCCTCGTAGTCCTCGCACTCGGTGACCGGCTCATACTCGCATTCTGCGGTGCACTCGTCGGGGTCGCCGATCAAGGTACCCTCGGTGCAGGCGTTGCCGTCGTCGCAGGTGGTCGGACAATCGCCGTCGCAGGTCTCGCCCTCGTCGATGGTCCCGTTGCCGCACGGGTCTTCGCTGGCGTCGGCGTCGGGACCGGTGTCCTCGGTCGACTCCGCATCACCTGCGTCCTCCCCGCCGCCGTCTTGCTCGCCACTGTCCTGCTCGCCGCCGTCCTCGGGCGTGGTGGCGTCCGCGGTGTCCTGGTCTTGGGAGGCGTCCGCATCGGGGCTGGTTTGACCGGCGTCGTTGGTCTCGGTCGACTCATCGGAGCCACAGCCGACGGCGAGCGGCACGAAGGTGAGCGCGGCGATAATGACAATCTTTCTGAGATTCATTGGGACCACATTCTGAGAAAAACAACTCGTTCGTCCTGCCCTCAGTGGGCAGATTTCAACATGTGAGAACGCTAACGCACCTTCGGGCGGCTTGTTAAGGGGGCGCTGCGCGAGTGCTGATGGTCGAGTTCGTTGATGGACCCCTCCGCGCCGGGATGTACTACGCCCGACGCACCTCTCCTTGGCACACAAAAGGCGCGCCAAAGGGAGGAACTCTCAGCTAGCTCGCTCATGGGTTGCTTTTCGAGGGGTCAGAAAACCGCGGTGTTGCAGCTCGAACGAAAAGCATCCAAGCCGCCGATCGGATTTGAGTTCCTCCCTATCGCGTGTCGTTTGCGCGATAGGGAGGTGCCGAGTGTTTTTCACGAGGCGGAGGGGTTCCTCAACAGGCAATGGCTCTCGATGAGCAGGTCACATTGCTCCTAACTGCATGTCGCCTACGCCTAGCCCGACCCCTCATAAAACCCCACCACCGCCTCGCTCCACCGCGCCGCGTCCTCGAGCATGGGATAATGGCCGAGGGTGTCGAGCCAGGTGAGTTGGGCGTCGGGCACCTCGGCGGCGACCGTCTCGGCGATTTCGGCGATGGCGACGGCGTCCTGGCGGCCCCAGAGCACGTGACAGGGCAGGTCGAGGCGAGTGAGGGCGCCGATCCAGCGGTGCCAGAAGCGCTCGCGCCAGCTCTGTAGCTCTGGCGATAGGTTGCTCATGGCGCCACCGTCTCTTCTTGACCCTCCGTCTCATCTGGCTCAGCGGCCCCCTCCAGCGACTTGCCTTCCAGCGACTTGCCCTCCAGCGACTTGCCTTCCAGCGACCAGGGATCCTCGAAGACCTGGCGAAACGCGCGGGCGAGGGTGCCGAGTTGGTAGCCGTCGACGAAGCGGTGGTCGACGGTGGCCGTGATGGTGAGCATCTCGCGCACGGCGAGTTCACCGTCGATGACGGTGGGTTGCTCTTTGATGGCGCCGACGAGCACGTAGATGGGCACGCGGGCGAATGGCGTGGGCGGCACGAAGCCCTCGTCGATGCCGAGCATGCCGACGCTGGTGATGATGCACGAGCCGAAGGGGAACGCCTCGAGGCCGAAGCTGGATAGGTCGAGGCCGAGGGCGCTGGTCAGCCAGCCGATGAATTTGAGGAAGCCGGGCAGCAAAAAGCGCGGCATCATCTTGAGCGGGCCTTTGGACTTCTCGAAGGTCTCGTCCTTTCCCTTGCGCAGCTTTCGGGCGTGCTCGCGCAGCTCGGAGGCGATCTCAGCGACGGACTTCTCGTCGGCGCGCTCGACCTTGACCTTGGCGAGGTCGGCGCCTTCTCCGATGGTCACCAGGAAGGCCAGGTCGATGGTGTCGAAGGGGACAAAGCGCCGAAATAAGATGCGCCCGTTGAGGCTCGGCTCCTCGTCGAGTGCGATGGCAGCCGCCTTGCCCACCAAGTGGGTGACGGTGATCTTCTCGCCGGTCGTCTCACGGACATGCTCGATATACCGCTGTGCCTCGGTGACATCGAGGGTCAGCTTGCCGTAGATATTGCCCTCACTCGGGGCACTCCAGGTGGCAATCGCAAGCTTTCGTCGAAGGCTCATTGCGGCTCCGGTGGTTCGACTCAGAGATGGTTGAGATCTCTCCCATCATCGCCGAGCATGCCGCCTGGGTCAAAGATATCGCCGAGTCGAGCTTGCCTATGCGTAGCAACCGCAGCTTGCTGGCCTGGCTAGCGCTTCCGGTGGCGGGCGTGACCAATCTCGTGCTGGGATGGTATTTTCTGACTTCATATCTCGAACGACGCAAACCTGCCGAGTAGGTTCCCGCAGAACCTACAAGCGGCGTTTTTCATTCGGACGAGAAACTGAGAAGATAGGCGCAAGTCATCTCACGCCGGAGTTCGAC
This sequence comes from uncultured Bradymonadales bacterium, assembly GCA_964386725.1. Lineage (GTDB taxonomy): Bacteria > Myxococcota_A > Bradymonadia > Bradymonadales > Bradymonadaceae > CAYLTX01. The sequence goes on along the minus strand of CAYLTX010000041.1, from coordinate 7,594 downwards.
CATGAAAGTTGGATATACCCTCGCGTTGATATTTTCCGCCTGTCTCTTGGCTGTCGGCTGTACGAATGAGAGCCGGTTGACGAGCCATTATGGCCCGGGTTCGGCCGACGCATCTCAGGACGACGACAATAACGGCGGCGGAACGAATAACGGCGGCGGCAATAGCGACACCCACGACGCCGGCTTCGGCGACGGCGGCAGCAACAACGGTGGGAGCGGCGACGGCGGCAGCAATAACGGCGGCGGAAATAACAACGGTGGTAATAATAACGGCACCGGCGACGGCGGCTTTGACGACGGCGGCTCCAACGACGGACAGGATGGCGGTGGTGGCTCGCTCGACGGCGGCGGCTCCAACGACGACGGCGGCGGAAGTGGCAGCGACGGCGGCGAACTTAGCGACGGCGGCAATAACAACGGCGACGACCCCGACCCGACCGTCTTTTATGTGACCACCTCCGGTAGCGACTCCAACGACGGGACGACGCCCGCGAAGGCATGGCGAACTTTGAGTCACGCCCTGCCCCAGTTGTCGACGGGCCATACCCTGCGCGTGGGCGGAGGCACTTACGAGGAGGAGATCGACCTGAGCAATCCCTCGGAGGGCACTTCCAACGACGAGATCTTGGTGATCAATCGCAGCGGCGAGCGGCCGGTCGTCTCCGGTCACGTGCGCCTCGAAGGATTGGTCTATTGGGTGTGGGATGGCATCAACGTGACCCGTGAGCCCGGGGTCAGCGACCAATATTCAGAGTTGGTCGAGATCAGCGACGGGCTCGGCTGGCAGTTTCGCAACGCGGAGGTGTGGGGCGGCCTCGACCAGGTCAATCTCCGCATCACCGGCAGCTCGAGCACGGACGGCCGGCCCGGCGGATTCACCGTCGAGAATAACTGCATCCACGACGTCCAGGCCAGGCCCCACGGGCCCAACCAGCCGCCGCCGCCGGATATCTATCACAATATCCAGGTCGACTTCCCGCAGGTCAACGGCCAGGAGAGCGGGGTCATCGAGCGCAATCTGCTCTACGGCTCGACCCACGGTGCAGGTGTATGGCTGGGCGGCAGTGCAGGCGACCCGACCAATATGGCCATCAGTTACAATACCGTCCACAATGCTACCCAGTCGATCACGGTGGCCGGCAGCACGTCCAATGTTTTTATCTCCGACAACCTGTTGAATCAGGCGACCGCTCAAGTCCAAACGGGCCTATCGCAGTACACGAGCACGCTCATTTACGCTCACGAGCTATCCGGCACGCGTAACTCCTACGGAAATAACTACGGCTGGGGTGCCTCAGCGATCTATGCGACCGGCCACGGCTCCACCGAGTCGCTGACCGATATTGGGGGAAATGACTTTGATAGTGCAGACCCCAGCTTCAATCAGACCTCCGACTGCCTGGGGTTCCAGCCCTCCAACCCGACCGCGAGCAACTACGGGCGCTGGGCGCCCTGATAGAGCGCGGCTAATCGACGATCGCGATCAACTCCACGTCGAATACGAGCATGCCCTGGGGCGCACCGGGGCGGCCGCCGTAGGCGAGGTCTTCGGGGATCCACAGGCGGCGCTTCTCGCCGACGCTCATCATCGCGACGCCCTCGGTCCAGCCGGGAATGACCTTGTTGAGGGGGAATTCGGCCGGCTTTCCACGGTCGTGGGAGCTGTCGAATTTCTTGCCGTCGGTCGTCCAACCGGTGTAGTGGACCCGCACCGTATCGGTCTTGGCGGGCGTCTGGTCGCCCTGGCCTTCTTCGAGGATGCGATAGGCCAAGCCACTGTCGGTGGTGGTGGCATCTTCGGGCGGTGCTGCGACGTCGTCGGGTGCGTTCGGGTCAGCCATTTTGGTCTCCTTTTCGGGTAATACTTCTTCAGTTTCATTCGTCTCGTCTTCGTACTCGTCGTTCGCCTCGTCATCCCCTTCGACGCTCTCCTGGGCGGACTCACCAGCCTCAGGCTCGCCACTGGCGGGCTCCTCGGCTGTCTGTGGCCCGGCGCATCCGACGAGGATGAACGCGATAATGAGAGCGAGGGTGAGGCTCATATTTCGAAGGGCCATGACGTCTCCATCGGGATGAGTTGGCGAATGGACGTACCATGGTAGCTCGACGAAGCCGCGTCAATAGTCTCGGGGTGTGGCGATTCTGGAAATCAGTTGCTACCATAAGAACTCATCAGCAAATCGAACTCGTCATCAGACCTCGAATCTGGCGCGGCTTGCGCGCAAAGGTCTGAAGACGGGTCCGCGTACGCGCGGGCAATGAACTCCAACCCCATGGGAGAAACCAATGCGACAAAAACTGTTAATGATGATCTTCGCCATCGTAGGCGCCACGTTCCTCTTCACTCCGCTCGCCGCAGCCGGAGACGACGAAGAGCCGGATAAGGCCAAGAAGGCCCAAAAGAAGACCGAAAAGAAAGCGCAGAACGACCAAGCCAAGAAGAAGGCAAAGAAGGCCCAGAAAAAGAAGGCCCGCGCCAATACGGCCAGCTCCGCGTCCAACTCGGCGGTGTCCATCAACGACGCCAAGACGACCACCAAGGTCGAGGATCGCGAGGCCGTCGACACGAGCAGCTCATTTAGCGCCGGCGACAAGGTCACGGTGTGGCTGTCGGTGAAAAACCCCAAGCAGGAGCGCAAGGTCAACCTGGTCTTCTTTCGCAACGACGCCGAGGCGGGCAACATCGAACTCGACGTTGGCAAGAGCTACCGTTGGCGCACGTGGGGACGGCGCACCGTCGGCTCCGCGGGTGATTGGAAGGTCGACGTCCAGGACGAAGACGGCAATAGCCTGGAGACCCTCGAGTTCACCGTGAAGTGATTCGCTGCACTTTGCTTCTGGCACCGTGGTGCTCTCCGCCACGGTGCCAGCGGCACCCCGCCTCACCGGCCCCGCGGACAGTTGCCTCGAGCGTAAGCGTTCTTAAGTTGACGCGCATTCGAGCCACCGCCTCCTTTGCGGAGCCCCCACCATGACCTTCGGAAACAACGACGAACAAGGACTGACCGAACCGCTGCGCCGCCAGGTCGACCTGCTCGGCAGGCTGTTGGGCGAGGCGATCAAAAAGCACCGCGGCGATGAGGTCTTCGAGGTGGTCGAATCGCTGCGAGGATTGGCGAAGCGGCCGGACGACGGCAAAGCGCTCCTCGAGCGTGTCGGCGAGCTGTCCATCGAAAAGCTGGAGGGCGTGCTTCGCAGCTACGCGGCCTATTTTCGCCTGGCAAATAACGCCGAGCAGCTCGAGATCGCGCGCATCAATCGCGAGCGCGAGCGCGAATCGACAAACGAAGCGCCACGTGACGAGTCGGTCGCGCAGGCGGTCGCCACACTGAAAGAGGCGGGGTTTTCGGGTGAGGACTTCGCCGGACTGCTCTCCAACTTGCTCATCGAGCCGACGCTGACCGCGCACCCGACCGAGGCGCGCCGGCGTACATTGCTCGATATCCAGCGCCGCATCGCCAACCGCCTGCTCGAGCTGGCTCGAGAGGACCGCACACCGGCGGAGATAAATCGGCTCAAAGCGGCGCTGTGCGCCGAGGTCGAGCTGATGATCACCAGCGATGAGATCCGCACCGAGCGCCGACGCGTGGCCGACGAGGTCGACTTCGGGCTGTACTTCCTGGCGACCACGGTCTGGGACACGGTGCCGGACGTCCACCGGGATATCGCGCGTGCGCTGGACGAGTATGTCGACGAGCCGCCCGAGGTGCCCAACGTCATCCGCTACGCCTCCTGGATCGGCGGCGACCGCGACGGCAACCCCAACGTCACCCCGGAGGTCACCCGCGAGACCTTCGAGAAGCAGCGGTTCGTCGCCATCACCAAGCATATCGAGGCCGTCGAGGAGCTGCGCCAGGAGCTGAGTGTGTCGGCTCGCCACGTCGAGCTGCCCGATCTGCTCTTCGAGTCCATCGACGCCGACGCCCGGAGCGTCACGCTCGATGCGGACACCCGCGACGCCCTCGACCGAAACTACCGCCACGAGCCGTTTCGCAAGAAGCTGACCTACGTGATCCGAAAGCTCGAGGCCGCCCGAGACCGCGGCGCGTTCCCCCCTGAAGGTGCCGCTGACGATGGTAAGCCCCAGAATTACGCGGCGGCTGATTTCCGCGGCGATCTCGAGGTCGTTGACGCCGCGCTGCGCCAATCGGGGCTCGAGAAACTCGCCGACGGAGCACTCTTCGATATCCTCGCGCAAGTCGACGCCTTCGGCTTTCACCTGGCGAGCCTCGACGTTCGCCAGCACAGCGCCAAGCACGAGAGTGCCGTGGCCGAATTGCTGCGGATGGCGGGCGTCGAGGAGAGCTATGACGCTCTCGACGAGGACGCGCGCCTCGAGCTGCTCGCGGCCGAGCTCGAGAACCCTCGACCGCTCAGGCCGCATATCGGCGCCGAGCTCAGCGAGCAGACCCGCGAGCTGCTCGAGGTCTTCGAGATCGTGCGCCGTGCCAAACAAGACGAGCCCGCCTCGGTGCGCGCCTGGGTGGTCAGCATGACCCACCAGATCAGCGATATGCTCGAGGTGCTGCTGCTCGCCAAGGAGGCCGGCCTATGGAGTTGGGAGCACGGCAGCCGCGGCAAAGACGGTCGCGGCTTCGTTCCGCTGGAGGTCGTGCCGCTGTTGGAGACCATCGAGGACCTGGCCGGCGCGGCCGAGTTTTTGGAGGCGCTATTTTCCAACGAAGCCTACGCCGCCCAGCTCGACGGCCGCGACCGCTTCCAGGAGGTGATGCTCGGCTACTCGGACAGCTCGAAGGACGGCGGCTTTTGGATGGCGAATTGGTCGCTACACAAGGCCCAGCGCGCCCTCGGCCAGGTCTGCCGCGCCCACGGCGTCGAGCTGTGCATGTTCCACGGCCGCGGCGGTAGCGTCGGTCGCGGCGGCGGCCAGACCAAGCGCGCGCTGATCGCCCTGCCCTCGGAGTCGTATACCGGGCGCATCCGGCTGACCGAGCAGGGAGAGGTCATCTCGTTTCGCTATGCGCTCGCGCCCATCGCCCATCGCCACCTCGAGCAGCTCGTCCACGCGATGATGCAGGCCACGCCGCAGAAGTCCATCGGAGATACGGATGCCGGACGCGGCGGAGCCCGTGACGAGGCGATGGAGTTTATCGCCGAGCGCTCCATGCAGGCCTACCGAGAGTTCATCGACGACCCCGAGTTCTGGCCGTGGTACCAGCAGGTCACGCCCATCGAACATATCAGCCGGCTGCCCATCGCCTCGCGGCCGGTCTCACGCGGCGGTGGCGGAGAGGCGACCTTCGAGAATATGCGCGCCATCCCCTGGAACTTCGCCTGGATCCAGACTCGCTATAACGTGCCGGGTTGGTTCGGAGTTGGAACCGGGATCGAGGCGGCAGTGGAGGCCGAAAAATGTACCCTCGAGCAGCTAGGCGCCTGGTATGCCGATTGGCCGTTTTTGCGCAGCATTATCGATAACGCCCAGCTCGAGATGGCCCGCGCCCGCCTCGAGGTCTCCCGGCGATATGCCCAACTGGCCGAGGGCGACGGCTTCCACGAACACCTCGCCGCAGAATTCGACCGCACCCGCCAACTGCTCCTGGAGATCACCGGTACGGACGAGTTGCTCGCCCACAATCCGACGATTCGCAAGCTCATCGACGTTCGAAACCCGTACACAGACGTGCTCAACGCCGCACAGATCGAGCTCATGAAGCGCTGGCGACACGCCGACGACAAAGAGCGTGAGCGGCTCGGCCACGCGTTGCTCATCAGCCTCAACGGCATCGCCGCCGCCATGCAGAATACTGGCTAGCAGCACCGCCCAGCTTGTAGACATCCCCCGTTTTGGGCTATGAACTCAAGTTATGAGTGATAAAGAAAAGCGCGAATTCGATATCGTATTGTGGGGAGCAACCGGCTTTGTAGGCCGGCTGGTCGCCGAGTATTTGGCCGACAACTACGGCGACGGTGAGTTGCAGTGGGCGATGGGAGGCCGCAGCGAACCCAAGCTCGAGCGGCTGCGCGCCGAGCTGAAGGCAGACTTCGGCGACGCCGCCGACGTCCCGCTCGTTTTGGCGGATGCCACCGACCGGGCCAGCCTCGATGAGATGGTCGCCCGCACTGGCGTGGTATGCTCCACAGTCGGCCCCTACGACAAATACGGCAGCAAGTTGGTGGCCGCCTGCGTCGAGCAAGATACCGACTATTGCGACTTGACCGGCGAGGCGCATTGGATGCGCGAGATGATCGACGAGCACCACGAGAGCGCCCGGGCCGGCGGCACGCGCATCGTGCATTGCTGCGGGTTTGACTCGATCCCCAGCGACCTCGGCACATTGATCGTCCAGGACTTCGCCAAGCGCGAGCACGGCGCGCCGTGCGACCAGGTCAAGCTTTTCGTCGAAAGAATCAAGGGAGGCCTGAGCGGAGGCACGCTCGACAGCATGGCCAACGCAGTGGAGAAAGCGTCCCAAAGCCGCGAGGCGCGCCGGGCTCTCGGCCATCCGTACTCGCTCAACCCCGCCGGCGAGCAAAGCGGCCCGGATGGCGGCTCCCAATCCGGCGTCCGCCACGACGACGACGCCGACGTCTGGACGGCGCCGTTTATCATGGCCCGCGTCAACGAGAAGGTCGTGCGACGCAGCCACGCGCTGCTTGGTTTCGAGTGGGGGCGTGAGTTTCGCTATTCGGAGACGTCCTCGATGGGCTCGGGGCCCAGCGGCGCGCTACGCGCGGCCGGGTTCACCGCCGGCCTCGGCGCGTTCGCCGGGCTGATGGCCATCAAGCCCACTCGTGAGCTGCTGCAAAAATTCGTGCTCCCGAGCCCCGGCGAGGGCCCGAGCCGCGAGACGATCGAGAGTGGCTACTTCGTCATCAAGCTCATCGGCAAAGGCACCTCCGAGGCCGGCGAGCCCTTCGAGGTCGAAGCGACCGTCGCCGCCGACTCCGACCCCGGCTACGGAGCCACCGCGATGATGCTGGGCGAGTCGGCGATGTGCCTGGCCTTCGACGAGGCCGACGACGCCCTCGAAGGCGGCGTGCTCACACCCGCCTCGGCCATGGGAATGACCCTCGTCGAGCGTCTGCGCGAGGCCGGAATGACACTCGAAGTCGGCCCGCGGTCCTGACGCTCAAATGCCGCAGGAATCCTCGAGGATCTTCTCGCAGCTACTCTCGATAAAGCAGGTCACCTCTGTGACGTTGCCTTCGTTCATGCAGCCGTCGACGCACGGCTGGTGGAAGTCCTCGTCGATGTCCGGGTCGCAGTCGACGATCTTCGTGCAGGCTTCTTCGCACGTCTCCTGGTTGATCTCGGCAGGAGCCTCCTGCTCGGCGCTTTCTTCCTGCATCTCTACCTGCGTCTCTTCCTGCTCGGCCGCCGTCTCATCATCGGCTTGCTCGGAGTTCGACGGCGAACAGCCGACGGATAGACCCAGTAGCAGTAGCGAAGAGACCAGCGCGATCCAGCGAATATGCAGTTTCATGGGGTGCCCGAGAGGTGAAGAGAGAGCCAACCGTCAGCTTCTAGGGTTGAGAGTGTAAGAGCAAGCCAACCCATTGCATAGTCTCGACGGAAGGCTGGGTTGAGGGTTGAGGGTTGGGGGTTGGGGGTTGAGGGTTGGGGGTTGGG
>CAYLTX010000040.1:0-46970 GCA_964386725.1 uncultured Bradymonadales bacterium | reverse complement strand
CCCGAACCCCCGCAGTTACGCCGTTCCTGGACCCCTGGACCCCTGGACCCCTGAACCCCTACTTCACCACCAGTACTTCAATCTTGCCAGTTCTGCGGAGGATCTGCACGCCCACGTCGTTTTGGTAGCGCTGCAATTCGAGGTCGATCTCGGCGTCACCGACCTGCAGGCCCTGCAGGCGCACCTTGTCGAGAAACGGGGGGAGCATCGGCTCGTGGAGCTTGATGCGGTTCGAGCGGCCATCGATATGAAGGCCCAATGTGGAGTCGAGCAGCATGAAGGCGCCGCCGGCGGCCCAGGCCTGCGGCGCGCAGGCCACCGGATACAGCGTCGGCCCTTCGGCGGGGCGGCGCTCGAAGCCGCAGAAGAGTTCGGGCAGCCGGTTGAGCTCGAAATAACGCGAGGCGTCGTAGAGCCCCTCGAGGATCTTGGCGGCCTCTCGCTTGAATCCGTAGCGGGCCAGGCCCATGGCGATCATCGAGTTGTCGTGCGGCCAGATCGAGCCGTTATGGTACGAGATCGGGTTATAGCGCGCCTCGCCCGCAGCGATGGTGCGAATGCCCCAGCCGCAGAAAAACGCCTCAGAGAGCAATTGTTCGGCGACGCTGGCTGCCTGCTGGTCGGAGGCGATGCCGCTCATCAAGCAGTGGCCGGCGTTCGACGAACGCACGTGACACGGCTGTTTATCGCCGTCGAGGGCGAGTACGAACATCTCGATTTCATCGGACCAGAAGTCTCGCTGGAAGCGTTCCCGAAGGGCGTTGGCCTCCTGGTGCTGGGTCTCGGCGAATTCGTCGGCGCCGACCGCCTTGGCGATACGCGCGGCCGATCGACGCGCGCTATATACATAGGACTGCACCTCGCACAGGGCGATGGGCGCCTCGGCGAAATGTCCGTCTGCGTGAAAAACCGAGTCGTCAGAGTCCTTCCAACCCTGTTGTTTGAGCCCCTTGGCGGTGCGCCTGCCGTACTCGACATAGCCGTCGCCGTCGCGGTCGCCGTGGTTGTCGATCCAGTCGATGCCGCGTTGGATATTCGGCCACAGCGAGCGAGCAAAGGCCACGTCACCGGTGCGGCGCAGGTACGCGCCCGCCAATGAGACGAACAGCGGCGTCGAGTCGATGCTGCCGTAGTAGTGGCGAAACGGCACCTCGCCGGTGTTGGACATCTCGTTGTGGCGAATCTCGTGGAGTATCTTGCCCGGCTCGGCGTCACGCTCGGCGTCGAAGTCGTGGGCCTGCGTGGCGGCCAGATATTTGAGCACCCCGCGGGCCACTTGCGGGTTGAGGTTGAGCACCTGATAGGCGGTAATCAGCCCGTCGCGGCCGAAGACGGTGTTGAACCAGGGCGTGCCGGCGTAGGGATACGGCCCGTACTCGGTATCGGTGATAAGCATCTGCAGGTCGGCGTCGGCCCGGGTGATCAGATGGTTGAAGAAGACATTGTCGCTCGAGTATCGGCAGCGCCCGCCGCGCTCGGAGCGCAGTCGCGCAGTCTGGGCGGCGTTGGCCTGCCGGTAGCCAGACGGCACCGGGAAGACCACTTGCTCGTCGAGCTCCTGGGTCGAGGCGCATTGGACCGCGAAGGTCAGGTCGCGGCGCTGGCGCGGCTCGATCTCGAATTCGAAATAGGCCTGGTCCTCGGTCAGCGTCTTCGGGCGCTGGACGAATACCACGCGCGTGGCCCGGCGTACTCCATCGAGTCCCAGATAGGTGTAGCGAGCCTCGACGTCGTCGACCTCGGGCTCGAGCACCTCGCCGCGCTCGGAGCGCTTGGTGCCACGAATCTCGAACATATCGGCGAAGTCGGCCCGGAAATGAATCGACAGCGGCACGCAGATGGGCGTATCGCCGTAATTATGAAGCCGAATTTTCTCGTGGCAGGTATCGGCGGTCAGAAACTTATTTCGATGGATGTGAATGGTGTCCGCGGGCACCCGCTCGCTGGGCTCGCTCAACTCGGGGTTGGTCAGGTCGACCGCCATCAGAGCGTTGTCCTCCTTGACCGTCGAGCTCAACAAGATCGGCTTTTGGCCCCACATGCGAAGCTCGAGCTTGGACAGGTGGCGCATATCCTCGAGGTACATCCCGTGCGCCCCCGAGCCCCACGACATGATGTCGCCGACCTCATCGAAGACGGCGAACAGGTCGGTATGCTTGAGCACCCTGGTGCGCGCGGTGTTCAGCAGATTAGTCGTCAGGATGTGGAAGTCTTTTTCCTGCATCTTGGACGGGCCCCTTATGTGGCGTCAACGAACGTCGCGTCAACGAATGAAGCGTCAACGAATGAAGCATCAACGAAGATCTTGCCGTCCCAAACCGGGGCGCTGTCCGCCGAATTCACCGCGGTGATGCGTCCGAAAGTGCCTGGCGCCGTCGAGCGCCGCCGAGTGATAGCTGAGCATCACCTCGCGGTACGCGGTGACGTAATCGCGAGCCATTCGACCGGCCGAAAAACGCCGCTCGAAGGTCTCACGCACCGTCTCACGGCTGAGCATATCGAGGTCTCTGACCGCCTCGACGGCCTCATCCTCATCCTCACAAACAAACCCCGAGACGCCGTGGTCGACGACCTCGGAGATCGACCCTCGCCGACGTGCGATCACTGGCGTGCCGCAGGCCATCGCCTCGATCATCGCCAGCCCGAACGGCTCGGGCCAATCGATCATGAAGATAAGCGCGGCCGCGTTGCCCAAAAACTCAGCCTTCTCCGACTCGCCGATCTCGCCGACGAATTCGACCTGCCCGTCGTCGAGCATCGGCTCGATCTCGGACTCGAAATAGGCGCGGTCGTTAGTGTCAACTTTAGCGGCGACCTTCAGCGGCATGCCGGTGCGCTTGGCGATCTCGATGGCCGAATCCACCCGCTTCTCAGGCGAGATGCGGCCCAAAAACGCCAGATAATCGCCGTCGCTAAAGGTTGGCGCATACAGGCCCTCGGGCAGGCCGTGGTAGATGGTCTGGACCCAATTGGCCGCCGGCACCGGCCGGCGCTGAGCGTAGGAGATCGACACCAGCGGCATCTCGCCGAATTCCTCGTACAGCGGCCCATATTCGTGGATGTCCATGCGCCCGTGCATCGTCGACACCAGCGGCTTTTGCAGCCGACGCATCACCGAATAGGTCAGGTAATGGACGTTGGAGTGGACGATGTCGAAGTCATTGATGCGCTGGTAGAGCTTCTCGAGCATCAACATATGCCAGGCAAGCGGATCTTCGCAGTCTTTATCCAATCGCAACGCGCGTGGCGAGCACGGAACCAGGTTGGCGCTCGTCTTGGAATCAGCACTGGCGAAGAGGGTCACGTCGTGGCCCTGGCGTACCAGCGCCTCAGCCAGATAGGAGACCACCCGCTCGGTGCCCCCATACATCTTCGGAGGCACGCTCTCGGCAAGTGGAGCCACGAGACCGATGCGAAGTTTAGATGCCATGAACGCCTCCCTGGTCGCTGCGAATTGCGGCCGACGTAGGTTGCGTCGGCCCTGAGTCGTAGCCCAACCGACGACGGCCGCTGCAACGACGGCCTTTCGGAGGACGGGCACGCTCAAAGCTAATCACTGGAGGCGCACGGCAACTGCTCGCCGGCCCATAACGCAGTCGAGAGGCGTTCGGCTCAGCCCAGCGCTTTTTTGAGGCGTTTGATGTCGTGGAGAGACCGTCTCTCCGGTTCGCGTCGACTCAACGACTACGCTTTCACTCGAAGAGTTGGTCGAGACCGTAGTACGAGACTTCGCCGGCTTCGACGGCCTCGGCGACCCGCTTGTCGTGCTCGTCAGCGCCTGAGAACAGCGCATAGTGAATCTCTCCCACTTCGTCGAGCTCTCCGGCGATCATCTGGGCACGCTGGCGCAGCTTTTTCAGGTCCGCTCCGGTCACTCCGCCCCACTTGCACTCGCCCACGAACAGCGCTCCGTCGGTCCCGCGCACCACGATGTCGACCTCGTGCTGGGAATCGCGTGTCCACCATCGGCCAATGCGCAGCGCGTCAAAGGGCAGTTCGAGGTACGTCTTGACGAAGTCGTGGCAGATATCCTCGAAAACCTCGCCCATATAATCGTCCAAGCGCGGCTCGATGCGACTCTTCCAAAGCGTGTCTGTGGTGGCCATCCCCGAGGAGCCGCTCGAGTAGATCGGTTGAACAAAACGATACCAAAACCTCAGGTACGGATCGGTAAGTCGGTACAGCGAAACTTTCGACTTATGTGGCTGATCATGAGTGACAGGGACCTGGCGCTCGACGAGTTCCATCTCCTGCAACCACTCGATAACCGGCCAGAGCGCACCACCTGAGCGGCTGACCTTGTCGGTAATCTTGCCCCAGGTGCGCGCGCCGGTGGCGATGGCAAATAGGGTCGAGTAATGCACGTCTGCCTCACGGCCGAAGCTGTCGAGCAGGTGAGTCGCCTCGTCATAAAGCCGACTTGACGGATCGAGGATCAGACGGCCGACGTTTTCGGCCAGCGTGCGCCGCGGGTCGATGCGGTCGAGATGTCCCGGCAGCCCCCCAAAAATCGCGTAGGTCAGCAACTGATCACGGCTATCCCACTCCGGTAAGATCGCAGCGATGTCCCGATAGATAAACGGCGAGATCGCGATGCGTGCCGTACGTCTGCCGTGCAGCGGTTGATCGTATTCCTCGAGCTGCTTCATCAGCGTGACATGCGAGCCGCACAGCAGCATTTTGAACGTGCTTTCCTTCCAGCGATGATCCCACAGCGTCTGCAGAATTGATGTCAACTCCGGAGACTCGTCGGCCAAGAAGGGAAACTCATCGATGATAAATAATAGTGGCTGCTCCCCGGCCTTGTCAGTGACATACTCGAAGAGTTCCTGCCAACCCGGCAGTTCCGCTCCTGCCGTTAGTATTGGGTCTTCGAAGTGCTCGCCGACTACACGTGTCAGCCTGTTGATCTGCTCACGGCGCGTGCCACGAGTCGCCTGATAATAGATTCCGCCAACCGCCTGTGCGAAACGGTGCAGCAGCCAACTCTTCCCCACCCGGCGTCGTCCGTGCATGAAGATCAGATGGCCAGCCGGATCTTCCCACAGCTCGACCAATTTCTTCCACTCGACCTCGCGATTTACGATGTCTGCAGGTTTCTGCATATCCATGCCCTTCAAAGTTTACCCAAACAAAGTTTACCGACGTAAACTTTATAAGCATAAACTTAACACCACCCACTGAATCCGCAAACCGCCCGAGGCGAGTGCGCGTACTCCCACGAGGCGATGCTGGTGCCTGGTAAACGCCTCGGCTCAGCCCAGCGCTTTTTTGAGGCGTTTGATGTGGATGGAGAGTTCGGCCAGCCCCTCGTACCAGCCGATTTCCTCGGCGATGGAGCGGGCCTTCTTGAAGTGCTTTTTGCTGGCCTGGAGCTCGTTGGCCTGCATGGCGGCGATGCCCAGGTTGGTCAGGATGCGGCTCTGATTGAGCAGATCGCCCACGCCTTCGGCGGCTTTGCGGGCGTTGTCGAAGTAGTTCTGGGCGCGTTTGACGTCGCGCATGCTCAGACACAGCGCGCCGAGGTTGGACAGCACCCGCACCAGGCCGCGGTGGTCCTCGATATGCTGGGTGCGCTGCAGCGCGGTGTTCAAGAATTGCTGGGCCTTCTGGAAGTTCTTCTGGCGGATGAACAGCGTTCCCAGCTGGTTGTAGGCGGTCCAGAACAGCTTGCGGTCGTCGGGGTCGCTCAGGTCGAGCTGGCCGAGCTGCTCGACCTTCTGGGGCACGACCATTAACAGGTCAGCGGCCTGGCCGAGCTGGTTTTGCTTCTCGAAGACCTGCGCCAGCGCCAAGAGCGCCTTGACCTCGATCTTGGGCTGGCCGGTCTCGACGGCGATGTCGTTGAGCCTTTGGAGGGCCTCGACGCTGGTGTCGATGCTGCCCGCCTCCATGCCGGTCATGCCGATTTCGTACAGGAGATCGGCGTGCAGCGACTCGGGGATGTGCTCGAAGTCGGGCAGATCTTCGATGATCCGCTGGGCGTCCTCGATGCGGCCCGACTCGCGAAGCGCGACCAGAAGCTGGGTCTGCACGCGCACCCGGACCTCGGCGGTCGGCGCCGTGCCCGACTCGTCGAGCAGCTCGATGGCCTCGTCGAAGTGCTCGATGGCGCCTGCATAATCGTAGTGGTCGAGCAGCATCTCGCCGCCCTCGCACAGATAATGCGCCGCACCCTCGAGCCCGTCGACCGAGCGGTAGTGGAAGGCGAGCATCAGCGGCACTTCGATGGGATCGACCGCGGCGATGTCCGGGGCGGTCTCCAAAAATTCGATGACCCGGGTGTGGATCTCGACTCGCGTCTGATCGGGCAGACGCTCGTAGACGATAGTGCGAAGCGCACGCGGGTTGAACGACAGGTTGATGCGGCCGGCCGCGTCGTAGCGCGCGGCGAACATATTGTGGGCGACCAACTCCTCGAGGTTCTCGCGCGGCTTCAGATGCGAGGGTGTGATCTGGAAGAACCACTCCTCGCGGAAGCTCTCGCCGAGCACCGAGGCCAGACGCAACAGGTCGTTGAGCTCGTCGGAGAGGCCGTCGACGCGCTCGGCCAACAGCTCGTGGAGGCTCATCGGCACGCCGGCGTCGTCCAGATCCTCCATATTCATCAGCCCTTCCGGGCCGCTGTTGCGCCGAATCGAGCGCACCAGCTCTTTGAGGAAGACCGGATTGCCGCTCGAGCGTCGGTGCAGCTGCTGGACCATCTTGATGGGCGGGGTGTGCCCCAGAAGCTGCGAGATGAATTGCTTCGACTCGGCCTGCGTGAACCCGTCGAGCTGCATGACCTCGAAGTTGCCGGGCAGTCCGTGGTCGCGCACGGACGCCTCGATCCGGCGGGTGCCCAGCACCATGACCGGCATCTTCTGGATCCGCGAGATCAGCCCATCCAAAAATTCGATGGTCGGCGTGTCGCCCACTGGCACGTCGTCGACGGCCAGGAGCACCGGGCCCTTCTTGAGGGCGAAGCGAATCATCTTGTGGAGCAGCGCGGCGCTGAAGTGCGAGAAGCCCTGCTGGGATTGCCACGGCACGGTGAGCTGTTTGCCGCCCAGCTCCTTTTCCGTGTACAGGGTCACCACGTCGTCGATGTGCTGGGTCAGCCCGATGGTCTCACACGCCTTGCGCACGAGCCTGGCCGGATCGCGGTAGGTCTCCGCGATCTGGCGAATCCATCCCAAAACCACCGACAGGCTCTGCTGGCGGTTGGCCTCTTCTTGTTTGACCAGAAAGGCACGCCAGCCATCTTCTTCTTGGGTCTCGACGTATTTTTCGAGCAGCGCGGTCTTGCCTGTGCCCATCTCGCCGATGATCGCCACACCGCCGCCGTGCTTCTTTTTGACGTCGGCTGCGCGGCGCGACAACTGGTCGTAGACGCCCGGCCGAGAGACGTAGATATCGAGCTCGTCGAGCTCCTCGTCTTCGGCCTGCATCTTGGCCGAGGTCTTGCTGATCTTGAGGACCTCGGAGGCCTCCTTGCCGCCGATCTTTCGCGGCGCGTCGAATTTGACCTGCGCGCGGGTCGCGTCGGCGATGCCCTCGTCGGCGTAGATGCTCGCCTGCTTGGACTTGCCGGCGATGGCGATCGCGCGGTCGATGGCCTCGCCGTAGGC
The DNA here is from genome assembly GCA_964386725.1 of uncultured Bradymonadales bacterium. Taxonomy (GTDB): domain Bacteria; phylum Myxococcota_A; class Bradymonadia; order Bradymonadales; family Bradymonadaceae; genus CAYLTX01. The sequence continues at coordinate 39,360 of CAYLTX010000040.1, read as the reverse complement.
GTTTCCGTCCTGCGCCTTGGAGATGGACACGTCGCCGTAGACCACGCCGATGCCGATATGCTCGGCGCCGTGAGGCAGCGCCTTGAGCCGGTTTCGGATCTCGACGGCGCACTCGATGGCGCGCACGTTGTCGCCCACGCGGGCGCGCTTGGCGCCGAATAAGATCGTAAATGTGCCGCCCAGGAAGCTGTCGATCTCGCCTTCATAGTGGTCGACGACCTCCTTGACGACCTCGGCCTCTTTGCGGCTGCGCCGGGCGATTTCCTCGGCGTCGATGCCCTCCTTTTTTCGCGAGCGTTGCTTGATGGCCAACACGGCGACCTTGCGCTTCTCGCCGAGCAGGCTGCCCTTGAGCTCCTCGGCGCTGAAGGTCTGGTCGAGCACCGAGGTTCCCGAAGCCACGCTCGTGCCCATGCGCCCGGTGGCTCCCCCGGCGCGTCCGGTGTCGCCGAAGCTCCCCGAACGGGTAAAGAGCGCGCTTGCGCTGGTATCGCCGGTCTCAGCGGAGTCGGCCGGGCCGGTGCCTCGACCGGCCGGCCCCGAGCGCGACAGCATCTGAGACGAATTCAAGTTGCCCGAGCCGCGCACCAATCCGCTGTCTGCCAGCGATCCCGAGCCGCCGGTCCCGCCGGTATTCCCGGTGTCTTCGTACAGGTCGAAGCCCTCGCCGCCGGCCGCCCCGTGACCCTTGAGCCGCTCGGCGGCCTTTTGGAGCGTCTGGCGCATATGATCGGCGGACTGGAAACGCTGGTCGACGTTTCGCTCCATCGCCTTCATGACGATGTCGTCCATAATCTGGGGGATGCCTTCGACGTGGCTCGATGGCGGCTGCAACGGCATCTGCATGACCCGGCCGATGATGCTGACCGCGTCCTGGTCGTGGAAGATGCGCTTGCGGGTGAGCATCTCGTACATCATAACGCCCAGCGACCACAGGTCGCTTCGCCCGTCCAGATCTTTACGCATGATCTGCTCGGGGCTCATATAGTCGAACGTGCCGACGATATTGCCTTGCTGGGTGTACGGCCCCACCTCCATGCCGGGCTCTTTGACCTTGGCGATGCCGAAGTCGAGCACCTTCACAAAGTCATTTTGGCCGGCCACCCGCTCGACCATGATATTGGCCGGCTTGAGGTCGCAGTGGACGATCCCCGCGTCGTGGGCCGACTCGAGCGCGTTGAGGATCTGAATGGCGACCTGGCAGATGCGCACCGGGTCGAGCGGAAACTCCTTCTTGATGATCTTTTTGAGCGTCTTGCCCGGCAGAAACTCCATGACCAGGAAGAGCGTGCCGGTCTCCTCGTCTTTTCCGAAATCAACCACGTTGATGATATTCGGGTGGCGAAGCATATTGATCGCCTTCACCTCCCGCATGAAGTAATGCTCGCCCTCCGGATTGGTCTCGGCCGGCTTGAGGATCTTGACGGCGACTTCGCGCTCGAGCGGATATTGCGTGGCAACGTAGACGTTGCCCATGCCGCCTTCGCCGACCTTCTTGGTCAACTCGTAAGTGCCCTTGAGGCGCTTGCCGAGGAAGGCGTCTTTCCCGTCTTCCTGTTTGGTTTTTTTCTGGGAATCGGGCGGGGCGCTGCCCGTAGAGCTGCCTGTAGAGCTGCGGGGGGCGGCTTGGGACTCCGACAGTGAGACGGATTGGGCGGTCGACTCGTCGGGCTCTTCGTCGGGAGCTACCGGCTGTAAGCCGTCGGTCAAATCGGGAATATATTCTTCATCACTCATGAACTGCTCGCAACGTGGCAGGCGAGATCAGGCAGCGAAGCGGCCTACTCTTTCTTGTTCAGCAACTCGGCGATGATCGCCTCGCGCTTTTCGCGCTCCTCGGCTATCAAATCCTCGACGGTCTGCTGCAGCGCCGAGCGATTGGTGTCGAGCCAGGCAAACGACTTCTCGACGATATCCGTCGAGCGCACCAGCATCACGCGCCACTCATCGGTCTTGTCGTCGCGAGTGAGGACATACTCTTGGCCGGCACGTGTGATGATCTTGGCCGAGGACTCGTCTTCGGCGAGCTTGATCTCGTCGATATCCGAGCCGACCTTAATCGCCTCCTCTTCGGGCAGCTCGTCGGGCACGAAGGTCTTCAAAAATAGACCTTTGCCGTCGTCGATCTCGTCGAGCAGAACCGTGCCCGATTGCTGTCGCGCGATTTTGTGGTCGGTTTGAGGAAGGTACCTATCGATGGTCTCGTCCATCTCGACCAGGTCGTTGTAGCGCGCCTGGTAGTAGGCGTGCGTCTCCTGGTCGGTGCGCTCCCAGACTGTCTGGGCGTCCTTTTCCAGCAGCGCATCACGGAAGATATAATAGGCCCCTTCGGGGTCGGAGGGGTCGAGCTCACTGCTGCAGCCGCTCGCGAACGCCACCAGCGTCGCGCCCAGCAGCACAGCCATGATGAGTCGACCAGTGGCGAAGCGTCGATGCAACATTCAAAACCGGCGTGTGATGATTCTCATGGTCATTTCTACTTAAAAATTCTACCCCGTCCGACCGAGCATGTAAACCGCGGGGTTTTTGGCCAAGGTAGGTTTTCTGGGAAGACTGGGATCGGTCAATTCAGAGTGGAGAGTTCTTCGGGGATGGGAGGGGCGCCGAAGCGTCGCCAGCGTCGCTCGAACCAGCGGCGCCAGTAGAAGTTGGCGTCCTCTTTGGACCAAGTGAGGCTGGCAGGCTTCCGGCCGGACAGCCGCATCAGCACGCGCTGGGCGTTATAGCTCAGGTGGTCGTCGTCAGCCACGGCTCGGCACAGGTCCCAGACGTTTTTGACGTGGAGGCGATCGACCTCGTAGCCGGCGTCTCGAAACCCGCAGGCGAGCCACTCGTCGCGGTCGAGGTGGCCTTTGTCTTCGTACCACTCCCGCCAGCGCTGGGCGGCCGTCTCGGCCCCCTCGGCTTGGCCGAGAGCGTCGGCTCCGACCATCTGGTGGTTGGTCAGAATGCGCAGCGCGCGCGCAGCGCTGATGCGCGCCGGGCGGCTGTCGCTCTCGAGCAGGTCGATGAGGGCGAGGACCGGCTGGCGACTCTCGCTTTCGACGAGCGCCTCGGCCACGAAGGCGCGCGCGTCGGTGTCAAATTCGCCGACCAACTCGAGCGGGCGCGGCTCGCTGAGTTCGGCCACGAGCGCCTCGAGCGCGGCATCATTGCCGATCTGCCCGAGCGCCGAGATAAGCTCGACGACCACTTGCGGATGCTCCTCGTCGTCCAAACGCTCGGCCAGCGCCCCCTCGGCGCGGCCCAAATTGCCCAGGACTCTCGCGCTCGCCGCGCGCACTCGAGGGTCGTCGTCGTCGAGGCGCTCGGCGATCTTCGAGGTGGCACCTCTCGCCTCCAAAAGCCCCAGACGCCGAACCGCGGCGAGCCGCACCTCGGCCTCGTCGGCCTCGAGCACATCGATGGCCTCTCGAATCGTCTGGCTGCGGGCCCGTCGGTGCGACTTGTATCCGGAGACCTTGCGCCCCCGGTCGACACACCCCGAGCGCACGTCGGTCTCCGAGCAATAGATTCGGATGTGGAAATGATCGCTATGCGGAAGCGCCCCGCCCGGCTGGTGCAACAAGGTCCTGGCCCGCGCCAGAATCTTTCGCGGCGCACCCTGTCGCCTGCCCTCGGCGAGCAGCTTCCGCTTGAGCGGATTGGAGATGAAGATGTACTGGAGCCTTCCGTCGTCGGCTCGAATGAGCCCCTCGACAAGGGTCCAATTCCTGGCCGCATCGAAGTAGAACTCGCCGTGCTCGCCTTCGTAGCGGCCGTTTTTGTCCAACGAGACGAAGCCGGGCGGCTCGACCGACACGCCGTCGGCGTCGTGGACATAGATCCCAAGGTCCGCGTCTCGGCCATTGTTGTGGGAGACCGAATACGGGATATCCCCGCCGCCCTCGGCGCTGAAGTTGCCCAGCGGCACCGGGGTCTCGGGGTATTTTTCGGCCACGTGCGCGGCGGCGGACTCGACCAACTCGAGCATCTGGTCGGTCGTATAATTCAGCCCACGCTCGTATTGGACCGTGCGCACGCGAAGATGCGGGTGCGGATGGGGGATGCGCCGGGAGTTGCTCATCCACCCGTGGCTGGTGTTGCCGATCGACCGGCTGACGTCTCGCGACTCACCGGGAAGATACGGAAACGTCGGCGCGCGCTGCTCGACGTCGGGCATCGCCCATTGCTCGTCGGAGGGCTCCGGCGGGGGCACAAACGGAGGCGGCTCGGCCGGCTCGAACTGCTCGTCGGAGGGCAGGTCCCCCGACTGGTCGTCCATCTGGGCAGCGGAATCTTCGTCCTCGACGCCTAGCTGGGTGGCCACGCTCGCGCACGCCGCCACGAAGAGCGCCATCACCACAAGAAGCAGGACGCTCCTTACCCGTTTGTCTCCACTTAACTTCATCGGCGACACCGGAAGAGAGCCGTTTAAGTTCCGAAAGTGCTTGTCTGTATATGCGTCTTCTGTATGTGTAACGACTGGAAGATGCCGCTACATTCCCGTGGCTGCAGAGTAGCAGCTAAAGGCAGGGAAACAAAGGGGAACTGCGGGGTTGAGGGTTAAGGGTTGAGGGTTAAGGGTTGAGGGTTGAGGGTTGAGGGTTGAGGGTTGAGGGTTGAGGGTTGAGGCTCGGGGCTTGGGGAAAAGACTGGTGGCGAGGTGTCCGCCCCCAAGCCTCGAGCCTCACGCCCTCAAACCTCTTCTTCGTCAGCTGCGGGCTCGTCGGCGACGTCCGGCGCCTTGTCCGGCTCGGGCACCGCGGCGATCGCGTCGATCTCGACGAGCACGTCCTTGGGGAGCCGGGAGACCTCCACGGCAGCGCGCGCCGGGGGGTTGGCGTCGAAGAAGCGCCCGTAGATCTCGTTGATCTTCTCGTAGTCGGACATGTTCTTCATATAGATGGTGGTGCGGATGACGTGGCTAAAATCGAGGCCACGCGCATCGAGCACCGCCGACAGGTTGGCCATCACCCGCGCCGTCTGCGCCTCGACGCCGCCGTCGATGATCTCACCGTTCTGTGGGTCGATGGGAATTTGGCCCGAGCAAAATAGAAGGCCGTTGAAGCCCACCGCCTGCGAATAGGGTCCGATGGCCTGGGGCGCTTTGTCCGTCTCGACGATCACCTTCTTAGTCATGATGCTCTCCACAATCTTGGGCAGGTTGCATAACCATTGGATTCTCCAACAATCTCAGCGTTCTTTTGCCTTACCTGCCCCTCTCGATCAAGCGGCCTTTGTGCGACCTAGACAGGAGCGCGGACAGCCGTGTCCGCATTCGTGCGACGAGCGCGGGCACGCCTTTCGCCCGCCGAGGAGCACGGAAACTGCCCCAAGCGAGTAACTCTATTAGTCGCTGCCCGTCCCGTAGAACCAACTGATGCCGACAAGGCCGCGGACATCAGAGAACTGCAGCGTCTCGGCTTCAATCGACAGCGATGAGCTCCCATACAGATGCAGGCCGCGCCACAGCCGCAGTTGAATGAGAGGTAGACTCGCAAACGGCCGCCCGCCGACGGCCCCGAAGGTGAATATATCGCGAGGAACAAACGCGTCCGGCCTCGACTCATTCGTCACGCCATAGACGCCTGGACTATCTTGTGAGCGCGAATACCCTGCTCCCAGGCCGCCCGACAGCCGTGTTCCATATTGCCAGCCCAGGTTCAGATCAGCTGAGGCGTTCCATATCGACCGCTGCGAACCCCAAGCGTGGGTCGCGCCGGTAGCTGCGCCCGCCGACAGAGCGATGGCGTCAACAGGCCGCCACTGAAATAGAGTCGAGAACTTTGCAGAGGTCATCCACCCCTCGAAGCTGCTGTAGCCCAGCCCATTGAGCCCGCCGCTCAGCACCCATTGAGAGCTGTCACCGCTCCAGATCTGGCCCGATAGAAGCAACGGAAAGATATAATTGAGCCGATCGGAAAGCCCGCGTCTGTAGATAAGCTGGAGCCGGAGCGCGTCCCCAAGATCGATCGCCGGGCTGTGGATGCCGGCACCGAAACGAAACTCGGCCATATTGGCCCGCAGGTGCAGTTGGTCGGCAAGGTCCGCCGGCTGCTCGCTGGTCCAAACGTCTTCATCAAATTGAGAACCTCGCGCGCGTGTCTCTTCAGCGTCCACGTCTCCGAAGTCCTCGGCGCCAACGGTCTGCTTTTGGCCGGGGCCGAGTTCGACGACAGCTTCCGACAGTCTGTCGTCATCGTCGCGCACGATCTCGTAGCGTCCGGCCGGCAGCCCGAGCGTGACCTTTTTTCCGGATCGTTTGTCGAGTTCGACCGCGAGCCGTCCGTCGGCGCCGCGCACATAAATGCGCCCGCTCAATGGCTCGTCGAGCACCAAGGTTGTGGTGGTCTGGCGCATATCGGTGAGCACGAGGTCGCCCTTTCCGGCCAGCTCCATGTCGTAGGCGGCGTGCTGGGCTCCTCCACGGGTCTTTTCGGTGCGAGCGAGCGTCTGATGGAACGCAAACTGATAAGCCTCGTTCAGCGTGACCCGCGAGTCTCCGTTGACGTCCGCCGCGCCCCGGAGTCCGCTGACGAGAAAGTGCGTAAAGAACGACCCCTGCAGGTCGTCGGATTCCTGGGCGACCTCGTCGGCCGCGCTCGACGTCAAGATCGCGTATCCGCGTACATCGGAAGCGTCATCTTCCAGAAAAGGCGGACGGCGTTGGCCTCCCTTCGACCGGGTCATCTCGCCCGAGGAGCACGAGTCGAGCACGACCAAGCGCACATCGGCGCCGAGGGCGTCGAGCCGCTTGCGCAGCCGGTCGTATGAGTAGCTTTCAGACCCCAGGAGCAGTCCGTCTCGATCTGAATGACCCGAAAAATAGACGAGCAACTCGACGCGCTTGGCTGAGCCTCGGGCCGCGGCGATCTGCTCGGAGAGGCCGGCGAGTTCACGGTCCAACTGCGAGCCGTCGGGCTCGTCGAGCAAGAGAAGATTGTCGCTGTGCAGCCCGCCGAGCTCTTCGAGCACGCCGGCGAAAGCCTTTGCGTCGCTGAGCGCGTGGCGCAAGGTCTCGCGGCCCTCGCCGCCCTCGCTCGAGGCGATCACGAGCGCGATCCGGCGCAGCTTTGCGCCATCATCGGCATGCGCAGAAGCCGCGTTGAAGCACAGGGCAAGACCCAGCGTCATTGCGATCCAAGTAGCCAATCGAGCCAATCGATTCATCATTCGTCACTATCCTTTTCGAGCAAAAACGACGTCTGGTCGTATTCTTCATCAAATAGCAATGGGTCCTCTCGGGCGCGATCGACCGAAGCAGCGAGCTGCTCGGCTGCCTCGACGACCCGCTCGACCTCAATTTCACGGTCGCCAGTCACAAAAAAGAAGCGTTCGAAGCGCGGCGCGTCGTCGAGCTGATAGGCGTGGTCCAGCAACTCCTTTGCGCCCTTCAGGCGCGCGGAGCCGGTGCGCCGGCTCGGATGATGCAGTGTGACGACGCCGCGGCCGTCGATGGATACGATGACGCCGTGGGTCTTCCCCGCCGCGGCGTAGCCGAGCTGGACGAGGTCGCCCTCGCCAGCGACTGCCTCCTCATCGAGCACTTCGGCGCCCTGCTCTGTCTTGCGAAAAACCTGCACCTGCGGCGTGGCGCCTTTGATGCGCACGCGCTCCTCGCTGGTCTCCATATCCTCAGGCTGCGCATCCCCGGGCGAATGCGGCCTCTCGGGCCACAACAAAATGCCCAACGCGACCGCCAGCACTGCCGCGACCGCGCCGAACGCGCTCCAATGCCTGGCGGACGGATGAGCCGGCGGCCTGCCTCTTTTAGAAGTGTCGTCGTCGAGACGACCGCGAATCTCTGCGGCCATCTCCCCGGTCGGATATCGCTCCAATATACGCGCGTTCGAGGCCCGCAGCTCATCGAGTCGCGCACGCAGTGCCTTGGACTCCTCGAGCTGCTCTTGAATCTCCCGTTGCTGCGCCTCGGGCAGCTCATCGAGCAAAAAACGCTCGAGCTTCCAGTCTGGATAGCCTGCAGGTTTCTTCACAGCGTCTCCTCGAGTTCAGGCAGCGATGCGCGCAATTTTCTGAGCCTCTTTCGCACGCCCGAGACCGACATACCGACCTCGTCGGCCGTTTCCTGAAGCGTCATCCCATCGAGCAAGTGAAGGACGGCGATCGTGCGCGTGGATTCTTTGCGAAGGGCGAAGATATGCCGGAGCAACTGCCGCGCGCCGACACGCCCGGTGTCATCTGAGCTGTGGGCGATTCGCATCAACAACTCGGTGTCCGGCTCGGAGGGCCGTCGGTCCATCGAACGAAGACGGTTGAGGCAGATATTGGTCGCGATCCGAAACAACAGGCTCGACAGCCCCCGGTCCTCGAGGCGCTCCCTATTCTTCAACAGCCTCACGAACACATCCTGCATCGCGTCGACCGCCTCGGACTCGTCGCCCAGCATCTTGCGGCACCGGCGCAGGACCATCGGTCCATAGCGCTCATAACAATCTTCGACATCGATGCTCACAAATGGGCTCCCGGTACACACTCTCCAGCCGGCTCACTACATCCAACACCGCAGCCGCTCGAAAGTGTCACTTTTTTCTCTGGGGGCAAGCTCGAACCAGTGGGGGCAAAATGGCTCCAGACCGAATCACTCGAACTCGGGCAGGTCCAGCGGCAAGCGCTTCGTCCCGTGGAACACCGTCACCACGTCGATATCGGTTTGCTTGATGCGATAGATAATTCGGTAGGGCCCCTTGATGACTTCGCGTATCGCAGGGTCGTGGTATTCAGGAACAGAGCGTCCCGATTTTGGAAAGATTTCGAGCCGTTCAGCGCACTCGATTAACTCTTCAACAAGCTTGTCTGCTTGCCCAGGCGCATCGGCGGACACGTGGTCGTGGATATCCGCCAAGTCCCGTAGAGCATCACCACTCCAGCGTAGCTTCACTTTTTGTCCAGTCCCAGGCGCCGCCGGACTTCATCCGTGCTCAGCGTGTCGCCTTGCTCAATGCTTTCGAGGCCGCGTTCGATCTTTCGACGCACGTAGATTCTGTATTCGAGATCTTCCCATGTGGCGTCGTCGGGCAACTCGTCTACCAGCTTGCGCGCCTCTTCTTTGACTCTCGAACCGGCCATTTTGAGACCTCCATCGTTGAATGCCGCTTACCCGTAGGATTCTAACAACCTTTGGGGTTGCTTCCAATCTCACGCCCTACTGTCGACGGCAGGGACGCCGTCGCTCCGGTTTCGACGGCAGGGACGCCGTCGCTCCGGTTTCGACGGCAGGGACGCCGTCGCTCCGGTTTCGACGGCAGGGACGCCGTCGCTCCTGTTCGTGGCCGATCGCGCTCATATCACACCATCTCAGCTTTACGAAATTTTGGCGGCTGTGCTACCTTCGGCCAGCCCAAATTTTCTGTCATTGATATTGCCGGCGCTCGCCTATTTTATCCTGTCGAGAGCGCTGTGGTCTCCCGCCGTATTTGGAGGCAAAGACAAGGATGAGTCTACCTCTAAGCCGTGAACTCGGCACCGTGCTCGATGAAGCGAAGGATATTGCGAGTCGGGTCGATCAAGCCCTCTCGTCTGCGCACTTATTGCTCGCTTTATTTACGGTGCCCAACCGCGCCGCCGTATTCCTGGAGGATCGCGACATCACCGTCGACCGCCTGCTCGAGAAGCTCGGCGACGTCAACGGTGAGCCGCCGGCGATCTTGGATCGTATCTACACCCGCGGGGAGCGCATCGCCTCGGGCTCGCGTGCCGAGGCCGTGACGAGTTTGCACCTCCTGGCAGCCCTGATCCGCGAGTCGTCGAGCCACGCCGTCAAGCTGCTCGTCGAGTGCGGCACCAACGTCAGCGCGATTCGCGCCTCGGTGATGAGCTATGCCACCGGTTCGACGCCGCTGCCGCGTCGCTTCCGCGACCTGGACGCGACCAAGCGAGCCCACCGAAAGGCCGAGAAGAAGAAGGCCGAGAAGAAGCTGCGCAAAAAGAGCGAAGACGCCCCGAGCGCCATCGGCTTTCACCCCTCGCTCGGCCTGGGCAACCCGCAGGGCCGTCGCTCGGGCGGTGGCGGCACCGTCGAGACCACCGAAGCCCCCGAAACACCGGCCGAGCCGCCTGCTAAAGAGCCGCCCAGCAGTCCCAGCCCCACCACCCGTCGCCGCTCGAAGCACGCCAAGCGCGGGCCGCGACGCCGTAAACGCAAGAGCGCAGAAGAGGCGCGCGATTCGGAGGACGCGACGCGCCGATCGAATAATACAAAGTCGGGCAATACAAAGTCGGACAAGCCAAAGTCGGACGAAGCCTCCAAGGCGCCCTCCCCCACAAAGCGCTCGGCCGCCGAGCGCACCGACGAGGCGCTCGACGACGCTCGCAACACTGCCGACATGCTCGCCAAGCGTCTATTCGACGAGGCCGACGCGGACGCGCTCAGAAAAGAAGCGCTGGGTGACGAGCGCGCGCGCGCCGAAGAAAAAGAAGACGCGCCTATCGAAACAGACGCACTCGACGAGGACTTGCCGGCCGAACCCGACGAGCCCGTAGACGTGCCTGAGATTCCCGCCGCCGACGAAGGCCTCGGCGACGAGCCCTCGGCGGTCGACCAGGTCCGCTTTGACGACCCGCTCGAGGCCGACGAGTCGCTCGCGCAATCCTACGATCTCGACCCGGACGCCTATCCGAACCTGGTCCAATTTGGCCGCAACCTCACCGCTCAGGCCGCCCGCGGCGAGATCGACCGGGTGATCGGCCGCGAGGGCGAGATCTTGCAGCTCATCGACATCCTGGGCAAACGCCGCTCCAACAACCCGGTGCTCGTCGGCGAGGCGGGCGTGGGTAAGACGGCCATCGCCGAGGGCCTGTCGCGCGAATTCGTCAAGCTCGCCCACTCCGGCAACCATCTGGGCAAACGCGCCATCATCGAGCTCGAGCTGGGCCGAATCCTGAGCGGCACGCATCTTCGCGGCTCGTTCTCCGAGCGACTCATCGGCATCAAAGACGAGGTCGAGCAGGCCGGCGGCGACGTGATCGTCTTTTTGGACGAGCTGCACGCGTGGATGACCGCCGGCAGCGGCGGAGACGGCACCGACGCGGCCGGCGAGCTCAAAACGGCGCTGGCCCGCGGCCGCTTTCCGTGTATCGGCGCGACCACCAACGACGAGTTTCGCGAATTTGTCGAATCCGATCCGGCCTTCGAGCGCCGCTTCCAACTCGTCTACGTCGAGGAGCCCGACGTGGACACCGCACGCGACATCGCCGGCGGCATCCGCGGCCACTACGAAAAGCACCACGGCGTGGAGTATACCGAGGAGGCCCTCGACGCCGCCGTAAAGCTCAGCCACCGCTATATCTTCGAGCGCCGCCTGCCCGACAAGGCCATCGGCGTGCTCGACCTCGCCGGCAGCCGCGCGGGCCGTACCGGCCAGGACACCGTCGACCGCAACCTGGTCGCCGAGATCGTCGCCAGCATGGCCGGCATCCCCGTCGACCGGCTCACGCAGACCGATCGGCAGCGCTTCCTCGACATGGAGTCGTATCTCGAGGAAGGCATCATCGGCCACCGCGAGGTCATCCAGTCGATCTCGGACGTAATTCGACGCAACTACGCCGGCTTTCGCGGCCGCCGACCGATCGGCAGTCTGCTCTTTTTGGGGCCGACCGGCGTGGGCAAGACCGAGATGGTCAAGGTCCTCGCCGACTTCCTCTTTCACGACCGCGACGCGGTGGTGCGCCTGGATATGTCCGAATTTATGGAGGCCCACACCGTCAGCCGCATGCTCGGGGCCCCTCCCGGCTATGTCGGCTACGAGCAGGGAGGCCAATTGACCGAGGCGGTGCGCCGGCGGCCCTACCAGGTGGTGCTGCTCGACGAGATCGAAAAGGCCCACCCCGACGTGCTCAATATCCTGCTGCAGCTCTTCGACGAGGGCCGACTCACCGACGGCAGGAGCCGGCCGGTGGACTTTTCGAATACGGTCATCGTGATGACCAGCAACCTGGGCTCGGACGTCTTCGAGGACCACGAAAAGCGCTCGACGCGCTCTCGCATCGGCTTCGGCAAGTCCAGCGCAGACGAGGACTCCGACCGCAGAGAGCTGACCGAGCAGGTTACCTCGGCGGCGCGCTCACACTTCACCCCGGAGCTGTGGAATCGCATGGACGAGAAGCTCGTGTTCATGCCGCTGAGCCGCGACGAGATCGCCGGCATCGCCCAGCTGCAGCTCGACGACAGCCGACGCCGCCTCGACGACGAGAGCGGCATCGGCCTCGAATTCGGACCCGGCGTCATCGCCTATCTCATCGACCACGGCGGCTTCGACCCCGAGCTCGGCGCGCGCCCCATGCGCCAGACCATCCAACGGCTCGTCGAGGGTGCGGTCGCCCGGCTTATCTTGTCAGATGAGGTCCCGCGCGGCGGGACGATGCGGGTGGAAGTGCGCGACGATGAGATCGTGTGCGTGCCGGCGGAGAAATGAGCTTTCTGCAGACCCGCGACGCCCTCTATTAAAGGCTTGGTCCATTTAGGGGGCGTTCCGTCGCCGCATTCGGATTTTTGTCGCTCCAAACCTGAACCAGTTCGCGTCTCGCAGCCCCTAAATGGCCTTATCCCCTAATAGATTGTGTTTCTTACCTGCAGGGCCTCACTCACTCGCAATCCCCTCCGCCCTCGCCGTCAGCACCTTATAAATCTCCAACAACTCCTCATCGCCGAGCGCCTCCAACGCTTCAAGATGCCGCTCGATGGTCTCGCGGTCGCCGCGGGCGGCCGGGCCGGTCAGCGCCTCGGCTGTGTCCTGGCGCTCGAGGTTGTCGACGCAGGTCCTCGCCAGCGGCACGAGCATCGCCCTGGCCTGCTCGCGGCTCATACCGGCCGCCTCGGCCATCGTGAAGGCGGCGTCTTCGAGGGCGACCAGCAGGTTAGCGGCGGTGACCGCCGAGGCGTGATAGAGCGTCTTCTTATCGGCGGCGATCTCGGCCGGCTCGACGTCGACCTGGGCCATCAAGCCGCGCGCAAAATCCAGGGCGGCCGGCGCCCCCTCGACCGTCCAAGCGACCTCGGAGAGGCGCTCGACGGCGTCTTCGGGATTGGTGATGGACTGCAGCGGGTGCAAGGAGCCCACATGGCCGGCGATACCGGCCCGGGCGAGGATCTGCGAGCTGAGGCTTCCGGCGGTGTGCAGGACTATCTGGTCAGCTGAAATCTCCTCGGCGAGTTGGCCGGCGACCGGCTCGATGGCGGCGTCGACGACGGTCACCCACACGATATCTGCTCCGGCCAGCACGTCTTGGCGACTCGTTTCCAATGAGCCCCCAAACGCATGGCCGGGCCCGAGCAGCCGGGCTGTCTGTCGGGCGGCATTTTCGCTGCGGTTCCAGGTCGACGCGATGGGAATACCGAGCCGATTGGCCAACAGGCCTAGAGTGCGACCGACGCGGCCGGCTCCGATGATAGACCAGCTCTTGTGGCGAAGCTCGTCGAGCGAAACGGGCCTGGTCGGGCTGGGTTCGGTGTCCTCAGTCAACGTAGAGTCCATGCTCGGAGACGTAGTCGATGACGTCGTGGGCCAACCAATAGCGCAGCGGCTCGTAATCGGCCTCTTTGAGCGCCTTGCGCGTCCTGGTCGAGCTGATGTCGGGGAGGCGGAATTGGGTCGAGGACGGTGAGTCCTCGGTCTCGTGGCTGGCCCGGCCGATGACGATCAGGTCGACCATCTCCATGAGGCCCTCCCAATTCTTCCAGCGGTGGGCCTCTTCGAGGATGTCGCTGCCGACGATGAGCGAATAATCGTGGTTGGGAAAACGCTCCTGGAGCGCCCGCACCGTGTCGATGGTGCGGCTCTCTCCGCCGAGCTCGCGCTCGATCTCCGAGATGAACGTGCCGTCGACGGGGCTGAGCGCCAACTGACACATGCGCACGCGGTGCTCGAAGGGGGCGAGGTCCTTGGCGAAGGCGTGCTGGAAGGTGGGAATCCACCAGACCTCGTCGAGGGCGTGCGTCTGCAGCGCCCAAACCGTGGTCAATGTGTGGCAGACGTGCGGCGGATTGAAGCTGCCGCCATAAAGTCCGACCTGGCGACGGTGCTCGTTGGCTCTGGAATCACTCATATAATAAGCACTCTCGGCGGCGCTGGCCGAACTCGGTGAGAGCTGGGTCGTGGGTTCGGGCGAGCTCGACGGGATCGTCGCCCGACTCCAGGGCTTCTCGCAAGCTCCGATCACCGAGCAAAAGGTCAATGGCGAGCTCGTCGTCGACAAATTCATACGCCTCGGTGCGCCAGGCGAAATCACCGAAGAGCTCGCCCATCGCCCCCAAAATCGCGTACGACGTCGCCACGCTCTCGAAGACTTCGCGGTTGGTCACGTGAATCTGGAGGCCGGCGCAGGTCGTATTCGCATGTTTCTGGAACATCGGACGAAAAGATGCCAGTCGAAAGCGCACTCCCGGCAGGTCGAAGCCGTCCAATGCCTCGGCGAGGCTGGGAGCGTCGACCCAGGGGGCCCCGAAGAGCTCGAAGGGGCGGGTGGTTCCGCGCGCCTCGCTGGCATTGGTGCCCTCGAGCAAACACTGGCCGGGATAGACCGTCGCGGTGTCCAGCGTGGGCATATTCGGGCTGGGCATCACCCACGGCAGGCCGGTCTCGTCGTACCACATCTCGCGCTGCCAGCCGCGCATCTCGACGACGTCGAAATCGCAGGTCCACCCGGCGAAGTCGTTGAAGAAGTGGGCCAACTCGCCGAGGGTCATCCCGTGTCGGTTGGCCAGCGGCTGCATGCCCACAAACGAGCGCAGCTCGTCGCGCACCACGTTGCCCTCGACGGCATTGCCGTTGATCGGATTGGGGCGATCGAGCACCCAGACCTCCACACCGGCCTCCCCGCAGGCCTGCATCATCAGGCCGACGGTATAGGCATAGGTATAATAGCGCGCGCCGATATCCTGGATATCGGCCAGCACGATGTCGAGGCCGTCGAGGTGCTCGGGGGTGGGCTGTAGGCTGTCATAGGTCGAGCCGTAGAGGCTCACGGTCGGAATGCCGGAGATCGGGTCGACACTCTCGTGGACGCTCTCCATGTCCTGAGCCTCGGCGCGAACGCCGTGCTCGGGCCCGAAGAGGCGCTCGAGTTTGACACCGCGGGCGGCGAGCGCGTCGATGGCGTGCTCGAGCTCGTGGGTGACGCTGGTGGGGTTTGCTAAGAGGCCCACCCGAGCGCCCCGGAGCGCTTCGAGGCGCTTCGGGGCGTCGAGCAGACGGTCGAGACCGGTCTGAACGCGAGGTTGCAACGGAGCTCCGTAGGATTCAGCTCGAAGATATGAGTCAGCTCGAAGAGTCGCTATCGTCGTCTTGCTTCTTCTTCGAGCCGCCCATGCCGGGCATCTGCACACCCTGGACCTGGGATTTTCCGCCGCCACCGGTCGGCTCACCGCCGTCGCCGATGAGTTCACCCCAGCCGTCCATCTCTTCGACGTCGTCGGGCATGGGTTTGCCCTGCAAGAAGGCGCTCATCAAATTGAGGCCCTGGGCGATGCTGTGGAAGACCGGGTGAGCATCATGCAGCTCGAAGGTATAGTCTTTGTTGCCCGCCAAGACCTCGCCGATGCCCTGCTCGAGCGTCTCGGTCGGCTTGAGGAATTTGTGGATGAAGAACATCAGCAAAATCACGCCGAGCAGCAGCACACCGCCCCCCATGAGAAAGATGTTGTTCATCGCCCGCACTGCCGGTTTGGCAGCTTCGTCCAGGCTTCCCAAGACGACATATCCGGTGGGCGGCTTGTTCTCTCTGAACTCACCGCTGAAGTAGCGCACGATACCCACGTAGGACTCGCCGTCGACCTCGAGCTCGAGCAACTCCTCGGGCCTGTCGGTCTCCAGGATGTTGGTCGTATCGAAAATCGCCGTCTTCAAGTGGTCCTCACGAGTCCCCGAAAATGTCGAGCCGACGATCTTTTCGCCTCGGAAAAATGCGACATCGGGCGCCGCCTCGAAGGTGGCGCGGTCGACGGTGTCGAGGTCGTCGCCCTCGGAGGTAATGCCCGTCATCAGGCGCTGGGCGCGGGTCGCGCTGCCGTCATCGATGGGGCTACCGGTGATGACGACACCCGAGGGCTTTTCGCCGCGGGAGGGCCGAATGGGCACGATCGCCACGCGGTACAAGTCGACATTGTCGGAGTCGGTCCATGACCAACTCCAAACTGCCGTGACGGGGCGATTCTGCTCGACGGCTTTCAAGACCACCGGGTATTTTTTGGCGACATTGTCGCCGAACCACTTATAGTTATCCTTGCCCAGCGCAGCGACGCCTTTTCCGCTCTTGTCGACGATCAAGAATAGCTCGGGCAGCGCCGGGCGCCTCTCGTAGAGGTCGAGGTCCAGGTTGCGCTGGTCCTTGGTATTGGCTTCGACATCCTTCAGACGAATCTTATCGACCGTCAACGGTTCGTCGTACACGGCCAAGTGGCGCAGCTCGGTGCTGTTGGAGGCCTGCGGATACTTCTCCTGGAGCCGGGCATATAGCTCGGGGTCCTCATCGAGGAGCATCGTGCGATGGAGATTGCCATTCGAGGCGGTAAACGCCGCCTTCTCGGCGAGCGCGAACTCGTCGAGACGAATCGCCTGCTCCTCGACAGTCGCTCCTCGGCGAAGGGCGGTCTCCGCGCTCTGCTCGAAGCCACTGACAATGCTGCCGTGCATAATGAGATAGACGCCACCGAGTAACAGGGACGTCAGAATGACAAAGGTCAACGTGATCTTCGTTCTGAACATCGAGAACCGTCCTCCGAAAAATTTTACGGCAGACCCTGCAGTAGAGCGCTGCAAATTTGCGATCGCACAACAGCCGTTCGGCGATGGTATCCCGCGCAGGGAACTGCGTCAATTCTGGGAAAATCCCCACTGGGCCTATCTCGCCCCACACAAGCAAAGATCAGGCGCTGGCCTGAAGCCGGCTTTCTTGCTGCTCGACGACCCAGTCAACCAACCGATGATAATCGGCCGCCCCGCGGCTGTCGGGGGCAAACTCGAAGATCGTTTGCTGCTCGGCGGGCGCCTCTTTGAGGCGGGTGTTGACTCGAACTGGCGGCAGCACCTTGTCGTGAAAGTGGCCTCTGAGGGTTTTGACCGCTTCGTCACTGATATTATTACGCATATCGTAGAAGGTCGGAAGAATCCCCAGCACGCTGATCGGGTGCATCAACACGCGGTTGATATTCTTGAGGGTCTTCATGACCTGCTTGACACCCACCAGGCTCAAATAATCGCAGGCCACCGGCACGATCAGGTGATCGGCAAAGGTCAGCGCGTTCATATTGAGCAGCGACAGGCTCGGTCCACAGTCGAGCAGGATGAAATCGTAGTCGCCCTGCTCGGCCAGCCGCTTTCTGAGCAGCTTGTCGCGGCCGTCGTCGCGGCGAGCCAAAAAGATCTCTGCCGACGCGAGCCCGTCATCGGCGGGCAAGATGTCCAAGTTGGGGCGTGCCTCGACGGTGCATTCTTCGAGGCGGGAGCCCTCGACGATCACGTCGTAGAGCGTCTTCGGTCCGCTGACCCCGAGGCTCACGCCCACGTGGCCCTGGCTGTCGACGTCGATGATCAGCACGCGGTAGCCCTGCTTGGCCAGCCCGGCGCCCAAATTGACCGTGGTGGTCGTCTTGCCGGTGCCGCCCTTCTGATTGAGCACCGCGATGCGCATCGCCCCCTGGTCGTTCTTGGCGACCCGGCGCCGATAGTCGGTCACCGACGGCTTTCGGCAGTCCATGCTGCAATAATGGACCTTTTTGCCGTCCTGGGTGGCCTGCTGGAAGGCATATTTGGGCGTAAACCGCTTGTCGCAGGCGCTGCACTGCACCTCGCCACGTTCGTCGGTGTCGTGGTCGCGGCACTTCTGGCTACAGAAATACTCCACATCCTTGCCGGTGCGCTCGATCTGGTAGCGAAACTTGACCAGAAATTGCTTGTCGCACACCGAGCACTCCTTGAGCGCCGTTGCCATCGATTGACTCTCCGTGTCGTTGAAAAACTGCGCACATAGCCCGCACGGATGCGGGCACGCAGGTGAGGACCGTCGCGCCCACGGTAGTTAAGCCGGGCCGCCGCGGTCAAGGCTCCAAGGCGAACTCGAGAAACGATATGCACGACTTTTGCTGTTTGTGTCGTTTGCGGCCAAGCGGGCAATAGCTGCCAATGGGCTTGTGGCTTGTGGCGTGGGGCTTGAGGTTGCCTTTCCCCAAGCCCGAACCAGCATTTCCGAGCGATTTACCGCAAGACCCTCGTGATCGCACTTAATCCACCTGCCGCGCCTGCCGCACTCGAAACCACACCAGCGCCCCCATCCCCACTAATACACCGAACCACAGCGTGGTGAACCGAATCAGGTAGGTGGAGGCCGCGGCCGCCGACTCGTCGGCGAAGACGCCCATCAAAATGAGCACGCCGATCATGCTCGCCTCGGTCACCCCGAGCCCGCCGGGCAGGAAGCTGATCGCCCCCAGGATGGTGGTCATCGCGAAGATGAACGCTGCCAATAAGAAGGTCGCCTGCTCGGCGCCGAGCGCGTCGATGATCAGGTAGAAGGCGAACGCCTCCATCGACCAGCCGATCACGCTGATCAGGGTCGTCCACGTCAGCAACTTCCAGTCGAGCAGGACCTTGGTGGAGGCGTAGGCGTCCTCGAGCTTCGCGCGAAATTTGCCGACGCCGGGCAGCTTCTCCCACCAGCCCAACAGCCGCTCGACCAGCGCGGGCTGGTTGAGCACGACGATCAGCACGAGCACGCCGACCAGACTGGCGACAAACGCCAGCCGGCCGTAGTCGAAGGTGGCGATGCCGAGCCCGGCGATGACGAACAGCCCCAAAAGGTCGGTAATTCGCTCGGCGAGCACCACTGGCGCTGTGCGCGCGGCCGGAAAACCGTGGCGCTCCTTGAGCAAAAGGCTCTTGAGGACCTCACCGACCTTGCCCGGGGTGACCGACATGACCATCCCCGACAAGAAGATATTGCAGCTGGCTCCCAGCCCAATATGATAGCCCAGCCGGCGCAGATAGACGTGCCATTTGACGAAGCGAAAGCCGTAGTTGAGCACAGACAGCCCCAACGCCGCGGCCAATAGGGCGACGTCAAAACTGGCCAGATGCGCCGAGAGCGCGCGCACATCGGTCCACAGGGCGATCGCCGCGTAAACCACCACGCCGACCACCAGGCCCCACAAGATGCGTTTTTCGAGCTTTGCCACGCCGGCCTAGATCCATTCGGAGAGTCAACGAGTCGCTCCCCCGGTTCGAGCACACCAGTCCAACTGTTCTTTTGCGCGGGGAGCCTTGTTGGGATACCATGCGCCAAAAGCCCTTGTCACCCCGTCTTGGCGCCCGTTGATTGACACCCGCGCCGACTCGAATCTAATGTTGGTCCAACGACTTCCGACAGTTTCCCTGAGGAGACTCCGATGCAGAGTACGGACAGCCTCGCCGAATCGGAGATGCAGCTTAGCGCCGAGATCAAAGAAGAGATCCGCCTCGCGCGGCGCTTCTTCACCCAGATCGAGCGCATGAGCACTCTGTTGACCGGCTATCCGGTCGGCCACCCCGTCGTCGAGCAGGGTGTCACCAGCGCGTATGACTCGCTGTACGAGTATTTCGAGCTCAACGACCGTCTCACCGTGCAGGTCGACCCACATTCGATGGTGTTGTCGGGTACCGATGAGATGGTCTGGGAGACCGACAACCCCAAGGATTATTGCTTCGCGCTCAGCCGCGACGGTATCTTCCTGATTCATATCCTCGCCGGCCTCGACCAACCCGGGCTTCGCAGATTCGTCGAAATCCTCAACATCCTCATCGACCCCAGCGACATGAGCTCGGACGCGGTCACGCTGATGTTCGAGGCCAACTTCAGTTATATCGCCTACGAGGCCATCGACGAGTCGCTGGCTGCACTTGCCGGCATCGACGCGGATATCCGCGACCGCGACACCGCCGAAGAACGCGAGATGATCGAGGATATGTTCAACGACGCCTTCGAGGACGTCCAAGAGCAGCAGGCGATGCAGAGCGCCTCCTCCAATAGCATGGACGAGCAATTCCAGGTGCGCATGCAGGTCCACCGCGAGCGCCAACAGAAGCTCGAGGTCGGCTCGCGCCAATTCCTGCAACTCGACGAGCAGTCCCAAAAGCACCTGCTCGACCTCAAACGCGGCTTCACCGAGCACCGCGAACTCGAGCACCGCGAGGGCGAGATGCTCTCGGCGCTGCTCGGCGCACGACCCAAAGCGGCGCTGCGACGCGAGAGCGTCAAGCAGATCGGCGAGGTGATGGGCTCACTGCTGGAGACCGATGAGCCCTGGGAGGCGCTCAGCTTTTTGAAGCTCATCCACGCCTGGCGCGACCGATTCGCCCCGGAGGTCACCGGCGAGCTCAAAGCCACGGTCAAGGACTGCTTCACCCAAAAGCGCATGAACGGCCTGGTCAAAAAGGTCGCTACCGGCGACTCGCGCCAGCGCCGCGCCATCTTGAAGATGTTCGACGCGCTGCACCTCGAGAAGGCCTCGATGAACCTGGTCACCGTGCTCGGATGGGAGCTCGATGACGAGGCCCGCGACGACATCATGGCCTATATTCGCAAGCAGGCCGGCTTCGGGCTGGACTTTCTTCGCGACGCCGCCCGCGACCTCCCCAGCGAGCAGATCGGCTCGGTCCTGGACATCCTCGTCGACAAGATGCCCGAGTCACGCCCCATCCTGATGGAGCTGCTCGAAGAGGATCACGCTCCCCCCATCAAGATACGCATCCTCGAAGCCCTTCGGGGCACCTGGGAGGAGCCGCGTGAGATCCGCGACGTATTGGTCCCTTATCTGGAGTCTTCGAACGTCGAGCTGCAGCTCGAAGCCATCCGAAACTTCACCGAAGCCGCCCCTCAACACGTCCCGCGTGTGATGGGCCCGATGATCGACAACCGGCTCAGGAAGCGCCCCGAGGAAGAAGTGCGCGAGATCGTCACGCTCTTCGTCAAGCACGGCCGCGGAAAGGCCGTCGACCACCTCGAGTCGCTCATCCGCCGTCGCGGTATGGTGGGCACCAACGAGCAAGAGCTCGCGGTGATTATCATTCGCGCGCTGGTCAACAGTCGCCAGCCGCAGGTCATCGAGCTGCTCGAGAGCATCTCGGGCGACTGGCTGGTGCCCAAGCGTATTCGAAAGAACTGCAAAGAAGTCGCCGAACTTCTGCAGATGTGAGCATTCGCCCTCGCTTCGAGAGAGTCTCATGAGCAACGACCTCGACCAGCAACTCGCCGCCGACTCCCAGCCCCCGTCGGCCAAGGCAGATCTGTCTCCCAATCTCTCCGAGCTGGACCTGAGCGACCCGCAGGTCTTCGGAAAGCTGTGCGTGGACAGCATCTATAAGATCATGAAGGTCGCCTCGATCTATAGCGTCGAGCACAACCAGACGCGCATCGCCATCGACGACTTCATGGCCACCTTCCAAGAGGCGGTGCGCTACACCGAAGATGGTCGAGTCTCCATTGTCGTGCGCGGCGAGCTGGCCATCGTCAACGGAGAGACGCTTCGGCTGCGCCAACGCGAGCAGACCCGCCTCGACGAGATGCGCGAGCTCTTCGCCTCGGCGGTCATCCGCGGATTGGTGCTCGACCATCAGCTCGAGACCGATCATCTGGTGGCTTTTTTGGCCGAACTCAAGCGCGTGTCCACCGGCGACGAGGATATGCAGGGCTTCGAGGTGCCCCATATCCAGATCCAACACGGCTCCCCGGAGCGTACCATCCGAGAGGCGCTGTCCAACGTCAACAAATCGATGTACGTCGCTCACGTGTATATCCGGGGGCTGGTCAAGACCCGCAACGCGCACAAAACGGTGCGTGAGCGCCAGAGCGCCGACGTGCCCACCGGCGTCATTCGCCGGATCATGCAATCGGTCTCCGACTTGCTGGGTGACGAGGACTTCACCATCTTGGGTCTGCTGCCGCTTCGGTTGGTCCCCCCGGATTTGAGCTCGCATTCGTTCAACTCGGCCATCTACTCGATGCTCCTGGCCGACCGGATCGGCCTGCCTCCCAATATCGTCGCTTACGTGGGCATGTCGGTCATCTACCAAGATCTCGACCGCCTGGTGGGCATTTCGGTGGGCCAGCGCGACCAGGATGCCGGCCTCGACGACAAGCAGCAGTTTCAGTCCAACCTGCGCGACGTCGCCAAGATGCTCGAGCGCGTCCAGGGCGACGTCATCTCGACGCTTCGCATTCTATTGACCTACGAGCGCGGCTGCGACTTCAGCAAACCGGTCGAGCGCCCCTTTTATCGCTCGAAGCGAAAACTGCACCTGGTCACGCGCATCATCGACCTCGCGCGCACCTACGACCTGCTCATCCAGGGACTTCAGGGCTACAAGCAGCGCCGCCCCGACCTGGCCATTCAATATATCCAGAGCCGCGCCGGCCAAGCCTTCGACCCCACGCTGGTCGAGTTGATGGTCTCCACGCTGGGCATCTACCCGATCGGCACGACCGTACAGCTGACCAGCGGTGAGAACGCCATCGTCATTCGTACACCGGCGCCCTCAGCCGACCCGCGCCGGCCGGTCGTACGCCTGCTCGATCGCGCCAACCCGACGGTTATCGATCTATCCGAGCCGCGCTTTGCCGACATCGAGATCGCCAACTCCATCGAGCTGGAGGCCGACGAGGTCAACGCCGCCTCGGAAGTCTTCTTGTTGTCCTAGGGTTACTGCAGGCTTGGGGCTTGGGGCTAGCCGACGCTGATCAGGTCGCGTTCGAGCATGGCGACGAGCACCTCGAGGGTCTCCAGGCGGGTCATCGAGCTCAATTCGAGAATATCCTCAAAAGAACTCATCCCGTCGATCTGGCTCAATAAGAAGCCAAATCGGTGGTCGAGGTTCATCGTCGGGATGTCGCTCATCGCGACTTCGAGCTGCGGAGTTTTGGACAACGCACCCAGCTGTCTCTGATACTGACGCTCGAGTTCGCCCTCGACGACCGAGACGAGCTCTCTGGCGTCCTCATTGTCCGGGTCACGTCCCATTACCGCCTCGAGCAGGTCGTGGGCGGATTCGAATTTGCCCTCCTCGTAGAGACGGCGGGCTTCGGTCATCAAGGCACCGACCGCAGCCTCGCCGTCCTCGGCGTCGCTCGCTTCGCTCTCGCGAATCTCCTCGAGCACAAACGACGAGTTCGAATCCACCAACCCCTGCTGGACCCCGGTGGGAGCCTGGTGGGCGAAGGGGTTGGGTGTATTGGCTCGCTCGCGAGGCTCTGAAACCTCCGACAACTCGACCGACGGCACCGGGGTGTCCGACGCGCTCATCAGCGGCTCGCCGCGGTACGGACCGCTGCGTCCCGAGGGCGATGAGCTCTCGTCCGAAAGCGACTCGGCCAACTCGAAAAACTCGTCGTCGTCCAAAGAGTCCTCGGCCTCGATCTCTTCGGGGCCCGGACTGGTCTCATCGGGGCCCGGGCTGGTCTCCTCTTGCGAACCCGAGGGCTCGAAGCGCGGAATCGACGGCATGCTCGCCGGCGTCGCATGTGGATCACGGGCCGACTCCGACGGCTGCGGTCCAGCAGGACTCGGCGTCGAGGTCCGCTGCGGTCGGGTGTTGGGCGAGCGGGTGTTGGGCGACTCGACCTTCGCGGCCGGATTCTCGAAGCCCAGGTCGAAGTCGAAGTCATCCTCCTCCTCTTCGGGCTCCGACTCGGGCTCGGGCAACGGCGTTGTATTGCCGGAGATCTCCGCGCCGAGCGCCGGAGAATTAGGCGACTCGATTTTGGCCGCCGGGTTTTCAAAGCCCAGATCGAAATCGAAATCGTCCTCTTCCTCTTCGGGCTCCGGCTCGGGCTCCGGCTCGGGGACCGGCGTCGGCGTCGGGGTCGGATTGCTGGACGGGCTGGGGCCTAGTCGGCCGGGTGACTCGACCTTCGCAGCCGGATTCTCGAAACCCAGGTCGAAGTCGAAGTCGTCCTCGTCGTCTTCTTTGTCTTCTTTGTCTTCTCGTTCGTCTCTAGCCTCGGGCTGCTCGGCGATCTCGGGAGGCTCGGCAGCCTCCGGCTGGCCCGACGCACCCGCCCCTCGAGCCAAATCATCGAACATTAGATCGAGGTCGAATTCATCGTCGCTATCCGGCTCCTCCGGCTCCACCGACTCAGAGGCGGGCTCGGGCGGCTCGGGCTTGGAATCCGACTGCCCCGCAGAAAACAAATCTGGAAGAGACTGACTCTGACGGGTGGGCTCATCTACAAACTGAGCATCTTCGGGGGCCGAGAGTTCGTGTTCGGAATCTTCAAATGCCTCACTATCAAACATTGGGTTCTCGTCTGATTCCTCTACATCTCGGGCCGTCTTCGGTGCGACCTTCTGCTTGGCCGTCTCACGCTCATTTGCCCCGCCGTCGGCGAGTAAGCTCTCGGCGTCGATCGCATTATTGGGGCGCGTCTCGCGGTCTTGCTGGGGTTGAACTGTCGGCTCGGCCGTTGCCGATGGCTCCGAATCGCCCGCTGGGGCTGCATGCGGCTTCGTCTCCTGTCCGTGGCGCGAAAGCATCGGCGGAGCGTCCTCGGCGTCGTTGCCGCCCTCCGGCGCATCGGAAACCTCTGACGCCTCAGAAAGCTCGGAGAGTTCCGAGAGTTCAGTGAGCTCAGCGAGATCTGAGCTAGGCGTCGACCCTTCTACCAACGCGAAATCAACCGACGGCGGATCATCGTCCTCGTCGTCGAATTCGAGTTCATCGTCCAACTCGTCGTCAAAAGCGAATTCGTCATCGAGGTACAGCTCGTCGTCGCTCGAGGAGTCTTCGTCCAGATCGACGTCGAGATCAAAGTCGAGCTCGTCGGCGCCGACCGAATCGAAATCCATGAATGCATCTGCGTCGAGGTCCTCGATCTCCATCGACAACAGGTCATTGTCGCTGTCCCCGACCATATCTTCAGCGAAGGAATCCGAGACCGCCACCCAGTCGGCCTCCGACAACCCCAGCGATGCCTCGCTGAACTCTTCGACGAGTTGGAAGACATCGCCGCCATAGCTCTCCAAGCGCTGGGAGATGTCGTCGACCCAGCGATGCGCCTCCTCGACCATCGCCTCGACGGGCTCGTGGCGCAGGGTATCGATCATCGCGTCGAGCTCCTTATTGACGAAGCCACGCTCGCGCACCTCGATCAATAGCTCGAGTGCATCCCTTAGATCGCCCTCTTCGAGATAGTCTCGCGCTTTCTGAAATTGCTCCAGAAAGAACTGCTGTTGCGGCGAATCTGTCATACTTGGTTACCAATCCCTGCGGCAGGGGAGATCAATGCGATGCTCAGCTCTGTCCGACAACCCCTTTGAAGGCCTGCAGCGCGCGATCGAGCGCCTCGCCGGTCGCGGCCATCGCTTGGAGATCGCGATTTTCCAACGCCTGACGGGCCCGCTCGATGGCCTCGGTGGCCTTCTCACGCGCACCGGCGGTGACGCCCGACGGGTCGCCCTGCTCGGCTTGGTCGATGAGCTTCTGGATGTCGCGGATCGTCTTGCGAATATGAGCGCGGTGCTTCTCGAGTTCTTCGCCCTGCTTGAGCTCCATCAGATAATCTTGGTTCTCGTCGATCATCTGGCGGATCTCGTCCTCGGTCAGGCTGCTCGAAGCAGTGACCGTGATCGACTGCTCGGTGCCCGTATCCAAGTCGGTGGCCGAGACGCTGACGATACCGTCGGAGCTGATCTCGAATTCGACTTCGATCTCGACCTCACCGGCCGGCGCGCGGCGAAGCCCGCTGAGGATGAATTCGCCGAGCATCTCGTTCTCCTCGGCCTTGGCGCTCTCGCCCTGCATGACCACAATCTTGACCGATGTCTGGTTCTCTCGCACCGTCGTAAAGATGTGGCTGTGGCTGGTCGGGATCGTCGAATTGGCCTCGATGAGCTTCTCGAAGCCGCCCCCGTGGACCATGATTCCCAGGCTGTGGGGGGTGACGTCGAGCAAGAGGATGTCCTCGTCCTCGTCGAAGAGCGCCGCTCCCTGAATCGCCGCGCCGATGGCCACCGCCTCGTCGGGGTGGACGTTCTTCGACGGCGGCTTTCCAAAATAGGATTCGACCTCCGCCTGAATCCTGGGCATCCGGGTCATCCCGCCCACCAGAATGACGTCGTCGATATCGTCGACGTCGAGGCCGGCCTCCTGGAGGGTCGCCTCACAGATTTTGAGGGAGCGTTGGATGAGGTCAGCGGCGAGCTCCTCGAACTCGTCGCGGGTGAGCGTGGTCTGCAGGTGCAGCGCCTCACCGTCCTCTTTGGTAAAGATAAACGGCAGGCTGATCTCGGTTTCACTCATCGAACTCAGCTCGATCTTGGCCTTCTCGGCGGCGTCGCGCAGCCGCTGCAGCGCCATCTCGTCCTTTCGCAGGTCGACCTTGTGTTCGCGCGCAAAATCATAGGCCAAGTGCTCGATGATGCGCGCATCAAAGTCCTCGCCGCCCAAAAACGTGTCGCCGGCGGTCGAGAGCACATCAAAGACGCCTTCGGTGATGTCCAGCAACGAGATATCGAAGGTGCCCCCCCCCAAATCGTAGATGGCGATGGTCACGTCGATGTCTTTGCCGAACCCATAGGCCAACGACGCCGCGGTGGGCTCGTTGATGATCCGAACGATGTCCAGGCCGGCGATGCGCCCGGCGTCCATGGTCGCCTGGCGCTGCGAGTCGTTGAAGTAGGCGGGCACGGTGACCACCGCCTTTTCGGGCTCCTGGCCCAGGTACTCCTCGGCGACGAGCTTCTTCTCCTGCAGGATCATACTCGAGATCTCTGGCAGGCTATATTCTTTGTCGCGCAGCTTGATGCGCACGTCTTCGTGCGGGCCGGGCACGATCTCGTAGGGGCAGGTCTCCATGCAGTGGCGTACCTCCGAGGAGCCCCACTTGCGGCCGATGAGTCGCTTGGACGCATAGACGGTGTGTCGGCTATTGGTGATCGCCTGGCGCTTGGCCATCTGACCGACCAGTCGACGCCCCGACTCGGTGATGGCCACGATGCTGGGCGTGGTCTTATAGCCACCCTTATTGGAGATGACCTTGGGCACTCCGGCTTCCACGACCGCCACACAGGAGTTGGTCGTTCCGAGGTCGATGCCGATGACGGGCTCGCGTTCCATGTGCTGACTCCTTAACTACGTTCGATTCGGTGGTACATCAGTGGCGTAATCGGTGCGCGCCGGTCAAACGCTCAACTCGTCGAGCCGAGCCTTGGCCTTGGCATGGTCGGGCGCATCTGCGACCACTTTGCGGTAGTGTTCAATCGCCGTCTGCGTCGAACCGATGGTCTCATAGACCCGGCCGAGCAAGAAATGGGCGCTGGACGGCGGCGCGCCGAGTTTGATCGCCGCCCTGGCAAAGGATCCGGCCTCCTCGGCCAGTTGGGCTCGATCGAGCAGCATACTGGCCACCCGAAGCGCCAAACCGCCATCGCGGTTGAGCGCCAGCGCCTTTCTGTACTCGACGGCAGCTTCCTTGAATTGCTCACGGTCGCGCAGCTTCTCGGCGCGACGTTGCAACAACACCGCCGCCGCCTTGCGCCTGTTGTGATCGCCGGGCTGTTCGGCCGGCTCAGAATTGGCCTCGGCAGCCGAGCTCGCAGACCTGCCTGCCGAGGATTCGACCACCGGATGCCGGGCCACCTCGGCGTCGTATTCCTTTCGCTTTCGCTTATTGGAAAGGGTGCGATAGGCCTTGGTGATCTCTTTGAAAATCGTCTCGATCATCGGCCCGAAGACGTCCACATCCTTTCGGAAGAACTTGTCGGGATGGTAGCGCTTCGACATGCGGAAATAGGCCTTCTTGATATCTTTGCGCCCGGCGTCCGGTGCGAGGCCAAAAATATCATAATGGCTCATCTGTCCGAGCTGCTCGTGCAGGCAGAGCACCTCGCGGCGGCGTTGCTCGTCGAGGTCCACATCGAGGGAGAGCAATTCGTCGTCGAAGTCGAACTCCTCGAGCGGCACCGGGTAATTCGGCACCACGCTCTTCTTGGAGCTCTTGGTCTTTTTCTTCTTGTTGCCCTTCTTTTTTGGGGAGGACTTGTGCTCGTCGGCGGGACGACGGGTTTCCTCGTCGGCCGAGCCGGCCTGTTCGGCCTTGTCAGCCTCAGCGACCTCGATCTCCAGCCCCGGCACGTCGATCACGCCGGTCTTGGCCAGCGCCTCGAGCGCCTCCAGGGTCCTCTTGCGCCCGAGCCCGCTGATCTTGCAGAGCTCGGCCACCGTCAATTTGCCATCCAGCCGCGACAGCAAGAAATACTGCTCGGGGGTAGGTGACGGGGAAACCGAGCTGACGTCGACTCCCTCTCTGGGTGTTGGAGCTACGTTATCGTCGATCAACGGGTCTTCTTCTCAGTCGAGGATCATGCGAAGCAAACTGCGCTACGAACTGACGGATACATCGCGCCACTCCCGGCAATCAACGCCTCTTCCGACAACGGCAGAATTCGAGGATATGGCGGCTGTGGCCATTATACCGAAGAAACGCTCGAGTGACAGCCAAAACCCGTAGGTGACCGCCGCCGGGGCGGCCTCAACCGGAAAGATGGGATTCCAGCGCATCTTCGAGGCGTGAGAGAGCCTCATTTACGTCGGATTCGGTGATCACCAGCGGCGGCACAAATCGCAGCGTATCTCCGCCGGCCGTGTTGATGAGCAGGCCTTGGTTGCGGCATTCGAGGTAAATATCGCGCGCATCCTCGCCACAATCGGCGCCGACCATCAGGCCGCGGCCGCGTACCTCGCGGATCACCTCGAAGCGTCCGGACAATTCGACCAGCCCCTGGCGCAGTTGCTCGCCGCGCTCGGCCGCGTTGGCCAAGAGGTCTTCTTCCTCGATCACCTCGAGGACCGTGCGAGCTGCCTTACATACCAGTGGATTGCCACCAAATGTGCTCGCGTGGCTGCCCTGGGTCCACCCCTCGAAGACGCGGTGGGTCGACATCATCGCCCCGATCGGCGTGCCGCCGCCGAGCGCCTTGGCCAAACAGATAATATCGGGCGCGACACCGTAGCCCTGATAGGCAAACATCGAGCCCGTGCGCCCGATGCCGGTCTGAACTTCGTCGAAGATGAGCAGCGCGCCGTGCTGGTCGCAGATCTCGCGGAGCCCCTCCAAAAAGCCCGGCTGGGCCGGCCGAATGCCGCCCTCGCCCTGGATGGGCTCGACGACGACCGCGGCGGTGTCTTCGCCGACCTTGTCGGCCACGCTGTCCAAGTTGTTGAACTCGGCATAGTCAAAGCCGGGCAACATCGGCTCGAACCCCTTGTGGTATTTGGGCTGGCCGGTGGCGGTGATCGCGCCCATGGTACGTCCGTGGAAGGACTTTTTCATGGTGACGATGCCCGATTTGGACGGCTTACCGGCGACGGCCTTCTGGTAGCGCCGGGCGAGCTTCATGGCCGCCTCGTTGGCCTCGGCGCCGGAGTTGCAAAAGAAGACCCGGTCGGCAAACGAGCGCTGGCAAAGCGCCTCCATCAGCTCGATCTGCTCGGCGGTATAGAACATATTGGAGACGTGCAGCAGCTTGGCAGCCTGCTCCTGGATCGCCTCGGTGAGCTTGGGGTGGCCGTAGCCCAGACAGTTGACCGCAATGCCGGCGACAAAGTCCAGGTACTCGTTTCCGTCACGGTCATAAAGGCGCACCCCCTCGCCGTGGTCGAGGATCATGTGAGCGGGCGCATACGACGGGGAGTTATGCTGCTCTCCCGCCTCATAGAGATCATCGGTCGAACGGCTCATGGGCTCAGAATCCAGCGTTTGGATGATGGGTCATTCACAGGATATATCGGGATAGATCTTCGTCCTCGAGGATGCCCTCGAGCTTGTCTTGAACATATCTGGAGGTGATGTCCACCGTCGCCTTGTCCATATCGGGCGCCTCGAAGGCCAACTCCTCGAAGACACGCTCCATAATCGTGTGCAACCGGCGCGCCCCGATATTTTCGAGGTTCTCATTCACCCGAAAAGCCATCTCGGCGATGGTGATGATCGCGTCGTCGGAGAATTGAATATCGAGGCCCTCGGGCTTGAGCAGCTCGACGTATTGACGGGTCAGGCTGTTTTGGGGCTCGGTGAGGATGCGGCGGAAGTCGTCCTGGGTCAGGCTGCTCAGCTCGACGCGGATCGGAAACCGGCCCTGCAACTCCGGGATGAGGTCCGAGGGCTTGGAGACGTGAAAGGCGCCGGCGGCGATGAACAGAATATGGTCGGTCTTGACCACCCCGTATTTGGTGGTCACCGACGAGCCCTCCACGATGGGCAGCAGATCGCGCTGGACCCCCTCGCGGGAGACATCGGGGCCCTGTTGAGATTCGCGGCCGGCGATCTTATCGAGCTCGTCCAAGAAGATGATCCCGCCCTGCTCGGTGCGCTTGAGCGCCTCGCTGACAATCTGGTCCATGTCGATGAGCCGCGAGGACTCCTCGTTGATCAGCAGGCGCATGGCCTCCTTGACCTTGGCGCGCTTTCGCTTCTGGCGCTGCGGAAAGATATTTCCGAGCACGTTGCCCAGGTCCATATCCTCCATGCCCGGTTGGCCGGCGAACATATCGGCCATCGGATTGTGGGTGTCGGTGACCTCGACCTCGACATATTCGTCGTCGAGCTCGCCCTCGCGCAGCCTCCTGAGCAAGATTTCGCGCTCGTCGAGCGGGCCCTCGTCGCTCTGGACCACCCCGTCGGTGCCGGCGATGAACGTCTTTCGCTCCTCGTCGCTCTCGTCGAGGGGTTTTCGAGCCGAGATGCGTCCCTCGAGCTTGTCGAGGATACGCTCTTCGGCGGCCTCCCGGGCGCGGGTCTCGACCTTCTTTTCGGCCTCGGCCTTGACCAGGTTGATCCCCAGCTCGAGCAAATCACGGACCATGCTCTCGACGTCGCGGCCGACGTAGCCCACCTCGGTGAATTTAGATGCCTCGACCTTTAAAAACGGCGCGCGCGCCAGGCGCGCGAGCCGTCGGGCGATCTCGGTCTTACCCACGCCGGTGGGCCCGATCATGATGATATTCTTGGGCATGATCTCGTCGCGCAGTTCATCGCCGACCTGGCGGCGCCGCCAGCGGTTTCTGAGCGCGACGGCCACGGCGCGCTTGGCATCGTTTTGACCCACGATATAGCGGTCGAGTTGCGAGACGATCTCGCGGGGAGTCAGATCTTGGTCGCGTTCGAAATCCATGGGGTATCTATCTCTTGCAGCGGGAATTCGGGGGCGTGAACTCCAAGGGAATCCGGCCATCGCTCAACCCTCGGCGGATAGCTCTTCGACGCTGATCTCGTCGTTGGTGAACACACAGATCTCGGAGGCGATCGTCATGGCCGCCTCGGCGACCTCACGCGCGCTCATATCGGTGTGCCTGACCAGCGCTCTCGCCGCCGCCAGCGCGTAGCTGCCGCCGCTGCCGATGGCCGCCACGCCCTCTTCGGGCTCGATGACGTCGCCGGTGCCGCTGATGACCAGCGTCTGCTCGACGTCGGCGGCGATCAACAGCGCCTCGAGGCGTCGGAGCATCTTGTCGGTGCGCCACTCCTTGGCCAGCTCTACCGCGGCGCGCGTCAGATTGCCGTTGTAGCTCTTCAGCTTGGCCTCGAGCTTCTCATACAACGTCATCGCGTCGGCCGTCGAGCCCGCAAAACCACACAGCACGCGCCCGTCATGCAGCCGGCGCAATTTGCGCGCCGTGTGCTTCATGACCACCTTCTCGCCCATGGTCACTTGGCCGTCGCCGGCCAATACGACCGCGTCCTCGCGGCGCACGCTCAATATCGTCGTTGCATCAAACATCGTCATTCCGTTTATTTTGCCGGCCGCCCGTGCAGAGAGCAGCCGTGGTGGCCTCGATTAGCCCGCACGAAAGTACGCACGCTCGCGCGAAAATCGAGAGCAAAGCGCCGACCCCAAGTTAGTAGGTGGATCCACGGTGCTGTCAATCCTCCTCGTCGGCCTTTCTTCTGGCGAGCGGATGCGCCTGGTCGTAGACCTCCATGAGGCGGTCGACCGACACGTGGGTATAGCGCTGCGTGGTCGACAGGTTTTCGTGGCCCATAAGCTCTTGAATCCCACGCAGATCCGCGCCCGAGTCGAGCAGATGCGTGGCATAGGAGTGGCGCAACCCGTGCGGGGTGATGCTGGTGTCGAGGCCGGCCCGAACGAGATGCTCCTTGAGCCGGCGGCGCAGGCTGCGCGTGCTCAACCGGCCGCCGCGGTAGTTCAAAAACAGCGCGTTGTCTGGCGTCTCACCACTGACCAACTCGCTTCGCCGGCTCAGATAGGTCTCGACGGCGCGCTTGGCTTTGCGGCCGACCGGGAGCTGGCGCTCCTTATTGCCCTTCCCGAGCACCCGCACCCAGCCTTCCTCCAGATTCACGTCGGGCACGTCCAGGCCGACGATCTCCGAGACGCGCAACCCGCAGCCGTAGCCGATCTCCCAGATCGCCCGGTCGCGCACCCCGAGCGCATCGTCGGGGGCGGTGTTGTCGAGCAGGTGAAAGATCTCGTCGACGTTCAGATAATTGCGAAGCGGCGTGGAGACTTTCGGGGCGGACAAGAGCGAGGCGGGGTCGTCTTCGACCCACTCCTTTTTGACCATGAACTTCCAAAACGAGCGCACCGCCGAGATCTTTCGGGCGATCGACGACGCGCTATTCTGGTCGAAACGGGCGGCCACAAACCCGCGCAGGTGGTGCAGCCCGATGTCGACCGGGTCCGGATCGTCGAGCTCGTGGTGCTCCTCGAGATAGTTGGCCAACTGCCCCAGATCCGAGCCATAGGCCCTAAGCGTCTGCTCACTAGCACCCCGCTCGGTACGCAAATAATCCAGAAATTGATCAACCCGGTGAGAAAACACAGCCGCCCAACCCAAGAAACCAAGAAACTCTTAACCGGCGCGCGCAGTCAGCGCGCCAACCCAACGCGCGCATTATGCGCGTTCAACCCAACGCGCGCCTTATGCGCGTTCAACCCGATACACACCCTTGATCTTCTCGATATTGCGCATCGCCCGGTTGAGCTGGTCGACGTTGCTGACCAGCACCTCGAAGGTGTTGACCGCGCGCTGGTCGTCGGTGGTCAGGCAGTGGGCCTGCTTGATGTTGACGCCGGCGGCCGAAAACGACTGGCTCATATTGGCCAAAAGTCCCGGCTTGTCAGCCGAATAGACCCGGATCTTGACCGGCCGGCGCGCCGAGGAGTCGTCACTGGCAGCTTGGCTGTCCCAGCGCACGTCGATCTGGCGGGCCTTCTCCATATGCTTGACCCGCGGGCAGCCGCGGGTGTGCACCGACAGGCCGCGGCCGCGGGTGACAAAGCCGGTGATATCGTCGCCGGGCACCGGGTTGCAGCACTTGGCGTAGGTCACCATGATGTCGTCGATGCCGTCGAGCACCACGCCGGGCGCCTGGGGCTTGCCGCGACTCTTTATCTTGTCCCAGATCTGGCCAATCTTGGATTCTTGGCGCTTCTCGGCCTCCTCTTTGATCGCCTCGCGCTCCTCGTCGGGGAAGAGCTTCTCGACGACCGTCTCCGGCTGAGTCTTGCCGTAACCGACGTCGGCGAGCATCTCCTCGACCGACGAGAATTTGGACTTCTCGGCGATCTCCTCGAGCTGGTTCTTCTTCTCCACGGCGCGGATATTGGTGCCGTATTTTTTGAACTCCTTGTCCAGAAGCTCGCGGCCTAACTCGCGGCTGCGCTCGCGCTGCTCCTCGCGCACCGACTTGCGGATCTTGGTCTGCGCCCTGCCCGTCTTGACGAATTCGAGCCAGTCCTTGTTTGGCTTTTGATTCTTATTGGTCAGAATCTCGACGATATCGCCGTTTTTGAGCTGGTGGCGAAGCGGCACGATCTGGCCGTTGACCTTGGCTCCGGCGCAATGAGCGCCGACCTCGGTGTGGATGGCGTAGGCGAAGTCGACCGCGGTCGCGCCCTTGGGCAGGGTGATGACCTTGCCCTTGGGGGTGAACACGAAGACCTCGTCCTGCTCGAGGTCGGTCTTCAGGTTGGCCATGAATTCGCGCGGGTCCTCCAGATCCTGGTGCTCTTCCATGAGGCGGTGCAGCCAGGAAAATTTCTGGTCATCCTTGTCGGGCACCGCCTTGCCCTCTTTATACAACCAGTGCGCGGCGATGCCCTCCTCGGCGATCTTATGCATCTCGGCGGTGCGAATCTGGATCTCGATGCGCTCCTGATACGGGCCGATGACCGAGGTATGCAGCGACTGGTAGCCGTTGGGCTTTGGGATGGCGATATAGTCTTTGAAACGGCCGGGGATGGGCTTCCACAGGTTGTGGACCAGCCCCAACGCCTCGTAACAATGAGCCTTCTCGGGCACGATCACCCGAAATCCGAGCACGTCGTAGACCTGCTCGAACTCGATTTGCTGCTCGCGCATCTTGCGAAAGATGCTCCAAAAGTGCTTGGGGCGCCCGTAGATATCCCCGGCGATGATGTCGTTCTCGCGCAGAAGCTCGTCGAGGATCTTGATGACCTCGCGGATGAAGTTCTCGCGCTCGGCCTTCTTGGAGGCGACCTTCTCGGCGATGTCGTAGTAGGCATCGGGAAAGAGGTAGCGAAACGACAGATCCTCGAGCTCGGTCTTCATCCAATGGATGCCCAGCCGGTGAGCCAGCGGGGCGTAGATATCCATCGTCTCCTGGGCGATGCGCTCCTGCTTGTGGCTGGGCATATAGCGCAGGGTGCGCATATTGTGCAGCCGATCGGCCAGCTTCAACAAGATGACCCGCAAGTCTCGCGACATGGCGATGATCATCTTGCGGATATTCTCGGCCTGATGCTCCTCGCGGGTGTTGAATTGGAATTTCGACAATTTGGTGACCCCGTCGACCAAGAAGGCGACGTCGTCGTCAAACATGTCCTGGAGCTCGTCGACGGTGGTCTCGCAGTCCTCCACGGTGTCGTGCAGCAAACCTGCGACCAGGCTGGCCACGTCCAGGCGCAGATCGGCGATGATGTCCATCACCTCGAGCGGGTGGGACATATAGGGTTCACCGGACTTACGCGTCTGCCCTTGGTGCATCTCGGCCGCATATCGAAACGCTGTACGCAGCATCTCGATATCGGGTTCAGGGTGATAGGCCCGGATCTTCTTAATCACTGTATTGAGGCGGTTTTCAAGCTGCATGTATTCGCCAACACCCTCGACTGCAGTAGCGGTTCCCGACTCGATCATCGGTTCGGTCACGTACCTTTTAATCTTAACGCACGACCTACACGCAACATTCGCACGCGACACCCAGATTCACCACGTGCCGAAGGCCGTCAGCTCCTATCCGAAGTCATTCAGAGACAGACTTCTTGACCGAATGGTAACGGACAATCCAAAAGGCGGCAAGAAATGCGCGAAGAATGACGGCTATTTGGCTGCTGCTCGGCGCGTAGCTTACTCGCCGAGCAACTCCATCATCCGATTGCGCTTCAAGACCATCATATGCGTGCACGCATCGTGGATGGCCTCGAGTTGGTCGAGGGCGCGGTCGAAGTCGTCGTTTTCGATGATGTAGTCGTAGAGCTCGAATTGGGCGAGCTCGTGGCGGGCGGCTTTGAGGCGGCGGGCGATGGTGTCTTCGGCGTCGGTGCCGCGGCCGCGCAGGCGCGCGGCGAGGGTCTTCATGTCGGGGGGGATGACCAGCACGCCGCGGGCCTCCTCGGGGAAGCGTTCTTTGAGCTGGCGGGCGCCCTGGTAGTCGATATCGAAGAGCACGTGGCGGTCGTCTCTCCAGGCGTCGAGGATGCCGTCGACGGGGGTGCCGTAGAAGTTGCCGTGTACGCGCGCCCACTCGGCAAATTGCTCGGAGTCGCGCATCTCCAGGAAAGTCGGCTCGTCGACGAAATGGTAGTCGACGCCGTCCACTTCGCCCTCGCGGGCGGCTCGCGTGGTGTAGCTGACGCTCATGGTCAGCCGCGGGCGCGACTCGAGCAGCCTGCGGGACAGGCTGGTCTTTCCTACGCCCGACGGGCCACACACGATGAAGAGAACGCCTTTCTTCATAAAACTACTCGAAGCGGGTTGGGCAAAAGGGCTGACGGACTGGCTAAGACGGTCTAAGAAGGGCTCTGCTCATTCGATATTGGCGGCTTGCTCGCGCATCTTCTCGACGGTCGCCTTCATGGCGATGACCAGGTCGGTGGCGCGGGCCGAGTTACTCTTTGAGCCCATGGTGTTGGTCTCCCGGATGAGCTCCTGGAGATAAAAGTCGATGGTCTTTCCGACCGCGTCTTCGGTGTGCTCACCTTCGACGATCGAGGCGAGCTTGTCGATGTGGCTCAGCGCGCGCTGCACCTCCTCGGAGACGTCGCTCTTGTCGGCATAGTAGGCGAGCTCCTGGGCGAGCCTCTCGTCGTCGATCTCCCCGACGCCGAAGTCTTCGACGGCCTGCTCGACGCGTTCTTTGAGGCGCCCGCGAAAGGATTGCGCCTCGTCGGGCAGAAGCCCGCGGAGCTCCTCGATATGTCCTGAGAGGCTGTCGAGATGGCCGCGAAGGTCCTCGGCGATGCCCCGTCCTTCTTGCCTGCGGCTGTCGACGAGCCCGTCGAGGGCGGCTTCGACCGCGCGCAACACGGCGGGGTTGTCCTCTTCGATCTCGGCGACGGTCTTCTTCTCGAAGATGTCGCGAAACTCCAACGCGTCGCCAAGCGTCAGCGGGCCGGTGGCGGTCATATTGCTCAGCTCGCGAAGCTCGTGGCATACGGCCATGAAGCGCGCCTCGTCGATATAGTTGACGTCAACCTCGTCCGCGTCGGCGTCCAGATCGAGGGTCACCGATAGCTGTACGCGCCCGCGGTGCAGCCGGCCGCGCACCAACTCGGCGATCGTCGGCTCGAGCCAGGCGCACTCCCGAGGCACCGAAAGGCGCGTATCCAGGCCGCGGTGATTGACGCTTCGAGCCTCCACGGACACAAGCCAGCCGTCAGCCTGCTCAGAAGCCGTCGAATAACCAGTCATGCTGCTAATCGGCATGCCGTATTACCAGAGTTTTAGATGCTCACCAGGTTTCCGAATGTTCGGCCACGCGCTTCTTGTCGGCCGGGGCCGCCTCGGCCGTTTTGTCCTCTTCGAGAAGCGCCGGCTCCTTCTTTTTGTCCGGCTCGCCATCGTCGTCTTCGTCCTCGTCCTCGCCGCTGAGCCCTTTGCGGAAGCTATTGACCCCCGAGCCGAGCATTTTGGCGACCTGCGGCAGCTTGCCCACCCCAAAGATCATGAAGGCGAGGACGAGAATGACTATCAGTTCAGTTGTTCCTAGACCACCAAACATCGTGTGTCTCCTGTGGTAAGAGGGC
Organism: uncultured Bradymonadales bacterium; assembly: GCA_964386725.1. GTDB lineage: Bacteria > Myxococcota_A > Bradymonadia > Bradymonadales > Bradymonadaceae > CAYLTX01. The sequence goes on along the minus strand of CAYLTX010000040.1, from coordinate 2,114 downwards.
TTTCGAATCTATTGTCTAAAAAGCCCGGGGCCCGTCGCCACCGACGAGCGGGTTTGCCACACCTCAAAACGATCGATGATCGACTCCGAGGGTTTCGAGTGCTTCTTGGGCAGCGTGCTGCTCTGCCACTTTCTTGGACCGACCACGGCCGGCGCCCAGCGGTTCGCCGTCGACGCAGACCTCGGCCACAAAAACCATATCATGCGGCGGGCCCGACTCATCGACGATGCGATACTCGGGCTGGGTCGACCTATCGCGCTGGATGACCGTCTGCAACCGACTCTTGAAATCAGTCGGCGCCGAGGTCCGGCGCACTTCACTGAGCGCCTCGTCCAATTGATCGACGATCACCTCGCGGGCCGCCTCCAATCCGCCGTCCAGATAGATGGCGGCCAGCAACGCCTCATAGGCGTCGGCCAGCAGGCTATTCTTGTCGCGCCCGCCCGTCGTCGCCTCGCCGCGTCCTAATCGAAGATGCTCACCGAGCTCGATGCTTCGAGCCGCGTCGGCCAGGGTGGGCTCACAGACCACCTGGGCCTGCCGCGTCGACAGCGCGCCTTCCTGGACTTCGCGGTCGCGGTTAAACAATTCGTTCGCGACCACTAATCCCAGCACGGCATCGCCCAGAAACTCCAGGCGTTGGTTGTCGCGCACCGGCTCGTCGGTCTCGTTGGCATAGGAGCGATGGGTCAGCGCGCGGACCAAAAGTGCGCGCTCGGAAAATTGGTAGCCGATGGTGGCCTCGAACGCGTCGAGGTCGGCGGGTTCACGCTCGACCACTCCGGCCTCGCTCGTGTCGCTAGTCTCATCGACCTCGCTAACCTCGCTATCGTAGCCTTCGCTGTCGGCGCCGTCGCTATGCGGAGTCTGTGCAGTCATGGTGCTAATTTCGCGCCTCCTCGATCCAACCGCCGCCGAGCACTTCGTCGCCGCGATAAAACACCGCGGCTTGCCCCGGAGTGACCGCGCGTTGGGGTTCTTCGAACTCCACAAACGCGGTCTCGGCGTCGGCGCCGACGGTCACCAGCGCCGGGACGGCCTCGCTGCGGTAGCGAATCTTGACCTGACACTCCATCGGCCCAGCCGGACGCTCGAAGGACAGCCAATTGCACCGCTCGGCGACCAGGCCGCGGCTGTAGACGCCGCCCTGGGGGCCGACGACGACGGTGCCGTCGATGGGTCGAATCGACTGGACGTATAGCGGCTCGTTATAGCTGATGCCCAATCCGCGGCGCTGCCCGATCGTAAAGTTGTGGATGCCGTCGTGCTCTCCGAGCACTTCACCGTTGGCGTGGACCAGCTTGCCGGGCGTGGTCTCTTCCATGGCGAGCCGCTCGGCGACGAAGTCCTTATAGTCGCCGCCGGCCACAAAACAGATCTCGTGGCTGTCGGGCTTGTCGGCGGTCTCCAGCTCGAGGCGGTGAGCCTCCTGGCGCACCTCGTCTTTTTCGAGGCCTCCGAGCGGGAAGATGATCCGCGACAGCGCCTCGCGCGGGATGCCGAATAGAAAATACGACTGGTCTTTGGTCTTGTCGAGACCGGTCCTGAGCACCGGTTGGTCGCCGCTACGGTCGATGCGCGCGTAGTGGCCGGTGGCCAAAAACTTCGAACCCAACGCCAGTGAGCGCTTCAGGAGGATGTCGAATTTAAGATGGTTATTGCACGCCACGCACGGATTCGGCGTGCGTCCGTAGCGATACTCTTTGATGAAGTACTCGATGACCCGCTCGCGAAAGACCTCTTGGTAATTCGCCACATAAAACGGGATATCCAGCGACGACGCCACGGTGCGCGCGTCGAAGAGATCATCGGGCGAGCAGCAGCTCTTAGAGTAATTTTCCTGCGGGGTGGCGTACAGGCGCATCGTAATGCCCACCGCGTCGTAGCCGGCCTCAGCCAGCAGCGCAGCGGCCACCGAGCTATCGACGCCGCCGCTCATCGCCACGACCACACGGCCGTCGACGATCCCGCGAATCTCCTCGTCGTCTTCGAGCACGGGGGGGAGGTCGACCGCGCAATTCGCGGCTTGTTGTGTTGTCTCACTTACCGACATCTCGGACTTCTCCAGGTGTTGCTATAAATGTGGCTGTTCATTTCGACAGCCTTTCGCGGGG
>CAYLTX010000039.1:0-47842 GCA_964386725.1 uncultured Bradymonadales bacterium | reverse complement strand
GACGCCCGCCCCACCCGCTGCTAATGCTCAATTTGTAACGTAGCAGGAAGTCGGTGAGATGCCGGCGCTGCCCCCGCAACTGTAAGCGGCGACGAACCCGAGTGAGGCCACTGGCCCGCGCGGCCTCCGTTCTGAACGACGAGTTTCGAACGAGGCGCGAGGCTGGGAAGGCATCGGGCGAGGACGACCCGCAAGCCAGGATATTGCCGCGTTGCCACATAGCCTAGAGTCTGCCTCGTTTATTTTTTGAGGCCATCTAACCGCTTCGGGTCGGAAGCGACAGGGCGCATGGGTTCGACGGACACATCCTCTGTGTCCACCAAGTTCCGTGCCTCTCTCATACTCCGTCCCGAACCCATGTTTTTTATTTGGAGTATGCCATGCAATTTCGTGATCTATTTGGACGGTGCCGGTGGGGCGCCACGCTTTGTGTTCTTGTCCTGGCCTTCGCGCTCGCTGCCTGCGGCGACGACCCCGAAGACAACGCCAACAACGCCAATAATACCCAGAACAACAACACCGCCGACGCCGGACCGGACGCTGCGCCCGATGCCAGCAGCGCTGACGCAAGTCCGGACGCCGAACCCGATGCCGAATCTGACGCCGGGCCCGATGCCGAATCTGACGCCGGGCCCGATGCCGAGTCCGACGCCGGCCCTGACGCCGACGAATCTCCCTTCGAGTTGATCGGGGTCTACGACACCAATCACAACGCCGAAGTGACCATCACCGCCGATGAATGGATCACCGACTCGCCCGATTATCCGGCCTTGGAGCTGAGCGTCGTCGAATTCGACAACGACGAGAACTTCGCGATCACCCAAAACGCGGCCGACGCCGAATTCGACGCCGAGAAGTTCAATAAGGAAGTGTGGACCGAGCCGGACGGCGACGGCGTCTTCTACCACTGCACCGTCGACTACAGCCTCGACACCGCCGAGGAGGCCCGAACCACCTCCGAGACCGCCGACGATACCGACCCGGAAAGCGGCGGCTGCGGCGACTTCGCCTGGACCAAGTTGACTCCGCAATGAGCCACACCATGCGAGCACATAATCTGTGCATGACGCTGGCCTTGAGCGGGCTCCTGGCAGGCTCATTCCTGCCGGGATGCGGCGACGCGGGCGGGGCTGACGAGGAGGGCCGATGGCTCCCCTATGCCCGCTCGAGCGTGGCGGCCGAATTTGGTGAGGGCGCAGGCTTCGGGCAGGACCACCTGCCCGAAGCCGTGCTCGGCCCGCCCGGCGGCGCGCGTTACGACGCCGCCGAGACCTCGCCCGAGGAGTTGGTGAGCCTGGGCGACGGCGGCGAGATCGTCCTCGAATTCGACCGGCCGGCCATCGTCGATGGGCCCGGCGCCGACTTCGTGGTCTTCGAGAATCCGTTTTGGGTCCAGGGAGATCCCACCGATGTGTGGGCCGAGCTCGGCGAAGTGTCGGTCAGCGCCGACGGCGAGACATGGCACACCTTCGAATGCGACACCGAGACCGACGAGCCCGGCCAGTGGCCTGGATGTGCCGGCTGGACGCCCACCAAGCAATACGACCCCGAAAAGGTCATACCGCTCGACCCCGAGCAGACCGGCGGCGACGCCTTCGACCTGGCCGACCTCGACGTGGAGCGTGCGCGCTTTGTGCGCATTCGCGATCTCGAGGGCCAGGGCAATGCGGACTTCGACAACGTCGGCTTCGATCTCGACGCCATCGGCGTGGTGCACTTCGAGTGAGGTATCGACGTGAATAGACAAGCACCCAAAAAGCGACATAGGCGCCCGGGACTCACGGCCTCTGGCCGTCTGGGCGCCGTTGTCTCTGTCGTCTGTCTCGTAGCGCTCACCTCCAGCTGCACAGAACCGCCCGCCGACCTCGAACCGACCCGCACCTACGAAGCCGGCCAAGCCGCCTGCCCGGGCGGCCCCGCATCGCCCGCCGCGACCGTCTTCGCCAACGTGCAGTCCATCGGCACCGCCGCCAACGCCATCGCCGGCGGCGACGGGCACCTGTGGGTGGTCGAGAGCACCGAAAATACCGTCAGCCGCTACGCGCCGCGGGCAGACGACTACGAGCCGTATTTTATCGACGTCCAAAACGGCCGAAACCCGTGGGATGTGGCAGTCGACGAGGACCAGGGCCTTGCCTACGTGACCAACCGTCAGGCCAACTCGCTCAGCGTCGCGAATATTGAAACCGGCGAGATCGTCGACGAGATCGGCACCGAGCAAGACAACGGCGAGCCGGTCTTCGACGATCCTCAGGGCATCGGCCTCAGCACCGATCGCATCTATGTGACGAACACCGTCCACCGCGGACGAGCTGATTATCGCCAGGGCTTCGTGACCGTGCTCGACCGACAGACGCGCGAGGTGCTCGGCCGCGTCGACACCGCTCACCCCAACCCTTCGTACGTACGCGTGGTCGACACGCCGCGGGGTCCGGCGATACTCGTCGTCAACACCGGACGGCTCGAAGTGACCCACGACGGCGCATTCGTGCGCGGCGAGTCCAGCATCGAGCTCTGGCGAGAGACCGACGACCCCGTCGAGCCCGAGCGCGAGGCATTCCCCCTCGAGAATACCGACGACCCACGCATGGGCGCCCCCGGCAAGCCGGTCGTCAGCTCCGACGGCCGCTGGCTCTACCTGCCGAGCATCACCGCGCCGGTAGTCTTCAAATTCGACCTCCACGAGCGCCGCTGGGCGCGCGGCACCGACGACCCCATCGTCCTCTACGAATCCGACGGCGACACCACCCACAGCGCCACGATAGACGAGCGCGGCGTGCTCTACGTCACCGCGCTCAACCAGGACGCCATGTACCTGCTCGACACGCGCTGCGACCGGGTTTTGGCCGGGCCAATCGAGCTGGGCGTCACCGATACCTATCTGGAGATGCCCCAGGACGTGCAGATCGTCGAGACCGACGAGGGGCCGCGGGCTTATTTTATCATGACGATCTCGAATGCTTTGGGGCGGGTGGATTTGGGATTTTGAGGGTATTTAAGGCCCCACAACAACCCGAAAAGCCGCTAAGAACTAACCCAAATTGTAGTTCGCGCCGCTGTTCAGGCGCCCTAAATAGAGGATCTCAGAGGAACCGAGCATCTTCTATTTATGGCGACGTCAAACGGCGACGTCGCAAACTACGATTTGGGGTTGGTCATAGTAGAGTTTGCGCTTGTTGGGGCTCGGCGTGTGTAGACATCCCACCCCATCTCCACTATTTCTCACCACGTCCAATTGGCCCGTCCCAACACCAAGAAACGCCATGAAATCCATCGCCTACATCATCTCGGCCCTGCTGCTCGTCACCGGCCTCACAGCCTGCTCGACCTCCCAGTCGACCGCTCCTGACAAGGACGACGAGCCCGCCGCCAAGCAGAGCACCGGCCTGGACTATCCCGAGACGCGTCGCGACGACATCGTCGAGGAGATCTTCGGGCGCACGGTCAGCGATCCGTATCGGTGGCTCGAGGATGTCGAGGACGACGAGGTCCAGGAGTGGATGGACGCCCAGGACGACCTGGCGCGCGACTATCTGGCCGGCCTGCCCAACCGCGACGCGCTCAGCGAGCGCTTTCGCGAGCTGTTCTATGTCGACGAGTTGCGCGCGCCGACGGTGCGCGGGGGGCGCTTCTTCTACGAGCGGCAGCACGCGGACAAGGAAAAGGAGGTCTATTATTGGAAAGAAGGCGCCGACGGCGAGGAGCAGGTCCTGCTCGACCCGAACGAGATGGGCGGCGAGTCGAATATCTCCATCGGCGGCATCTTCGTGACCTGGGACGGCAAGAAGGTCGCCTATAAGCTCAAGGAGAATAATGCCGACGAGGCGACGCTCTACGTCATGGAAGTCGACACCGGCGAGGTCAGCGAGACCGACGTCATCGAGGGTGCCAAATACGCCTGGCCGTCGTGGACGCCCGACAATACCGGCTTTTATTATACCTATCTGCCCACCGACCCGGATATCCCGACCGACGAGCGGCCCGGCCACGCCGAGATCCGCTACCACGAACTCGGCACCGACCCGGCCAACGACCCCGTCGTCCACGAGAAGACCGGCGACGCACGATCATTTTTGCGCGTGGATCTGTCGCGCGACGGCCGCTGGCTGCTGGCGTACGTCTTCCACGGTTGGGACCGCGCCGACGTCTACTACCGCGACCTCGAGCAGGACGACCCCGAGAAAGGCAAAGCAGACTGGCAGACGCTCGTCAGCGGCACCGACCACAGCTACTCGGTCCACGTGTGGGAGGACGACTTCTACATCTTCACCGACGAAGACGCCCCCAACTCGCGTCTGATGAAGGTCTCCGCCGAGGATCCGGCGCGCGAAAATTGGCAGGAGATCGTCGCCGAATCCGACGAGCGCGTGCTCGACAAGGTCCAAATTCGCGGCGGGCACCTGGTGCTCACCTATATGGAGAACGCCCACAGCGGCATGGAAGTGCGCACCCTCGACGGTGAGCCGGTGCGCGAGATCGAACTGCCCGGCATCGGCGCGACCTTCGGGATGACCGGCGACCCGGACCGCGACGAGGCCTACTACACGTTCATGTCTTTCACGACGCCGCGCCAGATCTACAAGACGAGCATCTCCACCGGCGAATCCGAGCTGTGGAACTCGGTCGACGTCCCCATCGACGCCTCGCCGTATACCGTCGACCAGGTCTGGTACGAGTCCAAAGACGGCACCAAAGTCTCGATGTTCGTCGTCCACAGAAAAGACATCGAGCTCGACGGCTCCACGCCCTTTTTGCTGTACGGCTACGGCGGCTTCAATATCAATATGCGCCCCTACTTCCGCTCGAGCATCTACCCCTGGCTCGAGGCCGGCGGCGGCTACGCCGTCCCCAACCTGCGAGGCGGCGGCGAGTACGGCGAGGAGTGGCACAAAGACGGTATGCTCGCCAACAAGCAAAATACCTTCGACGACTTCATCGCCGCCGCCGAATATTTGACCGACGAGGGCTACACAAGCCCCGACAAGCTCGCCATCTCCGGCGGCTCCAACGGCGGCCTACTCGTCGGCGCGGCCACCACCCAACGCCCGGATCTTTTCAGCGCCGTGCTGTGCGCGGTGCCGCTTCTGGACATGGTCCGCTACCACAAATTCGGCAGCGGCAAGACGTGGGTCCACGAATACGGCAACCCGGACAACGAAGAGCACTTCGGCTATCTGCACGATTATTCGCCGTACCACAATATCGAGCAGGACACCGATTACCCGGCCTTCCTGATGCTCTCGGCCGACAGCGACGACCGCGTCGACCCGATGCATGCGCGCAAGATGACCGCCGCGCTACAGCATGCGAACGCGTCGCCGGAGCCGGTGATCATGCGTATCGAGCGTGATGCGGGCCATGGGGGTGGTAATATGGTCAAAAAATATGTGCAGAAGTACACCGACCAATACGCCTTCCTCATGGCGGAGCTCGGCGTGGGCGCGAAGTAGAATTGGACTGACACCGTCTCGGTGTCAGAGAAAAAAAGAGAAAGAATTTTACTTTTTTCTGACGGCAAGATGCCGTCAGTCCATTGAGAGGCATCCGATGACCGACGACAAAAAATTCGAAGATCCCAACCTCGCCATCAATCGCGTCTACACCCGCAAAGGCGACAAGGGCCAAACCAGCCTCGTCGGCGGCCAGCGCGTCCCGAAAGACTCGGCGCGCCTCGACGCCTACGGCACCGTCGACGAGCTCAACGCCATCGTCGGCGCCTGCCGCCAGACGTTGCTCGACGAGCACGGCGACAACGCCGACTTCGACGAGCTGGGCCGCACGCTTTTGCGCGTCCAGCACGAGCTATTCAACCTGGGAAGTATTCTGGCGACCCTGCCCGAAGATGTCGGCGAGAAGATGCCGCGGGTGGGCGAAGAAGACGTCGAGGCGCTCGAAGCGAGCATCGACGAGATGAACGAGGAGCTGCCGGCGCTGCGCTCGTTTGTGCTGCCCGGCGGCTCCCGACTCAACGCCGAGCTCCACCTCGCCCGCACCGTCTGCCGCCGCGCCGAGCGCCGCGCCGTCGAGCTCGGCGACGAGGCCGACGACATGGCCATCGCCTACCTCAACCGGCTCAGCGACGCGTTCTTCGTGTGGAGCCGCTACGCGGCCGTCAAAGGCAAGGGCGCCGACGAGGTCCTGTGGGATCCGAACCAATCGGCGAGTGGGACGAAGTGATGGTGGGGCTATTCCCTCCCCGCGCGTTTTTTAGCGTGGCACGGTTGCCTTACAGCGATCGAGGCGCCCACTTGCGTGTCGCTACTCAGAGAAAAAAGTACGACACGCCCACATTCACTGTGAATTGATAGAAGCTCCCGTTTACACGTACGGGCGTATCGTCCGTATCGTCCTCGTGCGGGAAAACCACCCCGCGCCCTACGATCCCCGCTTCGGAGAAGAGGCCAAGCCCGTTGTCGAAGACATGTTCGCCGCCCACCAGGAGGCCCATCGTCAACCCTCCACCAGGGCCATCGATACCACTCGATGCTTTCCATTCCTCCGAAGGAAACGGAATGACGAAGCCAAAGGACGGCAAGAGATAAATGTCATCAATTGGTCCAATGAACTCCGTGTGGAATCTGTAGACGAGCTCACCAGCAACAAGATGATTACGACTCCAACCCTGTGCAGCACGTCGCTGCGTGATGAAGCTGCCGTAGTAGACGCGTGCGCCGCTCGATATATTGGGGGAGGCTGGCACTTCAAAGTGGACGAAGCCACCGGGGGTCAACGCCATGTCGAGTCCCCTGGAGCCCCTGGACGGGAGTTCTTCCTCTGCATAGCCGCGCACCTCGAGTTCGTTTCCCGCCCCCGCGAAGCCTGCGGAAAGGCCGGCCTTCAGGTTGGGCTGTGCGGTGGGTTCCGGAAAGGAGTAACACGACGCTAAGAAGGCCAGCGCCACAGGTAACGCGGAGAGCCACGCGGTTCGGCTTCCGATCTTTTGCATCCTTGCCCCGCCAGCAACCGTCGAAGTGAACACATCGCGTTTCATTGTAGCGGAACTGGCGGTTGCTCTCGAACCGAGACAAAAGAAGGCGAGCTGCCTACAGATCATTTTGACGTGTGGGCAGCTCGCCGACAGAAGATGCTCGGTTGCTGCAAGATCCTCTATTTAGGGCGCACGGTCAGCCCGCATAAACCTGAACAGCGGCGCAAACGACGATTTAAGGGCTGCTCCGACAGACAGCTCAACCCGTCGTAAAAAGCTGCTCTATCGAGACGCCGCCAGTACCGTCCGTGGCATCTTCGGCCGAATAGAAAAGGACCGCGTCTTTCCCGAACTTCTCTTCCAAGAGAGCCTTCATCATGAACCTCGCACCCATGAGGGCTTGCCACCCATCAGCCCCCCAGGCGGATCTCTCCACGACCGGAGCTTCATGAGGCTTCACACCGAAGCTGACTTCGAACTTTCCGTCGCTAAGCCGTTCTGGATGGGAAATAGAAAACAGAACTGGCGCTGGATCGCTAGTTGGCTCCACAATATACATCGCTCGATCGACTAATTGGCTGGCCATCTGACCTCCATCTTTGCCTCTCCTTGACCCTCTTTTATGCGGCTCGACCGTGCCTTCCCTTCGCTTTGCTACGGGTGGAGAGGGTTTTACTCGTCCTCACCCGCCTCTTTGTCCCGCACCCAGCCATCGATGTTTCGCTGCCGTCCGCGCGCGACGGCCAGTGACTCGTCAGGCACGTCGTCGGTGACGACGCTGCCGGCGCCGATATAGACCTTTTTGCCTAGCTTGACCGGCGCAACCAGCGCGGTATTCGAGCCGATGAAGGTGCCCTCGCCGATCTCGGTGAGGTGCTTGTTTTCGCCGTCGTAGTTGCAGGTGATGGTGCCGGCGCCGACGTTGGTGCCTTGGCCGATGTGGGCGTCGCCCAAATACGTCAGGTGGCCAGCTTTGACGCCGTCTTCGAGGCGCGCTTTTTTGACCTCGACGAAGTTGCCGACCTTGCAGTCCTTGCCGACGTCGGCGCCGGGGCGCAGGTGGGCGAACGGGCCGACGGCGGTGCCGCTGTCGACGCGGGCGAGCGTCAGATAGCAGTTGGCTTTGATGTGGACGCCTGCGGCGAGCTCGCTGTCGGTGATCACCGAGCCGTTCTCGATGATAGTGCCCTCGCCGATGCGCGTCTTGCCGCGCAGGTGGACGCCCGGGAAGAGTTCGACATCCGGGGCGAGCCGGACCTCGGGCTCGATATAGGTGGTATGGGGGTCGATGAAGGTGACGCCCTCGTCCATCCAGCGGCGGTTGATGCGCATCTGGGCGAAATGGGTGGCCGCAGCCAGGTCCTGGCGGGTGTTGACTCCTTGGATGAGGCCGAGCTCGTCGACGATGTCGCCGAGCACGCCGGCCTTGTCGGCGGCGATGGCGATGAGGTCGGTCAGATAATATTCGTTCTGGGCGTTGTCGGCCGGGCCCTCGCAGATCTCGGAGAGATAGCGCGACAGGAATTCGGTCTCCACCGCGTAGAAGCCGGCGTTGATCTCACTGACCTGGCGTTGCTCTTCGGTGGCGTCTTTATATTCGATGACGCCGGTGACGTCGCCGGCGGCGTCGCGCAGCACGCGACCGTATTGGGCCGGGTCGTCGAGCACGGCGGTCATCATCCCCAGCGGGTACGAGGAGTGCCCGGTCTTGGTGACGAAGTCGCCGAGGGTTTGCGCGTCCATATTGGGCACGTCGCCCGAGATAATTGCGGTGTACTCGGGCGAGTCATCGAAGTATTCGCGCGCCGCCCACACCGCGTGCGCGGTGCCGAGCTGCTCTTCCTGGATGACGTAGCGGATGCGCTCGCGGTCCAGATGCTCGTCGAGCCAGGCGCGGACCTCGTCGCGGCCGTGGCCGAGCACGACCACGACACGCTCGGCGCCGGCGTCCAGCGCCGCGCCCACCGCGTAGCCGATCATCGGCTTGCCGAGGACCTCGTGGAGCACCTTGGGCCGATCGGAGTTGAGCCGCGTGCCCTTGCCGGCGGCCATGACGACAGCTTGAAAATCAATCTCGTCAGTCATTTGCTTGCCTATTCGAAGTGGTAGCCAATTCGAAAGCTAAAAACTATGCAACGCAGAGGTCGCAGAGGCCGCAGAGAAAAGAAAAATTATTTCTAAATCTCAGCGACCTCTGCGACCTCCGCGTTGAACCCGTCGTTAAGATGCTTTTTCGTCTTCTTCGGCCGTCTCGACGACTTCTTCGGCGATGCTCGAGGCTGCCGCCAGGTCGTATTCGGCGTGCTCGGGGCGCAGCCCGCTGCGGCCCGAGTACGGATCGAGTTCGACGTGCGGGGTGGTGGCGTCGGCCGATGCCTTCTGGACGGCGACTTCCTGGGCGACGCGCGGGTTGTGGATGGCCTTGGCGCCCTGGCGCTCCTCGAATTCGGCGACCAGCTTGTCGAATTCGGCGCATGTGCGCGCGGTGACCGTGCGCTTTTTGCGGTACGGCATGAAGCTGGACTTGAAGCCGTTGATCATCAGCTTGCGCAAGTCGCCGATATTGAAGTCGTAATGCTCGACGCAGCGCCAGAACTCCTCGGTCATCGTCGTATCGGTCACGAGCCGGTTATCGGTATTGATAGTCACGCGCAGCCCGTAGGAAAGGTAAAACGGCAGCGGGTGGCTCTCGAAGCTATCCGCCGCGCGGGTCTGGACGTTGCTCGTCGGGCACATCTCCAGCGCGATGCGGTGGTCGTTGACGTAGTTGAGCAGGTCGCCGTCCTCGCGAAGGCGCACGCCGTGGCCGATGCGGTGGGCGCCGCACATGTGGATGGCTTGGTGGACGCTCTCGGGGCCGTAGGCCTCGCCGGCGTGGATGGTCAGATTCACGTTGTTGTTGCGAATCAGATAAAACGCGTCGCGGTGGTCTTTGGGCGGGTTGTTGGCCTCGGCGCCGGCCAGGTCGAAGCCGACGACACCCTTATTTTTGAAAGCCACGCACAGCTCGGCCAGCCGCAGCGACGACTCGGGCGTGATGTGGCGGATGCCGCAGATGATCTGGCCGCTCATCAGTCCGTAGCGGCGCTTGGCCTCGCGCAGGCCCTCGCCGACCGCCTCGACGATCACCGGGAACGACAGGCCCTGCTGGGTGTGCAGCAGAGGCGAGTAGCGCACCTCCATATATTTGACGTTTTCCTTGGCGGCGTCCTCGCCCAGCTCGAAGGCGGCGCGGTAGATCGCCTCTTCGGTCTGCAGCACGCTGAGGGTGACGTCGAAGGCCTTGAGATAATCGGTCAGGTCCTTGCAGACCTCGCCCATATGAATCTCTTTGGCGAGCTTCTCGGGGGTGTCGGCTCCGTTGGGGAGTTCGACGCCCTGCTCTTCGGCGAGCTCGAGGATCGTCTCCAGGCGCAGGCTGCCGTCCAAGTGCACATGCAGGTCGGTCTTGGGCATCCGCTCTACAAATTCACGCGTGATCTCCATCTTTTTGTCGTCCATCTTTATCTTCCGCTGCGAAAGTTAGGGTCGTCTACAGGATATTTGGCGCAGTGTAGGAACGGGAGGCAGTGCAATCAAGCTCAGATGCTCGTTTAGTTGATCCACTTGCCGTTTCGCTTGCGGTCGACTTCGCGTGAGGCGTCGCGGAATTTCTTCTTCATCGAGCGCCGTCGCCACCACTGCTTGATGCGGCGGGGCCGCCAAAAGTCGGTCACCAATAGCAGGCCAGTGGCCATGCCGCCGAGGTGGCCGGCGATGCTGATCGGCTCGCGGGCGACGACCACGAAGAAAATGTCCAGCACGATAAAGAATAGCAGCAGCGTCTTGCCGGTCATCGGGATGAAGAAGAAGTTGAGCCTGCGGTCCCAGTGGTACCAGCAATACGCGCCGACCAGGCCCATGACCGCGCCCGAATAGCCCAGCGTGGGCACGCTCCCTCCGAAGACGAGCTGGCTCAGGACCACCGCGATGCCGCCGCCCAGCGCGCTCAAGATGCTGACCGTCCAGAACGTCTTGGTCGTCCAACGCTGGTCGAGATAGCCGCCGAAGATCCACAGCGCCAGCCCGTTGAAGAGTATGTGGTTGAAGTCGGCGTGGAACAACGCGTAGCTCAGCAGTGTCCACACATATCCCTGCTCGAATACCTGGTCTTTGGACAACCACAGATACTCTTGCGCGAAGTCATGAACCGGCAGCGCAAAGACGGTGACCAAAAAGAGCGCCACCAGGCCAATGATGGAGATCTTGATGTTCTTGGTGAACGGGGGCCAGGCCATTTGATATTGCATAACGGTCTCTCAGTTCATCGAGCACTGTTGACGGTGGTTCACCTACCACAATCATAAAAACGTGTCGGGGGGTGTCGAATATTCGCGAACACCGACCGGCGCGCGCAGCGATCTGGGAGTACGTGCGCAATTTCGGCGAAGAATGGGCGCGATGAGGCTGGTGGGACCGGCGTCTACTTATTCGACCACTGCCGAGTTGCTGCATTCTAATAGCGCCCAATGCTTCGTTGTCTCGACCTCGAAACACCTCTTGCCCTTTTCAGCCTGTTCTTTATTCGCGCGCTCGAAACCCTTGCGCGCAGACTTGGGCAACAGGATATAGGGCGAGCGCTCGTCAGCACAGGCGAGCATCTGTTCTGGACGACGGTATGAGATGAACCAGCCGCGATGACGAGCGTTATAAAAGAACGCCGGGTGCCTCGTGGAGCTGACCAGGCGCTCGCCGTCGTCGAGGTTTCGGTCCACTAAATCGCTCGCCTCTTGGATCTTGGCCGAGACGTCGTCTTGAAAATATCCGTTCTGCCAGTCCTTCTTCTTCGGCGCGTGCAGAATATGATAGCTGATGAGCACATGGACGACCAAGAGTCCCGCCAGGGCGAGGCGACCGGCCCATTTGGCGCGCCACATCGCGTAGATGGCGGGGCCGATGAGCAGCGCGGCCGGGAGCACGATGGGCAGTTGGTAGTAGATATGCCGCTTATTGCCCGGCAGCGTCATCACCACGAAGAAGACCACGGCGGCCGCCCACACGGCGGCGAATCGAATCAACTCGCGCTTTCTGAACTGGCTAAGCCCCACGACCGCCAAGATCACGCCGGCCCAGGTCAGAATATCGAATATCACCCGCTCGGTGAGCCATCGCCACGTGCCCGGATTGGTGAAGATGCCCATCGAGGTGAATTTGCTCGCGCCCCGATCTCCCCAGATTCCGAAGCTCCACGCAAATTGGCGCGCGTGCCAATACCACAGCGCGACCGTCACCAGGATGAGCACGCCCCAAACCCAATATTTGGGCGTCTTCAGCGAGCCGAGCAAACCCTTGCGGGAGATGAAGAGGTAGACGGCCGGGAAGAATAAAAAGCCGTTGGAGATTTTGATCAGCAGCACCAGCGAACACAATACCGCGCTGGCGACGCCGTCTCGAAGATGGCCGTCCTCGAGCCAGACCAAAAGGTGATATAAAAAACCGACACTAAAAAATAATGCGGGCCCGTCGGGCTGTATCGTGCGGGTAAAAAAGATGGACAGCGGCAGCACGGAAAACGCCAGCACGCCCATCAACGCCTCGGGCTCCTCACCTCCCAACCGCAAGACGAGCAAGAAGAGATAGAGACAGGTCAGGGCGAAAAATAGCAGCGACACCGCCCGCAGATAGGGCGCTGGCGGATGCTCGATCTGCAAGGCCGCCAGGGGCACCGCCGCCAGCCAGGCGACGACCGGAAACTCCGCCTCGACCCGCCCAAAGGGCTCGTCTTTATGCGTGCAGGGATAGCGGTCAATGGAGGGATCGAACGGATTGAGCGTCTCGGTGAGATAGCCGTTCGTAAACGCCGCGGTATCGGCCTGACGCCAGGCATGGAAGTCGAGGATCTCGGGCTCGGTGAAGTTCGTCGACCGCAACCCGACACCCAACAAGATCACCGCAAGAAGCAGCAACCACCACTTTCGATCGAGCTCCATCGAATCCCGCACAGCTTATCGAGTAGAAACCATCTAGATAGGAAGAACACCCCGGACGCAGGTAGCAATAATTGAGAGTGTGCGGGAAAGTCAAATTTGCGCCGGCTGCGTATGGCGTATTCGTATTTAGAACAGCTGCTCGGGCACCGCCGGGTCTAACCCGCCGGGCATCTGGGGGGGCCGGAACCCCGACAGCGACAACAGCGGGATGATGCGCCTCAGGTCCATGACCGTGCCCAGCCGCAGCAGCTCCTTGGGCCGTATCCATCGCGCGTCGATGCACTCGCGGGCGCGCAGTGACATCGACGATCGCTCGCCATTGAGAGAACACAAAAAGTACCAGGCGGACTCGAACTTCGCGATCGGCTGCTCGACGGTGACCCGCAGTCCGGTCTCCTCGAACGCCTCGCGTACACAGGCGACCTCCGGCCATTCGTCCTGCCACATCGTACCGCCGGGAGGGCACCACTGGCCGCCGCGCCCCAAATCGAGCGCACGTCTGACAAATAAGAGTTGTCCATCGTCCTCGATTAACGCCCACGCCGACGCCATGGTTCATCCTCCTGGTCGGTCGACGGCCCGGACGGGCGAAGCGGTACGCTCCGACCACCGTGGTTGCGGCCCTCGACCTGGTCTCGCTTCAATTTATGAGAGCGCCCGTATGTATAGCAGGCGTTCATCTTAAGTATAGTCTTGTATGTAACGCGATTCATGCATCGCGGATTCCCGGAACGCTCATAGCGTCTTAACCGCAGCCGATCTCGGTGCTACGATGGTCCTATGAACCGGTCGAGCCAAACCAGCGCCAAGCCGCCCGACGCCACTGAGATGATCAAGGGCGAGCTGAGCCGCATCCGTTTCGAGAGCGACAACGGTGAATTTGCCGTCTGTGAGCTCGAAATGACCTCGGGGCGCAAGGTCACCATCGTGGGCAATATCCTGTCGGCGCGCCCCGGCGAGACCGTCGAGGTCGACGGCCGTTGGCAGCGCGACCGGCGCTACGGGCGCCAATTTGCCATCGAGGCGATCCGCCCGGTGCCTCCGACGACCCGCGAGGGCATCGAGAAATACCTATCCAGCGGCTTTGTCGAGGGCATCGGCCCGGTGCTCGCCGAGCGTATCGTCGACCACTTCGGCGAAGACACCCTCGACCTGCTCGACGACCAGCCCGAGCGGATCACCGAGGTCGAGGGCATCGGCAAGGTGCGCGGCGGGCGGATCATGAGCGCCTGGCGAGAGCAGCGCCAGGTCCGCTCGATCATGGTCTTTTTACAATCGCAGGGGGTCTCGCCGACTTTCGCGGTCAAAATCTGGAAGCATTACGGCGACCGTTCCGTGCAGGTCGTGCGCGAGAACCCCTACCGGCTCGCCGAAGATATCTACGGCATCGGCTTCCGCACCGCCGACGCCATCGCCCTCAAAGCCGGCCTCGTGCGCGACTCGCTGGCTCGGCTCCGCGCCGGTCTGCTGTACTGCCTGCGCCAGTCCCACTCCGAGGGGCATATGTACTTGCCGCTCGACGAGCTCAAGCGGCGCGCGGTGGAGCTCTTGGAGGTCCCCGGCGATATGCTCGGCGGGGCCGTCGAGTCGCTGGTCCACGACGACAAGGCCGTCATCGAGCCGCTTGCTGACGAGCAATATGGCGAGCGCTCGTCGCCGGCGGTGTTTCGCGCGCCCGCCTACCGCGCCGAACTCGGCGCCGCGCGCCACCTGGGCCAATTGGTGCGCGCCGAGAGCTGGCTGACCTTCTCAAAGCTCGACGACAAGCTCGCCAAAATCGAGCAAAAGATGGGCGTGGGCCTGGCCGACGCCCAGCGCAAGGCCGCCCTGGCCGTGTTCCGCCACAAGGCGGTGGTGGTCACCGGAGGGCCGGGCACCGGCAAGACGACGATCATCCGCGCGGTGGTCCGCATGGCCGAGCAGCTCGACCGACGCGTGGCGCTGGCCGCCCCCACCGGCCGCGCCGCCAAGCGCATGAGCGAGGCGACCGGCCGCGACGCCTCGACGGTCCACAGGCTGCTCGAATTCACGCCGGCCGAAGGCGGCTTCAAATATAACGAGGAGCGTAAGCTCGACGTCGACCTGCTGGTCGTCGACGAGGCGTCGATGGTCGACACGTATCTGCTCCATGCCATCGTGCGCGCCCTGCCCGAGAGCACCGCGCTGTTGCTGGTGGGCGACGTCGACCAACTCCCCAGCGTCGGGCCGGGCAACGTGCTCGGCGATATCATCGACAGCGGCACCGTCGAGATCGTGCGCCTGACCGAAGTCTTCCGACAGGCCGAGCAGTCGACGATCATCACCAACGCCCACCGCATCAACTCCGGCCAGATGCCCGTCGCCCCGCCCCGGAGCGCCGGGGAGCTGGTCGACTTCTACACCATCTCTGCCGATAGCCCGCCCGAAGCGCAGGACAAAATCCTGCAGCTCGTCACCGAGCGCATCCCCGACGCGTTCGGCTACGACCCGATCAGCGAGGTCCAGATCTTGTCGCCCATGCACCGCGGCGAGGTCGGCTGCTCGCAGCTCAACGAGCGGCTGCAGGGCGCCTTCAACCCCGGGGCCGAGCCCCTCGAGCGCGGCAGCCGCCGCTATAAACGCGGCGACAAGGTCATGCAGGTCCGTAACAACTACGAGCTCGACGTCTTCAACGGCGACATCGGCCAGATCGCCCTGATCGACCGCGACAAGGACATCGTCCGGGTCGACTTCGACGGCCGCCGCGTCACCTACGGCTTCACCGACCTCGACGAGCTCGTCCTCGCCTACGCCATCACCGTCCACAAAAGCCAGGGCAGCGAATACCCGGCCGTCGTCCTGCCCATGCTCACTCAGCACTACGTCATGCTGCAGCGAAATCTGCTGTACACGGCGGTCACCCGCGCCCGGGAGTTGGTCATCATCGTCGGCAGCGAAAAGGCGGTGGGAATCGCGGTGAAGAACGACCGATCGCAGCATCGGTATACGCGACTCGCGGAACGATTACGGGAGATGCAGGCTTGAGGTTTGGGCGGGTTGGTTGATGCTGAATCGGACGTATTTTAGAAGTGCATGATGAGAATTGACTGCTTCGCGGGGCCCCCCATCCGCCTCGCGCAAAACAACGCGCTCGGCACCTTCCCCCGGGGGAAGGGATGCTTCAGCGAGAACCACATTGGTTGCTTTACGCAGGGACAACCCTTCCCCCGGGGGAAGGTGCCCGAAGCGAAGCGGAGGGCGGATGGGGGGCCCCGGGCACTCGAAAGTTTCTATCAAGCTGTGCATTATGAGCCACGCGCCACAAAATCTCGGCTACTTCGAAACCATCCAGATGTTCTTTCTGGAGGTGACCGGCCGCGGGATCATGTTCACGGGCCGGGATCTCGAGGCGTTGAGCCGGTGGCGCGCCGAGGGGGCGACCACGAAGATGGTGTGTTTGGGCATCGAGGAGGCAGTGGCGAGTATGCCCGACGAGGATCCGCCGCGCGATATCTTCGCGTGTCGGGCGTGGGTGGAAGCTCAGATCGAGAGCGCCCGGGAGCGGTCCACCGGCGGGCATGCCGGTGCCGGCAAGGCCGAGCAGTCCCCCCCCGAACAGGTCGAACAAAGCGAGTACATCGAACAAGCCGACGACGGCACCGGCAATCTCTTCGACGAGGCGCTGTCCAATATCGAGCGCGCCGGCCGCCAATGCGACGACGAGCGCCGCCGACAGGTGTACCGAAAGGCATGGCGCAAGGTGCGCGAGTTGGTCGAGGCCTCGGGCGTCGACGACCCCTTCGCCGAGCTCGCTGCCATCGAGGATGCGCTGGTCGACGCGTATTTTCGGGCGCTCGACCGCGCCGAGCAAGACCGCATCGAGGACGCCATCAGTGAGCAAAACCGTGCCGATCTGGCGATCATGAGCCCCGAGGCTCGCCAAGAACACCTCGCCGCCCGGCGCCGCCGCCTGCTCATCCAAGAGTACGGGTTGGCCCCGTTGATCGACTGATCATTGCGCTTATTACGGCATTAAACACGACTCAACGCGGTTTTGCTTTACGAACAAGGCCTCTGTGACGTAAAAGTATGGCCTCGCTACAACACCAACACACGCTCTAGGAGACCCACAGTGGCCAGAGATACGATCGTCGACCGCTTTCTGAACAACGCCGAGCAAAACGCCGGGAAACCCGCCGCATGGGCCAATCGCGACGGCAAGTGGAAGTATATCAACTGGGCGAATTACGGCAAAAAATGCCGCCAATTCGCCGGGGCGCTCATCGAACTCGGTATCGAACCCGGCCGCAATATCAACATCATCGGCAATAACTGCCCGGAGTGGGTCATCGCCGACGTCGGCGCGATGATGGCGCGTTGCGTGCCGGTGGGTATCTACCAGACCAGCTCGCCGGGCGAGGTCGCCTATATCGCCGAGCATAGCGAGGCGCCGGTGATCGTGCTCGAGGACAAGGAGCAGTGGGAGAAGGTCGACAAAAAGCGCGACGAGATGCCCGAACTCGCCCACCTGATCATGATCAGGGACGCCGACCAGGTCGACGACGACTCGGTGGTCTCCTTCGACGACTTTTTGGAGACCGGTAACGACCACCTCGACGCGGTCGACGAGCGCATCGAAGCGATCGAGGTCGATGAAGTCGCCACGATGATCTACACCAGCGGCACGACCTCCAAGCCCAAAGGGGTCATGCTCACCCACGACAACCTGGCGTTCACCGCCGGCGCCGCCCAGGAGATCGTCGGGGGCATGCGTCCCGACGACTGCATGGTCAGCTACCTGCCGCTGTCGCATATCGCCGAGCAGATGTTCACCATCCACCTGGCGGCGACCTTCGGCTATCCGATCTGGTATACCGACGACATCTCCAAGGTCAAAGAGACCATCGAGGTGGCCCGGCCGACCGTCTTCTTCGGCGTGCCGCGCGTGTGGGAGAAGTTCAAGACCGCCCTGGAGAACGGCCTCGCCGAGGCCACTGGCCTCAAGGCGAAGCTGGTCGACTGGGCGCGAGGCGTGGGCGTGGACGGCGGCTACCAGAAGATGCAGACCGGCGAGCTGCGCGGCGGCATGAAGATCAAGCATGGGCTGGCCAATAAGCTGGTCTTCTCCAAGCTCAAAGAGCGGCTGGGCTTCGACCGGCTGCGCATCGCCATCAGCGCCGCGGCTCCCATCGGCCTGGACGTGCTCGAATTCTTCATGTCCTTCGACATCACCATCCTCGAGATCTACGGCCAGTCCGAGGACACCGGCCCGACCACCGCCAACCGGCCCCAGCCCGGCCAAACCAAACTTGGCACCGTCGGCATCCCGATCCCGGACGTCGAGGTCAAGATCGCCGACGACGGCGAGATCCTGGTCAAGGGCCGCAACGTCTTCAAAGGCTACTATAAGCAGCCCGAGGCCACCGCCGAGACCCTCGTCGACGGCTGGCTGCACTCGGGCGACCTGGGCGAATTCGACGACGAGGGCTTCCTGCGGATCACCGGGCGCAAAAAGGAGATCATCATCACCGCCGGCGGCAAGAATATCGCCCCGGCCAAGATCGAGGGCCTCCTCAAGCAGATCGACGGCATCAGCCAGGCGGTGGTCATCGGCGACCGGCGCAAATTCCTGTCCGCCCTGCTCACCCTCGACCCCGAGCGCGGCCCGTCGCTGGCCGCCGAGCGCGGCTGGCCCGCCGACCTCGAAGAGCTGTCCACCCACCCCGACTTCCTCGAATACGTCGACGCCGAGGTCGAAGCCGCCAACGAGGAGTTGGCGCGCGTGGCCACCATCAAGAAGTTCAACGTACTCGCCCAGGACTTTACCCAGGAGACCGACGAGCTGACCCCGACCCAGAAGATCAAGCGGCGTGTCATCGAGGAGAAGTACGCCGATCAGATCGAGGGAATGTATAGTGGTGGAAAGGCAGCGGAGTGAGGTAGTAGTGGGGAACTCGACGTTCCCCACTTGAACCTACCCCTGCTCCGGCTTAGCTTAGCAGTGCGATTAAATATCGAATTTCCACACCTATCTGTTTTTCACAGGAGCCAGCCGTGAACGTCGAAGAAATCATGACCCCGTCGCCCGAGCGCATCCTCGTCACCGACACCGTCGCCAGCGCCATCGACAAATTATTCGAGGTCGACGTGCGTCACCTGCCGGTCGTCGATGAAAACGACGAGCTGATCGGCATGGTCAGCGACCGCGACCTGCGCAGCTTCTCGCTGCCCTATATGACCGAGCACGAATCGGTCACCGGCAGCGAGGACCGCACCGCCGCCCCGATCAGCGACGTCATGCAAGGCGACGTCATCTCGGTGGGCACCGACGCCGACCTCTCCGAGGTCATCAGCCTGATGATCGACCACAAAGTCGGCGCCATCCCCGTCGTCGACGCCCTCCAGGGAGGCCTGGTCGGCATCGTCAGCTATATCGACGTCCTCGGCCTGGCCGAAGAATACTTCGCCGGCTAACCCGGCGGAATACTCCCTTTGGGCCCGCGGTTGAACGTGTCCGACGCGGGCCCAAAGGGATAAGCTGCGACCGGGCGAGATTCCTGTTGACACCCCTGCGCCTTGTCATTATAAAACGCGTCCCGTCCGCGCCATCCAACCGATGCGCCGGGCCGGTAGCCACACTTCGCGGGAGTGGCGGAATTGGTAGACGCGCTAGACTAAGGATCTAGTGAGCCTCATACGCTCGTGGGAGTTCGAGTCTCCCCTTCCGCACTAGCTGGACATACAAAAAAAGCCTCGTCATTTATTTTTGACGAGGCTTTTTTGTTTCTTGGTGTCGGATCAGGAATCTACGGCCCGAGCAAAGCGGCAGGAACCACCGCGATCCCGTCTTTTCGGCGGTATGCCTGCGGGCCCGTATTGATGACAACGGCATCGAGCAGGTCATCACCGATCTTATCCTTGAGCCACAAGAGGTGTTCGACGTCTGCATCATCGACTGTTCGGGCGAGCTTCACCTCGATAGCGACCACACGGTGATCGCCACGCTCGACGATGAGGTCGACCTCTTGGCGTCCCCCGCGTGTCCTGAGGTGCTTCAATGTCGCCTCGGCCGCCTGGGCCGCTACGTGTACACTCAGCGTCACAAGTGACTCGAAGAGATGCCCGAGCAGCGTGCCGTCGCGCGGGATATCTGGTCCAGCTCCGTCTCCGCTCAGCAGCGCATCAACCCCGACGCCAAGAAGACGGGCGGCCAGCGCAGGGTCGGCCAAGTGGTGCTTTGGAGATTGAGAGAGGCGTGAAAATTGATTGCGCGTCGGAAGCCACGCAGGCACCTGCTCGACGATCCAGAGGCGTTCGAGGATGTCGCGATACGGCCGGGTGGTAGTCTTCGCCGGCTTGTCACCTCGCCCGCTCGTTGCTGCGTCGCGGATAGTCTCGTAGCTCGCCGTAGTCGCCGTGGCCGCCGCATAGGCGGCCATCCATCGGCGCAATGTCCCTTCCTTTCGCACGCGCCTGCCGAGCTGTTCGAAATCGGTTTCGACGATTCGCGTAAGATAACTATCAAGTTGCGCCCGCAGCGGGCGTCCGCTCAGGTGCCGTAGGCCTGGGAAGCCAGAGGCGAGGATCTCGTCAGTGTAGTCGCGCAGCGACATCTCAGTACGCCCCCGAACCTCAGCGTGTTGCCCCTTCAACAACTGCGCCAGACTCACCGTCGGCGTTTCAACGCCGCGCTCGGGCAGGCTCAACGGTCGCATCCGCAGCGTCACAATACGCGCCGCCCCTGAATGGGTGGGCGGCTCAGTAGGCGTGGCTGAACTAAACCACTCCTACTCCGAAACCCGGAGTCTTGGCTTCGTCAGACCAGCGTCTGTCGGTTTGTCCTCAATCCATGTAGCGCTGCTACCTGTCAATCGGCCAAACCGACATCCATCTGGCCTGACTTTGCCAATTTATCCGGTTTCCGAAATAGGAGTGCTTTAGTCAACAGATATTGATTGGGACCGTGGTCCTGATCGACACCTCTTCGCACTACGTCCCAGGAATCGGGCACGCGCCCAAAACCTACGATACCGCTTGACCAACCTTTGCAATACTGTCTGACCAGGTGTTACGCCACCATTTGCCCACCGCCAGAACAAGACAGAGCCGAGCCGCCCCGTCAAAGTAACAAGTTCTCGAGCCCTCGCCTGCGGTCAGCACAACGACCTCGCCGGCGGTGGCTTGTCATAGCGGGCGTGCAGCTCACTCCCACTCCTCGACGATCGTCACCGTCGCCAGCCCCCACTCGGTGACCGACTCGCCGGCGTCGGACTCGACGGTGGTACCGACGTCGTAGTCGCCGGGCTCGAGGCCGCGTAACCAGCGCTTGCGCACGTTGACGAGTTCGATCTGTGTGGGCGTGACCACCACGTCCTGCTTGCGCGCGCTGACCTCGCCACCGGGGGTCTCGACGAAGACGTCGACGTCGTCGACAGTGCCCTGGAAATCCTCGATGAAGATCGCCACCTGGTCCATCATGTCGTCGCCGTCGTCGGCCTCGGCGACGGTGACCTCGGTGGGGCTGATCGAGATGCCGTGGACCTTCGGCTCGGGAGGCTGCCAGACCTCTTCTTCTTCGTCGGCGTCGGCGCTCGGCCCGGCGTCGCCTTCGACGCTGGCGTCGGGCTCGCCATTATTGGCCTCGCCGCCCCCATCATCGCTACACCCGAACACACTGAAGGCCGCCAATAGGGCGACCAAGCTCCAAACTCTGGGTCCTCTCACCGCACTACCTCGCTATGCTGCGCTTCCTGGAAATTATTGTTGTGAAACCGCGCCGACACTATCAAATAACGCGTGATTTCTCGACCGCCACCGGGGCCGGATGCCGGGTGCCGGGGGCCGGGGGCCGGGTGCCGGGTGCCGGGGCCGGATGCCGGAGCCGGATACCGGAGCCGGGGCCGTACAGGCTCGTGGAGTCGTGTCTAAGTTCCCATAACAGAGAAAGTTGTAGGCGAGGACTTCGCTCACTCCACCCAAAACCAAGGAGAGAACCATGACAGTCCGTGATCTGATGACCGAGAATCCGCAAGCCTGCTCGAAGAACAGCTCCCTGCATGAGGTCGCCAAGATGATGGTCGACTGCGACTGCGGGATGATCCCGGTGGTCGAGCAAAACGGCGAGAGGAAGGTGGTCGGCACGATCACCGATCGCGACATCACCATACGCGCGGTCGCCAAGGGTAAGAATCCGCTGGACCTGAACGTCGGCGACCTGATGAGCGACAACCCGATCTGCATCAGCGTCGACAGCTCCGACGACGAGGCCGAAAAGCTCATGTCGCGCCACCAGGTGCGTCGACTGCCGGTCGTCGACAATAATAACGTCTTGGTGGGCATCATCGCCCAGGCCGATATCGCCCGCAACGAGCCCGAGGGCGAGGCCGGAGAGGTCGTCAAGAATATCTCCAAGCCCTCCGGCGGCAAGCGGTCTCAGAAGCGCTAGTGAACCTGAAAACCACACAGCAAAAAGCCCCGCCGGACCATGCCGGCGGGGCTTTTTTGTTGCGCTATTGGCTCACTACAGGCTCATCAAGGCTGCAGATCTTTGTAGGAGTTGGGGCCGTAGTGGTGGATGGCCACGCCCAGTGAATTGGTCGAGCCGTAATTGGCCGACAGCGTGTCGATGACCTGATACATCGCGGTGTAGCCCTCTTGATAAAAAGACGCCCAATCCGGAGCGATGATGCTCGGTCCGGTCTCGATGCCGAAGACCACGGGCACATTCGTCCACAGATTCAAATTCTGCTCGACGCCGCCGGTCACGTTCGAGCCGTCGTCATCACCGTAGAAAAACGACGGGTCGCCGTTCACGTTCGGCCGATTGTCGTAATAATTCATCAGGCCAACGTAATCGACCGGGGTGTTCGAGCCGTTCAGATAATTGAGGATGGGCTTGTTGTAGTAGGCGTAGTCGGCGCCCACGTCGGAAGCCAGAACCAGGTGATGGCCGGTCTGCGCCTCGTAGGCGTCGAAGGTGGCGCGGCAGTCGTCGAGGATATCCTGCCAACGCTGGGTCCAGTCGGCGTTATAGCCCTGCGGCAGACGGTTCGCCCACCACTCGCCGGCCCAGGGGCCGCTCTGGACGGTATGCGGCTCGATATCGAAGTGAACTCCGTCGAGGCGCTCATCGGGGTCGGAGGTCGACTGGTTGAAGGTCGTCACGTCCTGGCAGATCTGCTTGGGCACCTGTGCGTTGGCGTCGGTGGCCAGCCAGATCGCCTGGCCGTCGAGGTATTCGACGGCCATCCCCTGCGACTTCGCGTCTTTGATGAAGCTGCGCAGCTTGGGCTGCTCGGTGCTATCGAGCAGCGGGTCGTTATTGACCGTCTTGAGGGTCGCGTGCATGTCGGGGGTGCTCTGCGAGCGCGCCTCGAAGTAGACGCGGTTCAACGCCCGGGCCGGCTGTCCGTGGGGCGCCGCGGCGAATTGCATGAACTCGTCGCGCGCGCCGTTGGTGTTGTCGAGGAGTTGCTGGGCGCTGGGAGTCTCGTCCCACAGCCACAGCGCTCGCATATCCGATCGGTTCAGAAAATCGGTCGAGCTGCCCGGGTTGGGCTGGCTGGTGCCCGCATCTGGCGTGGGGGTCGGTGACGCGTCGCCGCCGGCGTCCCGGTCGGGCTCACTGCCTGTGTCGGGCTCACTGCCTGTGTCGGGCTCACTGCCCGTGTCGGGCTCGCTGCCCGTGTCGGGCTCGCTGCCCGTGTCGGGCTCGCTGCCCGGCTCAGTTCCGGCATCCGGGGTGGTGTCGACTGGATCCGAAGGCTGTGTCTCGGGGTAGTCGTCACGGGTCCACTTTCCCTTGTCGGAGCCTCGCCATTTCTTGGCGCGCGGCTCCAATTTGCCAAAATTGCGCTTGTCGAATCTCAGCGAATCGCTACCGCTGCCATCGAAGTCCTCGCCGGAGGCCGGGCTATCGGCGCCATCGCCGCAGGCGACCGCGAAGACGGCCACCATAGCCAAGGCGAAAAAACGAGAAGAAACTGCAACTGATCGATTGTTCATAAGACGTACCGAACTGCTACTGCTTGTCAGTAAAAACGCTTAAACCCCAGCAACTTACGAGCCGCCGAGAAACGTTGTCGATACGACCACCCTAAATATTCAGACGAATAAGAACAAGCCTTTTTCAACATATCTGGATAATTACAGCCTAAACATAACTACTATGCTAATGCCACCGATAGAATAGCAACAAGACAATCACATAGTTTAGTTTTAATGGGGCGTAAGAGCGTGCGCCCCCCTCAACACGATCATCGAGAGGGGCGCCATGCAGGTGCAGGCGCGCCCTGGCGGGGTTGTCGAGTGGTAAGGATCGGGCGACTACCCCTCGCGCAGGGCCTCGAGGCACTCGCGAGCGGTGGCGTGGTCGGGGTCGAGCTCCAGAACGAGCTCGTAGTGGGCCGAGGCAGTCCCCACGTCCTTTAGCTTGTGCTCGGCGACGGCTGCCGCCTGCAGGATGAGGTCGAGGCGACGCTCCTCGTCGTCGATGGCATCAGCCAGCATGTAGAGGGTGCGCTGCAATTCGGCCCAGGCGTCGAGCTGCTCGTAGAGCTCGATCAGCGGGCGCAACGCGCGCAGGTCGGAGGGGTTGTCCAGGAGCATCGCCTCGTAGGCATCGGCCGCCTCGGCATACTTCTCTTCGCTTTCGAGCTGGCGCGCCACACCGAGGATCGTGGCATCGGCCGGCACTTTGACCGCCGCTTCGCCCGGCTGCTCCTGCTGGCCACCATCGGCCAACGTGGCGCCGGTCTCTTGCGGGACAACGTCTTCTTGCTCTTCGGCCGTCTCTTCTTCGGCTGCTTCTTGCTGTTCGGGTTCTTCTGCCCCGACTGCTGCTTCTTGCTCTTCGGCCGCCTCTTCTTCTTCAGCCTCTTCCTTTTCGGCCTCTTCGGCTTCCTCGGCCGTCTCTTCTGCTTCGGCCGCCTCTTCTGCTTCGGCCGCCTCTTCGGCTTCCTCGGCCTCTTCTGCCTCTTCTTCTTCGGCCTCTTCTTCTTCTGCCTCTTCTTCCTCGGCCGCCTCTTCCTCGGCCGCCTCTTCTTCCTCGGCCGCCTCTTCTTCTTCGGCCGCCTCTTCCTCTTCTTGCTCTTTGCGGCTCGTATCGCGGGGAGCGGGTTTTCGAGCCGGCGCGGCATCCGATGGAGCGTTGTCACCGCGACGGAGCACAACAGCTGCGACTAAGACCAGAGCGATGACTCCAGCAGCAATGGCGATCACTTCCATATTCGTCCCGTCTCAACTCAATCTGGGCGAGCCATGGCCAAAAAGTTTGACCTTACGCCTCATTCTCTATGCATTCGTTCTGATATAAGCATACACCCGTAGGCGCCCAAACCCCAAGTGTCCGCATAACATCGACTCGAGCCCCGCGCTGACCCTCCCACAGGCGTATCGAGAGTCGCGGCTATTCGGATTGGCCCTCGGCTTCGAGGCGCGCCTTGAACGCCTCGAGCTCCTGATCCTGCTCCAATTCGAGTAGCGGATCAGGTTGTTCGCTCTCGTCGGTCAGTAGCTTGGGCTCTTCGGGATTTTCGGTGGATGAGCCGCTCAAAAGCTTGCGGCCCACCACAAAAAGGACATAGAGCGCGAGAAAAATCAGCGCCCATTTGAAGATAAATCCAGACAGGTAGACCAGCACGGTCACCGCGGCGATCACCGCGACCACGCCCAGCCCCCACTTGAGCCAGCTCGGCCAACCGCCCCCATCTGCGCCATTCGATCCGTTGTCGTCACTCATAGTGGTCCCTTTTTTGTTTCGTCTCACAGTCTATGCCCAAAGGCGTTGAAATCCCAAGAGCGTGTACCCGACGGCGACAAGTGACACGAGGCCAAAACCGCCGGCTTGCCGATGGCGCGCCGAGTCCTTACTCTGGAGGCGTCGGCATACCGACATTGTAAAATAAAATTGAATGACCCCCGACGTCATGGCCGCACAGGCGCGAGCCCTATTTGGCGACCTTCGCCGAATACTACAACGTCCCATTGGGCGTGAGTAGTTCTCGGCGAGGCTACGAGAGGACTTCGGCCCTGTGTGTACGAGCCCATGACCTTATCAGGCGGTGCAATATGGCTGACGGTGATGATCAGAAGCTGCGTGAATTCAAGTGCGAGTTGGCCGGGCTCATCGGTCGACACGCAGCGGGGCTCGAAGAGACCAGCATCTCGGAGGTGCTCGACGAGTATTCCAATACGCTGCGAGGCGAGCCGCCCGAGGATTCCGACGAGCCCGACCGGCATACCGGCGGTCTGAGTGAAAACTCGACGGTTCTACTCCAGCCAAACTCCGACGCACTGGCCGACGAGTCACCTACCAGCGAAGTGCGCCAAGATCCGCCAACGGTTCAGGTCGATCTGGATGAAGACGAAGTCGCAAAACGCAAACTTCCCGATGCCGCCCTGCTGAAAAGACGCTCGACCCGAAAGCAAGCTCCCTCTTCAGACACCTCGAGCCGAGCACCGGCCGCGACGCGAAAACCCACGCGAAGCAAGAGTAAGGCCCGGCGCACCGAGCTGACCCAGGACAACCAGGACAAAAAGACGGCCCGGCCGCCCTCAGAAAACGCCTCAGACGCGCCGATTCTCAACCTGTTGGATCAGCTACGCCCACAGGACGCCAGCGCCGCGCATAGTTGGAAAGTGGGCGATACGTCGGTCATCGAGATCTTGAGTCAGGTGGCCCGAATGAGCGGCCCCTCGCTGCTCGAGATGCGAGCGGGCAAGCGTGCGGCAAAGCTGGTGCTGCAAGACGGCCGAATTCATCACGTACAGCTCTTGCCATTTTCCGAGAAGCGAAGCCTGCTGGCTTTTCTGCACCGGAAAGGGCGCCTAAATGCCGAGCGAGCCATACGCATTCGCCGACACGCGCGCGACCAGGGCATCATTCAGGCACGAGCGCTCTTAAAGACGCCGGAGTTCGTCTCGAAGCGCGACGTGCTCGCCGGGGTGCGTACCGTGATTAGCCGCCTGATGAGCAAAGTATTCGACGCCAAGCTCGAGACGGCCGACTATTATCAACTGGACGCCTTGCCACCGGCACTTCAAGTCACGTCGGTGCCTCTGGTGCGCGTGGTATTCAGCCACGTACGCGCTGCCCACGGCGGCACGTATCAAGCGCCGCGCGATCGCCTGGTCGAGCGATTGCAGGACATGCATCTGTCGCGCAACTCCAGCCTCCTGACCATCGGGTTCAATGATCTCGGCCTCAAACTGCACGAACGCCCGTTATTCGAACGTGTGCTCGACAAGCCTCGCGCCTTCGACATCGTGATGCGCGACTCGCCGCTGCCACGAAACGACACTCTCGCTATTCTAGCCGGGCTCGAGGCGGTGGGATTCTTGGAGGTCAGGACGCCGGGGCTGGGGGCGACGGGCTCGTCGAGCTACACTGTGTCGAGCAGTTCATTGTCGAGCAGTTCATTGTCGAGCAGTTCATTGTCGAGCAGTTCATTGGCTAGCAGTTCATCGTCGGGCAGGGCCGGCGATCTCAAAACCGCGCTCGCGCGCATCGATGCCATGGCGGCGCGCCTCGAGCGCGACAATCACTTCGACATCTTCGGACTCCATTGGACAGCCTACGACGCCGAAATCGACCGACGCTATAAAGAGCTCGCCAAGCAGTTCGAACTCCTGAGCCAACCCCTGGGTATGGAGCCAAAAGATCGCAAGCGCCTCGAGAAGATCCGCACCCGTCTCAAAAAGATCTACGCGATCCTGTGCGAACCCGAGCGTCGCAACAACTATAGGCGCACGGTCGTGGGGCCCGCCGCCCGCCGAAAAACGGCCACGAAACTCGAGGCGCTCGGCGACGGCGCTTTTCGGCGCAAGTCCTTCGAAAGTGCGCTGGACTACTACCAGCGCCTCCTCGAGCTCAACCCCGACCATTCCAAAGCAGCCCGTCTCTTGCCCATGCTGCTCATGCGCACCAGCGGTGGCTGAGTAGGCGAATTCAGGCGCGTGGGCGTCTCGTCGAACCAACCGCTCCCCCCTCGGCTCGTATCTAGCTCACTTTCGGGCTGACGATACCGCCGCAGCCGTGTTAGCGTGTACGCATTGGAAGAATTTCATTCGAACTACGCTGCGTCGCCGCATCGGACGCCGGCTCGTGTTCATTGTGTACTCGCTCCCATGGAGAGACCATGTCTGCACCCGTGACTGAACAGCCCCCTGTCGAAGAAGCCTCGAATCAATCCACCGCGATGACCCGCTTTTCGGGCGACCAATTTTTGGCGCGCAAGAAGGTCTTCTCCTTTCTGGGCCAAAAATTTCATATCTACGGGCCCGGCGGCGATCTGCGCTTCTTCATCAAGCAGAAGGCCTTCAAGCTCAAAGAGGCGATCACCGTCTACGCCGACGAGTCGATGACCACGCCGATGCTAAAGATTCAGGCGCGCAACATCATCGATTTCTCGGGTACCTACGATATCCACACCCCGCAAGGCGAGCATCTGGGCTCTTTCAAGCGCGAGGGACTGAAGAGTATTTTGCGCGATAAGTGGCTCATTCTGGACACCGACGACAACCAGATCGGCGTCATCGAGGAGGACTCCATGATGGCGGCCATGCTGCGCCGGTTCCTAAACAACCTGATCCCGCAGACCTTCAACGTCACCATCGGCGGCCAGCAGGTCGCCCTCTTCAAGCAGCATTTCAACCCGTTCATCGCCAAATACGACATCGACTTCTCGCTGGACGACACCGGGGCCTTCGACCGCCGCATGGGCATCGCCGCGGTCATCCTGCTGCTGGCTATCGAGGGACGCCAGAACTGACGATATGCGCCAACGTCCTCGGGAGGCTTCTTCTGAGGCGTTGGCGCTCGAGGGCGGTCTTGGAGTATAAAGAGGGATAGACAAACCTCTATATACCCTGGAGACCATTATGGTCGGTTGCCGCTCTCTGCTCGCCGGCGCATTAGCCTTTTGTGTACTCCTGCTCGCTCCCGCCTGGGGATCGGCGGCCGATTGGGATCGCTTTCCGGAGCTCGAGCCGAGGGAGCGCGTAGCGATCAAGAAGCGCTTTGACGGCCCGCGCTACAACGATCTGCGCACCTGTTACCGCCGAATGGACTCACGGGTGGGCGCGGAGTATGTCGCCGCGATGGTCGACGTGACCTCCGAGACCGGCAGCCGCTCACGCAAAGAAAACGACGCCCAACCCTTCGCCGCCGCGCTCGCCCAAGCCTGGCTAGACGACGGCACGCTCGACGCCGATCGCCATATCCTGATCGCTCTCGGGGTGCGCAACCGTTCGGTGGGCATCCACCCCGGCGAGGAGTGGGAGAGGTTGGGCTTCCGAGGTGAGGTCATTCGGGAGACCATCGAGGCCTCGCACTTCAACAAACACCTGCGCCGGCGCAATTATATCGACGCGCTGTGCTCGCTCGCGACGGCGGTCGACCACCGGCTGGCCAGCCTCGAGCAGGAAAACGCCAAGCAAGTCGCCCTGCTCCAGCAGCGGCTCCCGTCGCTCGAGGAGAGGCTCGGCGGGCTCCAAGAGCGCGTCGAGGAGCGCTTCGACGACGAGCACCCGTTCGGAAAAGAACTCCGCGCGAGCTTGGCGGCGGCGCAGACCAAGCTCAAAGACGCCAACGCCGGCCTCGAGGACACGCCCACCGAGTCGGTACGTCTGGCCGACGAGGTCGACGAGATCCTCGAAGAGGTGCCCTCCGAGCTGGACATATTCGATGCGGATATGGCGCGGCTCGACGAGGTCACCGAAGATCTGGCCGCGCTCGAGGCCACCATCGAGGGGCGGCCGGACGCCGACTGGGACGAGCCCCAGACTGCTCTGAGCAAGCTGTCGGAGTGCCGCGAGAAGGCCGCCCAGATCCGTCAGGACTACGAGGGCAAACCGTGGCAGGTGCGCGATTGCCAGCGCGACGCCGAGATGCATCTGGGCCGCGCCGACGTCCACTACTTCTATTTGAAGACCGTGCTGCCCACCATAGCGGGTGTGCTGGCGGCTGCGCTCATCGTGTGGCTCATCGCCGCGCGCCTACTTCGGCGACGCCGCGCCCTGGACTTGCTCGAGGCCGACCTCGACGAGTGGCAGCGTCGCCTCGACGAGGCCGCCGGGCGGCTGCACGGCCTCGAAGTCCAATACCCCACCTATTTTGCTGCCCGCCGCACGCCCTCAGACGACCAGTTATCCGAGCTCGACGGTCGCGTGGCAGACGCCGTCAACCGCATCTCCCTGCTCTATGCCCGGGGGTGCGAGCTGCTCGGGGAGGCGACGAAGCTGCGCCAAAAATCCCACCCGCTCGACGTCCGGCGGGTCGAGAAGGCGCTGCGCCTGTTGCGTCAAGCCGAGGTTGACTTCGCCGCCGGCCAAGTCGATCCCAACCAGCGCCTCGCGGTGCCGCTGGGCGAATCCTATGCCGGCACGGCCAACCAGTTATTGGGCGATCTGGAAATCTTTTGCGAACAGGCGAGGGCCTCCCTCGAAGAGGCTAGCGCGGTGGCCGAGCGTCTCGACGAGCAGTCCCGTCGGGCAGGAGAGGCCGCCACTTTGGCCACGGGCGCCGTCGCGATACGCCGCGAACTGGGGCTGACGCCCGACCACCTCGACGAGCCGCTTCAAGAGGCGATGCGTCGCTTCGAGCAGGCCCGGAGGCTGGCGGCCTCGAGTCCGGCGGCGGCCGCAGATCTCTTCGCAGAAGTCGCCGATAACCTCCAGGAGATCGGCGAACGTGCCGAAGCCGGAAATCAGGTCGTCCAGCGCATCCAGGGGCCGCTCACGGAGCTCAGGGAGACCGTCGATCATAAAGTGCGACAGCTGCGCTTTGCCGGCGTCGACGTCGACAAGCTCTCCATCAACCCGCAGCACGAATTGGACGCCGGGGAGCGCGAGGAAAAGCGCATCCTCGGGCTGGTCGCCGAGGCTCGCGAAGGCGAAGCCGACGAGGCCCTTGAGGACCTGCAGACGATCTTGGAGCGGCTCGAGCATCGCCTCGACGTCGCCAAAGAGGCGCGCGACGAGATCCCCGAGATGGTCGAGGAGCTCGGGGCCCGCGGCAAAGCCGTCAAAGACCAGTTGATGGAGGTGCGTTACGGCCTCAAGCGATTGGCGCCCGACAATAATCCGGAAGCCTTCGAGGCCGTGTCCAAGCGCTTGGGCAAATTCCACTCGCGTCTCCACCGACTCTCCAAGCAGCTCGGCGAGGTCAAAAAACACCACGCCAAGAAGCACTATTTGTTGGCCAGCGAGCAACTCAACGGCCTCAGCAGGCTCGTCGAGCGCGCCGAGGAGGTGCTCGGTGAATTTGCCGAGATCGAGCAGCAGGTCGAACACGCTCGCGGCCAGGCCGAGCAATTGCTCCCCGAGTGCGAACGCCTCGCCCAGAACCTGCAAGCCCAGGCCGACGGCGCCGGCGTCTCGGCGACACTGCGCGAGTTCAGCACCGATCAATATGTCTCTGTCCAGATGACCCGCGACCAGATCGACACCGAGCAAGCGAGCTGGCTGGAGGTGCGCGACCGCCTGGTCTCGATGCACAAGGCCATGACGTTTTTGGACGAGGAGGTCCGGGCCGATCTGAGCGCCTACGAGCAGGCCAGGCGGCTGTCCTCTCGACTCGAGGCCAAGCTCACTAAGCTCCAACGAGCCGGCCAGACCCCGGACGAGGCCCAACGATCGCTCGCCCAGATCGGGCAATTGGTCGCCGGATGGCGAGCTCAGGTCGAGGAAGGCAACTCCGGCGGGCGGGCGCTATTGCGCACCGGCCGGGAGGTCGCCAAGGCAGTCGGGCGAGCATCACAGGCCTGCGACGGCGGCACGCTCGCCCAATCGGCCGGCGCCCAAATCGCCTACGCCCGAGCCCGCCTCGAGGAGGTCCACGGCAAGTCCTACGGCTTCGGCGTCCAGACCGATTGCAGCGGCTTCGCCCCGCAACTCGAGCAGGCCGTCGCGGCGTTCGAGTCGGCCAACTTCGGCGAGGCGCTCGAATTGGTCGAGGACGCCATCGAGCAGATCGACCTCGAGGACGCGCGCGCCGACGCCGACACCGAGCGCGAATACCGCAAGGCGTCGATTCGTCACTTCGACTTCGAGGCCAGCGCGCCCGATCTGCGACTGCCCGGCCAATTGGGCAATAAGTCTTCCTGGGGGGAATCACTGGCCACCTCGAGTGAGCCTTCAGGCGCTTCGCAGTAGGTCAATGACATGATATTGATGGTTTCTTCTCGAGTACGCTGAGCGAGCGCTGTGACTGCATAACTTTTCCGACAAACCAATAATTCACCTGACTGTATATATAGAGGGGATTGGTGCGACTCTTACACACATCTGATTGGCACCTGGGCACGGCGCTCAAGCAGGTCGATTGCGCCCAGGAGCAAGCTCGTTTTTTGGACTGGCTCGTCGACACGCTCGCCGAGCGATCCGTCGACGTGTTGGTGATCGCCGGCGACGTCTTCCACTACGCGAGCCCGTCGAACGCCGCTCAGAAGCTGTATTTTGGGTTCCTGGCGCGTTGCGCCGGCATCGACAGCCTGCGCAAGGTGGTGGTCGTGGCCGGCAACCACGACTCGCCGACCGGTCTGGACGCGCCGCGCGAGCTGCTCGGCCACCTCGACGTCCATGTGGTCGGAGCGCTGCCGCGCGATGAGGACCAGTGGTCCGACTGCCTGGTGCCCATCGAAAATGACGACGGCGAGGTCGAGATGGTCGTCGCCGCGGTGCCCTACGTTCAGGAGGCCCGGCTCGGCGTGAGCCTGGGCGAGGGTGGAGAGTCCGCGCTCAGACAGCAATACCAGGAGGCGTTCAGCCGGCTGTATCGATGCCTGGCCGACCAGGCCCAGCGGGATTGGCCGGAGGCCTCGCTGGTGGCGACCGGGCACCTGACCGTGTACGGCGAGGGCAACGAACTCAAAAAGGGCGATTTTCACACCGGCATCCACCGCACCGCCCGCCCCCGGCCGGCCGTCGACGACGAGGAACTCGATCGCTTGCTGAGCATCGGCACCATCGAGGCGATGGGCCCGCAGATCTTCGACGAGCGCTTCGAATATGTGGCGCTCGGTCACATCCACCGTCCCATGCCGGTCGGCGGCACGCGGCATATCCGCTATTGCGGCACGCCGGTGGCCACCAGCTTCGACGAGAACTCCCCGCAACGCCAGGTCATCCAGGTCGACCTCGACCCGGCCGGCGCCGACGAGCCGCTGCCCATCGAGACGATCACCGTGCCCAGGTGGCGCGAGCTCTTCGAGCTGGCCGGCTCGCCGGACCAGCTCGACGAGCTCCTCGCCAATTTGCGCAACGACGTCGAGCTGCCGCCCGCGCTCTTTTTGCGGGTCGAGCTCGGCCCCGATGACGTCGCCCACGCCGACCGTACAAGCCACTTCCAAGAGGTCCTGGCCGACCACCATCCCGCCGGGGAGCGCCCGCTCATCGTCGACGTACACGAGACGTTCAAATTCGACGATGACCAGCGGGCGGCTGATGGTGGCGAGAGGCTACCCCCGATCGAAGAGCTCTCCCACCTGGAGGTCTTCGCGGCGATGTACCGCCGCCGGTATCCCGGCCAAGACGGGCCGCCCGACCGCCTCGTCGAGAAATTCCGACATATCGAGCAGCAGTTGCACGACAATGACGAGGGGGCATCGTGAAATTTCACCGCATCGACATCAAAAATATCAACTCGCTTTACGGCGATAACCCAATCGATCTGGACGGGCATTTCTCCGATACGCCGCTGTATCTGATCATGGGGCCGACGGGCTCGGGCAAGACGACCATCTTGGACGCGATCTGCCTGGCACTCTTCGGCACCACGCCGCGTCAGACGGGTGCCGACGGCGGCGCCGCGGGCGTCGGCGCGCGGGTCAACTCCCAGGGCACCGGTCGCTCGCGCGCAGCAGTCGTATTCAGCTTGCTCGACGCCGAGCAGGGTGCGCGCACCCGCTACCGGGCCGTCTGGGAGTTCTGGCGCGCACACGACCGAGCCGACGGCACGCCGCAAACCCCGCGCCGCGAGTTGCACAAGCTCGACGACGACGGCGAGTGGCAAGTCCTCGTCAGCAGCACCACGGGCAACGAGTACAACGACGCCTTCAACCACGTCCTCGAGGGGATGTCCCTGAATGACTTTCTGCGAAGCGTCATGCTCGCCCAGGGGGAGTTCTCCGCCCTCCTGGAGGCCGAAAACGCCGACAAGGCCTCCATCCTCGAGCGGCTGACCGACACCGGCGACTACCAGAAGCTCGGATGGCTGGCGCATCAGCGATGGCAGAAGGAGAAAAAGGAGCTCGAGCGGCTCGACGAGCAGGTCGAGAATTTCGACGGCGCCACACCGGACGAGATCGCGGCCACCGAGCAAAAGCTAGACGCCAAAAAGCAGGATTGCCGGGCGCTCGGCGAGTGGCAAGACGCGGCCGCGACCCGCAGGAAGTGGCTCGAGCGATTCGAGCAACTCTCGGACGAGCTCGCCGAGGCGAAAGAGGCGCATAAACACGCCAAAGCCAAGCGTGAAGAGTGCGCCGAGGACTTCACTCGACGCGATGCCGACCGCGAGGCCAGCAAGGCGCGCGCGCCGCTCGACGAGGTTCGCCGGCTCGAGGCCGACCAAAAGGAGCTCGTCGAGTCGCTCCCGAAGCTCGAGGAGACCAAGACACAACGACACGAAGCTCTCGAGGAGGCCCGTAAAAAAGAGAAGACCGCCAAAGAGGCGCTCGACGCCGCCGAGAAGGCATTCGAAGAGCTCAAACCCGAGCTCAAAGCGGCCAAGGAGATCAAAAACGACCTCAAAAACGCCCGAGAAAAGGTCGACGCGCTCGACGAGAAGGTCGAGGGTCAGGAAGAGAAGCTAGAGAAGGCGCAGGAGACCTTCGAGAAGGCCGGCGAGAAGCTCGAGGAGACGCAGGAGGCCCAGAAAGCCGCCGCCGACAAGCTCGAGGCCATCGCCGACGACGAGGCGCTCGCCCAAAAGACCCCCGCGCTTCGCGCCGAGCTCGACGCGCTCCACAAGGCTGACGAGCGCGTCGCACGAGCCTCCGAGAAGGTCGATGCGATCGACGAAAAGCTCTCCGAAAAATCCGAGGAGAAGGAACAACTCGACAAAGAGCTCGCCGACCAGAAGACGGCCCTCGAGCCGCTTCAAGAGGCAGTCGAGGCGGCGAAGAAAACGCTCGCCGACCAACTCGGCGACGCAAAGCGACCCCGCGACCGCTTCGAGGAGATCGCCGAGCAGGCCCAAAAGACCACGCGGCGACAAGACGGGCTGCGAGAGCTCGACAAGCTGCTGGCGGACTATCGCAAAAAACGCGACAAGCGCGACGAATTCGCCGAGGAGCACGAGAAGCTGGCCACGACGTCGGCCAAAGCCAAAGAGGCGATCGAAGACCTCGAGGAGCGCCGCGACAAGACCCAGGCGGAGATCGACGAGCTCGAAGAACAAGTCGAGCAGCTCGGCCAGAACCTCTTGGCCGCCGAGCTTCGGCGCACCCTCGCCCAGGGAGCGGCCTGTCCGGTATGCGGCGGCGAGGACCACCCGCGCATGCAGGATTACGGCGCCGACGCCCTCGACGACCAGGAGTTGGCCGACCAGCAAGAGCGCGACGTGCTGACCGCCGAGGTCGGCGAGCTAAGCAGGCGCCTCGAGGAGATCGCCGCAGAGCTCGAGGCGAAGTCCGATGAGCAAAATGAGCACTCCAAGCAACTCACGCGCCTGACCATCAATCGAGAGGCGATCGACGAGGACCTCGAAATACTCACCGAGGCTGTCGACGAGGCGGCCGAGAAAGCCGGCGGGTTGGACGTCGATCTGGATGAGAGCGACGAAGCGGTCGACCGCACACTCGAGGCCGCGTCCGCCGAGCTCGATGCGGAGCTCGAAGAATTCGAGCAGCAAAAGAAGCGCATCTCGGGCGCCCAAGATGCGCTCGAAATGGCCGAAGAGACGCTCGAAGAGGCGCAGGAAGGCATCGGCGACCTCCAGGATCAACAGAAGGCGTTGAGGCTCACGCTCGAGAATATGCGCGACAACAAGAAGTTGGCCGCGCAGGAGCTCGTGGAGGTCCGGGCCGACGTCGACGAGACGCGTCGGAGCCTCAGCGAGAAGTTCGAGGACGCCGGGCTCGAAGTCACGCACACCGAAGACGACACGCCGAACTTCGCAGCTGCCCTGAAGAAGGCCGAAGAGCGGCTCGAGGCTTACCGCAAAGCCGAAAAAGCCGTCGAGAAGGCTGACAAGGCCCTCTCTGCGGCCGAACAAGCGCTCGCCAAGGCCAAGACCCATCGCGATAACGCCGCCGACAACCTCGAGAGCACCGAGGAGGACCGCGAGGCCGCCCAAAAACGCGTGGCCGAGCTTAAAGAGAAGCTCGAGGCCAAGCTCGACGGAAAAGATCCGGACGAGGTCGAGGAGCACCACGAGAAACTTATCGAGGCCGCCCGCGACAAAAAGGAGAGGCTCGGCGAGGAGCGCCAGGAGATCGAAAAGGCCGCCCAGAAGGCCGCCAACGACCTCACACGCGCCAATAAGCGCCGCGAGGGGCTCGGCGAGGATCTTGAGGCGGCACGAAAGCGCCTGCAGGAGGCCATCGATGCGCTCGAGGAGATGTCTAGCCTCGAAGAAGTCGAGGCCGCGCTCATCGAAGAAGACGAGGAGCGCGACCGACTCGCCGAGCGATGCGACGAGATCGAAACCGCGCTGCGCGACGCGAGCCGCGACATAGAGCGGCTCGACGAGGAGCTCGAGGCCCACGCCGACCAGAAGCCCGCCGACTTCGACCCCGAAGCCTATTCGCTGGCGACGCTCGAGGCCGCCGAGGAGCAGCTAAACGAGGCCATCGGCACTTATAATCAGAAGATCGGCGCCCTCGAAACCGTGCTCACCCAGATGCGCGCCAAGCTCGAAAACTACCGCGAGTTGCTCGACGAGCGCGACGCCCAGCAGCAAGAATTCGACGGCTGGAACGAACTCAACGGCCTCATCGGGGTCAGAAGCGGTGAGAGCTTCAAGGAATTCGCCCAGGCGCTCAACCTCGACCGCATCGTCGCGCGGGCCAACCGCCGCCTCGCCGAGCTCCACCCGCGCTACCGCCTCGAGACCAAGCGCGACGCCGGCCTGCCCACCCTGGACTTCGAGATCGTCGACAAATACCGCTCCGACCAGCGCCGCCAATTGAACACGCTGTCGGGCGGCGAGACCTTCCTGGTCTCGCTGGCCCTGGCGCTGGCGCTGGCCGACCAGCAGCAGATCAAGATGCCCATCGAGACGCTCTTCCTCGACGAGGGCTTCGGCACCCTCGACCGCAACGCCCTCAGAAAGGCCATGGACATCCTCAACGACCTGCACGTGCGCGGCGGACGCACCGTCGGCGTCATCAGCCACGTCGAGGCCCTCCAGGAGCAGATCCCCAGCCAGATCCGCGTCGTCCCCCAGCAACCCGGCCGCTCGTCGGTGGTGCTGTCGCAGGATTGAAACCGAGCTTCCTTCCAGTGGAGTCGATAAATGGAGTTCTTATTCTTCATCATCGTTGGCGTCGCATTTGCCGGAGTGTTCATCGTCACGTCTGTCCATCGACGCAACCAGTGGAGAGAAGCCGCGGCAACACTCGGCCTGCGATTCGAAAAAGGAGGGCTCTTCGGCAGCTCGGGCCTATCGGGCGACTATAACGGCGTGGCGGTGAGCATCCGCACGGTGAGCCGCGGCGGCAAGAACAACCGTAAGACCTACACTGTCTACGAGACCGAACTGCCGGCTGTATTACCGCCGGGGTTGCAGCTGAGCGGCGAGAATATTTTGTCGTCGGTGGGAAAATTCTTCGGCGCCCAGGATATCCAAGTGGGCCTGCCGATACTCGACGACACATTTATCATCAAGGCGATGCGACCAGAGACCGCCCGTGAATTCCTGCAGCGACCGGGCGTCGAGGGCACACTACTAGAGCTGTACGACGCCTACCCGAATTTAAAGCTCGAGGACGGCTCGCTCATCGTGGAAAATCACGGCTTCGATTCGCCCTTCGAGATGGAGTTGACCCTCGACCAGCTCACCGACGCGGCACACCAGCTCTGCACGACGACTCGACAGCCGGCCGAACCACAAGCAGCAGACCGGCAGCCGGCTCACAACTCTCGGGAACCGTCCCCATCCCAGGCGCACGAACCAGCAGATCAGCAGGCCTTCGGCCGCCCCGCCGAGCCGGCTAAGTCGGCCGAGTCGGCTGAGCCGGCCGCGAGCAATAGCCTCGATCACGACAATGAAGATTGGTGGTGAGCTCGAACCCGAGACGCCGCCCCGGACTACTGAGCCGCCTCGACGACCTTTTTGGCCGTGCTGTGGGCGCCCAGGTCATAGACCTCCTCGTAGCCCGCTTTCTCTAAAATCTGGGCGGCCCGAGCGCTGCGGTTGCCGCTGCGGCAGTACACCACGACCGGCTCGTCTTTGGCGCCGGCCTCGTCGAGGCGCTCGGCCAACTGCTGGACGGGGACGTTTTTGGCTCCGTCCAGCCCGTTTCGGGCGAATTCTTGCGGCGTGCGCACGTCCACCAATTCGGCGTCGCCCTCGGCGAGCAGCGTGCGCACCTGCTCTATTTCGTCGGCATCGAGCCCACCGCCGCCGCTGGCGAAGGCGTTGGCCACCACGAATGCCACAAGCGCGACGGCTGCAATGACGAGAAGAGGATTGGGGATGTTGTCAATCATGGTCGTACCGTTGGAGGAAGTCGAGGATTCGGTTCCAGCGATCACATCGACCCGATTGCAGATGCAACGGCCGTACCACCCTTTGAGGCAGAGTCGGAGGGCGCATGAACCGCCCGCTTCGTCCCAAAATGTTTCAACATTGCCCATCGTATGTTTCAGAGATGAAACATCCCGCCCCCCCTCAACCAGGACGCGCGCTCGTAACAAATACGACCTATTTGTCGGGGCGGACCAGCTTCTGCAAAGCGGTTTGACTTGCACTATTTTAATACTCTAACGTCGAAGAAGATCCAAAATGGACTGCATATAGCTTAGGCCGAGGTATCTGATGTTGTTTCGACGCAGCGCTTTTTGGGGCGCTCCTGTCAATATTCGCACTTTCCTCTTGTCGGTGAGCCTTCTCGGGCTTGCGGCGTTGTCGCTGTCGACGACAGCCTGCAGCGACTCCGATCCCGTCTTGGTGAGCACCGAAGGTATGGAGTGTCAGGAGGAGGGCGCCACTAGCGGCGATTTGGTCTGTCGAGACGGCAGGTGGGTCAGCCGGGAAGATCTCGACGCCGGCGCCGAAGAGGTCGACACCGGT
This sequence comes from uncultured Bradymonadales bacterium, assembly GCA_964386725.1. Classification (GTDB taxonomy): domain Bacteria; phylum Myxococcota_A; class Bradymonadia; order Bradymonadales; family Bradymonadaceae; genus CAYLTX01. Next base: position 8,754 of record CAYLTX010000039.1, on the reverse strand, counting down.
CCCTGTGAACCGGAGTCCGACGAGGAGTTCTGCGGCCGCGCAGACGATGAATGTGGGATGGTCGTCGCCAACGACAACTGCGGCGACGCCCGCGGCGTCGACTGTAGCCAGCTGGATGGCTTTGGCTGCGAGGCTCCCCAGGTCTGTGTCCTGGCCGCTGACGACGCCTCGTTGGACGTCAACACATGCCAGTGTCCGGCGGTCGACGCGGCCGACGAGATCTGCGACATCGTCGGCGCCGAGTGTGGGACCATCGAGCCCGGCGAGCTGTGTGCCGACTGGGATGAATTCGACCCGGTCGACTGCGGCGGCTGCCCCGAGGAGGGTGTCGAGTGTGGCACCGATACCCCCAACGTGTGCGGATGTCCCTGCGAGGTCGATGGGGCCTGCGCGAACCTGGAGACCGACGCCCGAAATTGCGGCACCTGTGGCAACGCGTGCGGAAGCAACGAGCTGTGCGAAGGCGGGGCGTGCGTGTGCAACGAGTCACGCACCGACGCCGATGTCTGCGCCGCCCAGGGCGCCGAGTGTGGCACCGTCGACGATGTGTGCGGTGACCCGGTGAATTGTCCCACGTGCGGCACCGATCAGGTCTGCGACGAAAGTGACAACACCTGTGTCGAGTGCGTCTCCGACAGCGATTGTAGTAGCGACAAGGTGTGCGGTGATGGCACCTGCGTGCAGTGTGTCTCTGATTATCACTGTGGGGGCACCGGTCAGGTCTGCGACGGCAACACCTGCGTGTGCAACGAGTCGCGCACCGACGCTGAGGTCTGCAGCGATCAAGGGGCCGAGTGTGGCACGGTCGACGACGTGTGCGGCGACCCGATCACCTGCCCCAGTTGTAGTGCCGGTGAAAGCTGCAACGGCAACACCTGTGTCGAGTGTTCCTCCGATAACGATTGCGCCAGCAACGAGCGTTGCACAAACGGCACCTGCGAGTGCGTACCGGACTGCGCCTTCTATTGCGATGGAGAAAGCGACGGCTGCGGCGGCACCTGTCCCACGTGCGGCACGGGCGAAGTATGCTGTTATGGGACGTGCGAGACCCATGATGGTGATTATTGCCCCTATTGAGGCGTAGTTACTTCGGAGACCCGATGGCAACTTCATTTGGGCGTGCTGGGACAGCGGATGAGGCCAACGCCGCGAAAACCAGCAGCGTCCGGGAAGTACATTCCTCAATCCCCCCTCGAACCAGCCACTACATGCCTGGCACGTGGATTTCGTTTGCGAAGTGCCGCCAGCGACTGCGATAGCATTGCGCCGCAACGATCGACTCAGGGGGCGAAGCGCAGCAAAAATCCATCGAACTGTCCGCTGTTCGAGACCGTGGAGCCGGCAAAATCGATGCTCGCACTGTCGAACTCACCGACCACGTAGGCGTGGCCCGAGCCACCGACCGCCACCGAACGCGCGTAGTCGTTGTCAGCCCCTCCGAAGCTGTCGCTCCACTGGTGACTGCCCGAGTCGTCGAAGTTCGCCACGAAGATGTCGCGGCTTCCCGCATTGGAGAGGCCGCCGCCGCCGAAATCGAGCCCCGAACTCGCGAACTCACCGACCAGGTAGGCGTTGCCCGAGCCGTCGACCGCCACCGAGCGCGCGTATTCAAAGATTGTCCCTCCGAAGCTATTGCTCCACTGGTGATTGCCCGAGGCGTCGAACTTCGCCATGAAAATATCCCAACTTCCCACATTGGAGAGGCCGCTGCCCAAATCGAGGCTCGAGCTTGCGAACTCACCGACCAGGTAGGCGTTGCCCGAGCCGTCGACCGCCACCGAACGCGCGTAGTCACCGTCTGTCCCGCCGAAGCTTTTGCTCCAGAGGTGATTGCCCGAAGCGTCGAACTTGGCCATGAAGGCGTCCCAACCTCCCGCATGGGCGAGGGCGCCGCCGCCCAAATCGAAGCTCGGACTGGCGAATTCACCGGCCAGGTAGGCGTTGCCCGAGTCGTCGACCGCCACCGACTCCACGAAGTCGTTATTTGTCCCGCCGAAGCTTTTGCTCCACTGGTGATTGCCCGACGCGTCGAACTTCGCCACGAAGGCGTCGTAATTATCTACATAGGAGAGGCCGCCACCGCCAAAATCGAGGCTCGAACTTTTGAACATACCGACCACGTAGGCGTTGCCCGAGGCGTCGATCGCCACCGAACGCGCCCGATCGTGGCCTGTCCCTCCGAAGCTTTTGCTCCACAGATGATTGCCCGAAGCGTCGAACTTCACCACGAAAATGTCGCTGAGACCCGCATTGGAGAGGCCGCCTCCGCCGAAATCGATCGTCGGACTGCCGAAGCGACCGACCACGTAGGCGTTGCCCGAGGCGTCGACCGCCACCGAACGCGCGTAATCATAGCTTGTCCCGCCGAAGCTCTTGCTCCACAGGTGATTGCCCGACGCGTCGAACTTCGCCACGAAGATGTCGTCACTTCCCGCGTGGGAGAGGGCGCCGCCGCCTAAATCGAGGCTCGAACTAGCGAACTCACCGACCACGTAGGCGTTGCCCGAGGCGTCGACCGCCACCGAAGTCGCGTAGTCGTCGTCTGTCCCCCCAAAACCCTGCGCCCAGGCCACGCTGCCGGGCGCCAACTGGCACTGGTTGTCGCACCCGTCATCATCGACATTATTGCCGTCATCGCACGCTTCACCCGTGTCAATGACGCCGTCACCGCACGAGGCGAAGGTGCAATTCGTGCGGCACGCATCGGCGTCGGTGTCACTGTTATTGGCTCCGTCGTCACAGTCTTCGGAGACGTCGACGATCCCGTTTCCGCATGTCTCGTCGGACTGACAGTCGGAGCTGCACCCGTCGCCGGACTGGGTGTTGCCGTCATCGCAAATCTCACCGGAATCGACCACCCCGTCACCGCAGCCCGGGGCCTGACAGTTCGTGCGACAGGCATCGGGGGTGTCGTCATCGTTGTCGTCTCCATCGTCGCACGCCTCACCGACCTGCGAATCGACGACCCCGTTTCCGCACATCTCGCTCGAACGACAATCGGCCGAGCATCCGTCACCGTCCTCGGTGTTTCCATCGTCACACACCTCTCCAACGTGCGTGTCGACCACACCGTTTCCGCACGTCTCGTCGGAGCCGCAGTCCGAAGAGCACCCGTCGCCCCCGTCGGTGTTTCCATCGTCACAGGCCTCGCCGGTGTCGACGACGCCATCTCCACAAGAAGATGCGCTGCAATCCGTGCGGCAAGCGTCGGCCTGGGTATCACTGTTGTCGACTCCATCGTCACAGGACTCGTCTGCATCGACGATTCCGTTGCCGCACGTCTCGTCGGATGTGCAATCAGCCGAGCAACCGTCGCCGTCGATGGTATTGCCATCGTCGCATACTTCGTCCGCATCGACGATTCCGTTGCCGCACGTCTCGTCGGATGTGCAATCAGCCGAGCAACCGTCACCGTCCTCGGTGTTGCCGTCGTCGCATACTTCGTCCGCATCGACCACGCCGTTGCCGCATGTCTCGTCGGATGTGCAATCGGCCGAGCATCCGTCACCGTCCTCGGTGTTGCCGTCATCGCATACTTCGTCCGCATCGACCACGCCGTTGCCGCATGTCTCGTCTGACAGGCAATCGGCCGAGCATCCGTCACCGTCCTCGGTGTTGCCGTCGTCACAGACCTCGCCCGGTGCGTCCTCCGTCGCGGAATCGACGACGCCGTCACCGCACACGCCCGCCTGCTCGTCTTTGGTGCTGCCCCGGTCGGAGTCACCACAACCGAACCCGACAGCTATTACGGCGATTATGATGACGACTGACATCCATCGTAAATAACTCATGAGGCATTCCCGTTTCGGCAAGATTTCGTCCTTCAATGCGTCGACTACTTGCAGCCAAACCACCCCGAAAAGACCACTCTAGAGGGATTATTTTGCTCACCATGTAGTTGATTGGGCCCCCCAACCTATCAGAATGCGCATAAATAGGGCAACGACGCGCTGACATAGTGTCAGGGACCATATGGCCATGGCAATATTTGGTATCTTCGGCGCCTGCCATGTCTATAATACCGTCGCCCCCAACTAGGACCCTCGATGAATGACGACGCAGCGCATCAAATCATACCGTTCCCCAAGGCACGACGCCTGGTCACCGATGTCGGGCGGGTGGTCAAGGACAGGCCCGTGATCCGCGGCCTGTTGGAGATCGACGTGACCGAGCCGCGCACGAAGATTCGCGCCTACCGTGAGAAGACCGGCGAGTCGCTGTCGTTTACCGCGTATTTGGTGGCGTGCGCCGGCCAGGCGATCGACGCCCACAAACACGTGCATGCCTGTCGCAACTGGCTCGGACGCCTCGTGGTCTATGACGACGTCGATATCTCGACGATGATCGAGGTCGAGAGGGACGGCAAGAGCTTCCCCGTCGGCCATATCGTGCGAGCCGCCAATAGAAAGACGGTCCGAGAGATCCACGCCGAGATCCGAGACGTGCAGAACCAGCCGACGCGAGAGCGAAATGTCCGGCGTCTGATGGCCATCTCGGCGGTCCCCGGCTTCCTCCGGCGTCTATTCCTCAGACTCGTCGATCGCAGCCCGAAGTGGACCAAAAAGCTCAAGGGCACGGTCGTTTTGACCTCGGTCGGTATGTTTGGCACGGGCGCCGGTTGGGGCCTCGCCCTGCCCACTCACAGCCTCGGGATCACCGTCGGTGGCATCGCCGAAAAACCCGGCTTCGTAGACGGAGAGGTCGAGCCCCGCGAGATTCTGCACGTCACCCTGGACTTCGATCATGATATCGTCGACGGAGCACCGGCCGCCCGCTTCGCCCAGCGCTTCACCGAGCTCGTCGAGGCGGGCGAAGGGCTGCCTGAGGGTGGGAGATGACGAGCAAACCAAAAAGGACCGTCGAATGCGACTAACCCAAATGCTCAGCCTACTGACCGCGTTGTCTGTCCTCGCAGCCACCACCAGTTGCAAGTCGGGGGCGCCAGCGCCCACGCACCCGTCCGGTGCATTGGTCGAAGAGCCCTTCGAGTGGTCTGCACAGGAGCGAGAGTGGCTCGACGGCCGCTCCCCGGCGGACTTTCAGGCGCTGATGCTGCACCTCGATGACGCCGGGCCGATGAGCGATCACAAGTCTGATGCGCTGCGACGAGAGCTCGCAACTTGGCCCGACGAGCATCGCGTCGCACCGAGCAAGTGGGCCAAGCTCATCGCCGACAGTGAGGCCGTCGATATGATCGAATTCGCGAGGGTATTGTCGTTTCACGGCCAACAATTGGGGCGCGCCGGGCTGGAAGCTCTGGTCGAAAATACCACGTTCAGACGAGTGCTCGAGGCCGACTCCATGATCGGCTTGGATTTATCTCTCAACCAACTCGATGCCGACGCCCTCGCACCATTATTGGCCCGCGAAGAGCTGCGCGGCTTGACGTATCTCAACCTCGAATTGAACGGCCTCGGCCGCGAAGGCGCCCTCGCTATCGCCAACGCCGAGCATCTGACGAACCTCACCCGGCTGGAGCTCGCTAATACCAATTTGCGCAATAGCGGCGCGGCGGCTATCGGCTCTTCAGAGCACCTCGACGGACTGACCCGCCTGAATTTGAGGGAGAACTCCATCGATAACGGGGGCGTCGTTGCGTTGGCCGGGTCGCCGTCGATGAGTCAGCTCACCTATCTGGACCTCGCCGATAATCACTTCTCCAAACAGGCGGCCAAGGCCATCGGACGCTCTCCGCATCTGAGACGGCTGGCCCACCTCGATCTATCCGAAAACTCCATCTCCGCACGCGGTGTCCAGGAGCTCGCCAGATCCGAAAATAGCTCGAGCCTCGAGTTGCTCGATCTTGCCGAGAATCATATCGGCGACCGCGGCGCCGAGCATCTTGCTGAGTCTGAACATCTAGGGAATCTGAGACATCTGGAGCTCGACGCCAACGGCATCGAAGGCGAGGGGGTCGTCGCCCTGGCGAATGCCACACACATCGGGCCGTTGAAGTACCTCGGGCTCGGCTGCGAGCGCCACACCGATTGGGGCGAGTCTGCAGGTGCCCGGGCCCTCTCGGCGCTGGGGAAGGCTGAGTTTCTGCGCAGTCTCGAGCATCTGGACGTGTCGATGTGCGACATCGGAGCCCAGGGCGCTCACGCGCTGGCAAAGGCGTCATTCATGCCGTTCCTTCGCCACCTCGATATCTCGCTCAACGCCATCGACGTCGACGGGCTGCGCGCTGTGGTACGCGCGACCGAAAATATGGAGCGACTCGATCTGAGCGCGAACGGGATCGAGGCCGACGAACTCGCCACGATCATCGATCACGACGGGCTCCGAAGCCTGATCGACCTGGATCTCGGGTACAACAAAATTGGCGACCGCGGCCTATCCACTCTCGCAAATACCGAGCACTTGCAGGAGCTTCGCCGACTCAATTTGGGCAGAAACTTCATCAGCTCAGCCGGCCTCACCGAACTCGTCGATTCACCACTGATGCCCACTCTGCGCGAATTGAGCCTCACTAATAATGCGATTGGCGATGAGGGCGCCGAGATGCTGGCGGCGGCTGAGTCGACACGGCAACTGCGGGTGTTGGACTTGAAGAGAACGCGCATCGGAGATCGTGGCGCGCAGGCGATCGCGCAGTCGGAAAACCTCGCCGGCCTGGTCGAATTGGACCTTGGCTCCAATCAGATCGGCGACGCCGGCGCAGTGGCGCTGGCAGACTCTAAGCATTCGCGCGGCCTCGAGAAACTCTCCCTGTCAGGCAACGACCGGATCGGAGATCTCGGTGCCGCGGCCCTGCAGGCTTCGCGGTATATCCCGTGTGATAGAGTGTTTGCGTACCCGGTCCGGGTATGGTGCGACGGACGCATGGAGCCCCACAAATTCGAGAAGAGTGTCGAGCTGTGCAATAGGGAGAGCGCCAGCGGGTGTGGCGCGGTCGGCTTGGCCTTGATGCAAGGCTATGTGGTCACCAAAGACATGCCGCGCGCCGCAGCCTACCTCTCCCGGGCATGCGGGATGGACCACGCGCCAAGCTGCAACAACCACGCATGGTTGCGCTGCCACGACCTCGGCCAGTGCGATGAACTCGCCGAGACCCACGTCCGCAAGGCTCTGAAACTCGCCGACGATAAAGACAGACATTTCTATCTCGACACGCTGGCACTCATTCTCTGCCAACAGGGCAGAAAAACAGAAGCAAACGCGGCATACCGAAAAGTGTGCGAGGCGAACCCCGACAGTGAGGCGTGCGGAAACACCTGTTGATTCATCCTGCAGCTCGAGCAGCCAGCCGGCGGAGACTCGATGGCGAGCGCATAGCGAAGTCGTCCAAGCCCGTCCACAAAGCGACAACGCCCGTGCCGGGACGTCGTGAACGTCGAGCAACCTCCAACTGCGCGACGGGCTGTATTGACAGTCTCGAGACACCGGCCTTAGTCTCACCTGCTCGCCCAACCCGATAGTTCAATACATGCACCGAGGCCAAGAAATGCTCTCGAATTTCGATGAATTGCGCAAAGCAGTCGACTCCCCCTCCAACCAGCGGGTCGCCGTCGCCGCCGCGACGGACCCGGCCACGCTCGCAGCGGTCTGCAAGGCGCGCGACGAGGGGATCGCCGACGCCGTGTTATTCGGCGACGAAAAGGAGATGCGCAAGAACGCCGAGGAGGCCGGGCTCGACCTCGAGGGCTTCGAGATCCACAACTTCGCGACACCGCCGGCGGCCGCACTCGAGGCGGTAAAAGCCGTCAGTGACGGGCGCGCCAGCGTCTACATGAAGGGCTATATCCACACCAGCGCGTTCCTGCGTGCGGCACTGGACTCGGAGGTCGGCCTTCGCACCGGGCATCTGCTCAGCCATGTCTTCATGCTCGACGCCAAGAGACTCGGGCGCATCCTCTTCGTCACCGATGGGGCGCTGAATATCGAGCCGAACCTCGCAGACAAGGCCCAGATCGTATCGAACGCCGTCTCACTGGCCCAACAGCTGCAAAACCCCGAGCCGAAGGTCGCCATCCTCTCGGCCGTCGCGGCGGTCAAGCCAACTATCCCGTCGACGGTAGACGCGGCGAGCCTCTCGAAGATGGCCGATCGCGGCCAGATCGAGGGATGCCTGGTCGACGGGCCCTTTGCGCTGGACAACGCCATCAACCCCGAGGCGGCCGAATACAAGAAGATCCACAGTCCGGTCGCCGGCGAGGCCGACATCGTGCTCGTCCCCGACGTCGTCACCGGCAATATTCTGGCGAAGTCGTACCCGCATATCGCGGGCGGCGTGATGGCCGGGCTGGTCGTCGGCGGCACCGCGCCCATCGTGCTCCCCAGCCGCGCCGACAGCCTCGAGAGCAAGCTCGCCGGCATCGTCGCCGCCGTCGTTCAGGCCCAGACGATGGTCGACGGCACGTTGGATGTGCAGACGGTCCACTTTTAGAAATTACCAGAAGGAATTGCGATGTCCCTATACGCACTCTTCAAAGGAACCGGCCCCAGCGGCTTCGGCTACGGCACGTCGGCCGACGACGTGGTCGAAGATCTCGACCTGAGCGGTACGTCTATTCTCATCACTGGCAGCAACTCCGGTATCGGCAAGGAGACCGCCAAGAGCCTGGCTCGCGCCGGGGCCACGGTTTTGGCGGCCGCGCGCACGACCGAGAAGGCCGAGCGCACCTGCGACGAGCTGCCCGGTGACGCCAGGCCGGTGGTCTGCGAGCTCAGCGAGCCCGAGTCCGTGCTTGGCGCCGTCGAGACCGTCGAGGCGCACGATGCGCCGGTCGACGCGATCATCTGCAACGCCGGCAT
>CAYLTX010000038.1:7624-48044 GCA_964386725.1 uncultured Bradymonadales bacterium | reverse complement strand
TTGCGGCCGACGCCGGCCACACCGCCGCTGCGACGAGCGCCGCAACAAATCCAGACGCGGCGCTCGTCGCAGCGGCCGGTGCTGACGCCAAGTCCGATATGGGGGGAGTCGATGCCGCCGGTGATGTAGCCGACAGCGGCGACGCAGCAGATACCTCAGATACCGCAGACACCGCCGACGTCGTCGAGGTCGGCCAGGCGCTCGAGCCCTTCGCGATGACTCAGATTAGCGCGGGCAAATATCACACCTGTGGGCTTCGCAGCGACGGCAAGATGCGCTGTTGGGGCGCTAATTTCGAGGGCGAGCTCGGCCTGGGCCACAAGCGCGCGATCGGAGACGACGAGGCGGCGAATACCGCCGAGCCTATCGACCTGGGCGCGCCGGCCCTTCAGGTCGTCGCCGCCGGCGACCGGACGGCGTCGTTTAGCTGTGCGCTGCTCGAGGAGGGAACCTCCGGCGCCGGGAAGGTGCGCTGCTGGGGTGCCAACGAGCACGGCCAGCTCGGCTACGGCCACACCCGGCGACTCGGCGATGACGAGTCGCTCGACACCTTCGGCGACGTCCAGGTTGGCGGCGAGGTCGTTCAATTGGCCGCCGGCGCATCGACCTACGGCTCACATACCTGCGCTCTGCTACAGGGGGGCGATGTGCGCTGCTGGGGCAGCGGTAAATTCGGCAAGACCGGCTATGGCCACACCAACGACATCGGCGACGACGAGATCCCCGCCTCGGTGGGCACGGTCGCCGTGGGCGGCGAGGTCGGCGCGATCACCGCCGGAAAATACAACACCTGCGCCGTCATGGCCGATCGCTCGCTGCGCTGCTGGGGCTGGAACAAAGTCGGCCAGCTCGGCCTCGGCCACACCAACGATATCGGCGACGACGAGATCCCGGCCAGCGCTGAGCCGGTCGCGTTGGGAGCGCCGGTCGAGCACGTCGCCGTGGGCAGGCGCCACATCTGCGCGGTGCTCGAGGAGGGCCAGGTGCGCTGCTGGGGATGGAATAACAAGGGCCAGTTGGGGCTCGGTCATACTGAAAATATCGGCGATGACGAGACCCCCGAGTCGGTCGAGCCGGTCGAGCTGAGCGGACCTGCCAAGCAAGTCGCTACCGGCGCGCTGCACAGCTGTGCGCTGCTCGACGAAGGCAAGGTGCAGTGCTGGGGCGACAACAAATTCGGCCAGCTCGGCCTCGGCCACGACAACCAGGGCGTGGGCGCCGAGTCGAAGCCCGTGGCCGTGGGGACCATTTATCTGGGAGCGCCCGCGACCGCTATCGCTGCGGGTAGCTACCACAGCTGCGCGCTGCTCGACGGCGGCCAGGTGCGCTGCTGGGGCTATAACGACCATGGCCAGCTCGGCTACGGCCACACCAATAATATCGGCGATGACGAGCCCCCCGGAAGCGTCAGTAACGTGCCCATCGATTGAGCGTCCATCTGGATGAGTCGGGGCTACCGACCACCGGCTTACTTACGATCGACGTCTCTTCGTGTTAGCTATGGGTTCTGCAGTAAAAAATCTGGACAAAAACAACACCACGCAGTCAATAAGTAAGATGGCAAACGTCAAATATTCGAAGTCGAGTGAGTTTCGTCGCACGTTGAGAGAGCGCGTGGAGGCCTACTTCGACGAGTCGGGCCTCGACAAGCGCGATCAGTCGGCGATGTACCTCAAGACGCTGACCATCTTCGCGTGGTTCTTCGCCTCCTGGGCCGGCCTGATCTTTGCTCCGGTTCCGGCCTGGGCAAAGGTGCTCCTTGCGGTCTCGCTGGGCCTGTCGGCCGCCGGTATCGGCTTTAGCATCATGCACGACGCCGGCCACCGGGCGTATTCGAAGAATAACCGCATCAACGAATTGCTATTCATGTCGCTCGATATGCTCGGCGGCAGCTCGTACGTGTGGCGATTCAAGCACAATATGCTGCACCACTCCTTTGCCAACCTCGAGGGCCACGACGACGACATCGATATGGGCGCGCTCGGACGGCTATCGCCCGAGCAGCCGCGCCTGGGGTTTCATCGCTTCCAGCACCTTTATATCTGGCCGCTTTACGGATTTATCGCGGTGAAGTGGCATTTTTATGACGACTTCTACTCCTGGATCACCGGAAAGGTCGGCGAGCGTGAGATGGCCCGACCCACCGGCAAAGACGCGGCGGTACTGGTGGGCGGCAAGCTCGTCTTCGCCATGCTCGCCTTCGTCATCCCGGCGCTGATCTATCCGATCGGCTGGGTGATCGCGTTTTATCTGCTGGTGTCGTTCGTCCAGGGAGTTACGCTGGCCGTGGTCTTCCAGCTCGCCCACTGCGTCGAGGAGGCCGCGTTTCCGGTCGTCGGCGAAGACGGCCAGATGGACCATGACTGGGCGGCCCACCAGCTGATGACCACCGTGGACTTCGCGCGCAAAAATCCCCTGGTGACCTGGTATGTGGGCGGGCTGAACTTCCAGGTCGAGCACCACCTCTTCCCCCGTATCTCGCATATTCACTATCCGGCGATCGCCGAGATCGTCGCCGAGACGGCCGAGGAGTACGGATTGCCGTACCTCGACCAGCCCACGTTGACCGGGGCGATCGCCTCGCACTTCCGCCATCTGCGCAGGCTCGGCCAACCCGAGGCCCAGCAGCCGGTGCCGGCTTGAGCCGGCCCTCTTTGAACCGACGGCAGGGACGCCGGCGCTCCGGGTGAAGGCCTCACCGACCACCTTCGACGTTTGACGCACACCCGACGCGTGCTTACGGTCCCGGCGAGCAATCATTTATCCTCCTTTACGGAGACCTATTGTGATCAAGTTGGTCGTCAAGACGCCGAACGACGGAGAACTCCAGACTGTCTGCACCCGCGAGTACGACGAGAAGACCTTCGTCGTGCCCGAGCCGCGCAACGTGCTGTCGATCCCCGACGAAGAGGGCGACGACGAGTCGCGCTACTACGTCGAGAACGTCATTCACCGCCTCGGTGAAGATGACGTCGAGTTGCAACTCGTGGTTCGTGACGAAGAGGACGTGCTGCGCGAGGTGCGCGAGAAGCGCGCTCAGCAGATGCGCCAGATGCAGCAGATGCAGCAACAGCAGGGCGGCGGAAATCCGTTCGGCGGCGGCGGAGGCGGCGGAAAGGGCGGCAATAACAGCCCCTTCAGCCTCTGATTCCAGCTCCATCCTGAATAAGCAGTATAGAGCAAGCAGCATACAAGCATTGGCGGCAGACGCCGTCACTTATAAGATGGCTCCAGTCTTCTCCTAATTGAAGTCTGGAGCCATCGATGTTTGGACCCAACCATCGCCTGCGTCGCAGCGTCCTCACGCTGGTGGCGCTGTGCATATTTGCCTTTCCGCTACACCTTCACGCACAGGATACCGGGGCCAATACGTCTTCGCCCGAAGACTGGTGGACGCCTTCGTACGGCGTCGACTACGGGCTGATCGCCGCCGGGACGACCGCCTTTGTCATCGGCGAAGAGCTCACTCCGAGCCGGGAAGCGCTCATCGGGCCGAGCTATAACCCCGACGATCCGTCGGGCGTCTTCTCCTCGAAGGTGGTCGATCAGCCCTATCTGGAGGAGGGGACTCGCGAGACCGTACCTAAAGAGTGGGTCATCGGGGCGCTGGGCGGCGCTGCGGTTTTTATGGCCGGCCTCGAGGGCTCGAGATGGGCCGATGGGAGTGGCTCGGCGCGCCACTTCCACGATACGATGGTCGGCTTTTTGGAGACCACCGCGCTGACCGCGGGGGCGACCTCATTGGCCAAGCCGGCCGTCGGCCGACTTCGGCCCGACTTCGGCGACCGAGCCCGGCGCTACGTCTGCTCTTCGGATCCGGCCGAGCAATACGAGTGCGACGGCTATCGCGACCAACCGCTCGCTGAGGACCCCGAGGAGAGCGACCATCTGCTGCTCGACGGCCGCAGGAGCTTTTTCTCCGGCCACTCTTCCCACTCCTTCAGTGTATTTAGCTACACCTCGCTGGTCATCGGCGGGCATTATGTATGGGGCCAGGATGCCACCGCACAGAGCCGCGCGGCCGGCATCATCGCGCAGACGGCGTTGATGACGGCCGCCGGGTATATCTCGGCGTCGCGCGTGAAGGACGGGCGCCACCACCTCACGGACGTGCTCACCGGGGCGATGGTCGGGTTGGCGTTTGCCAATTTTTCCTATTGGCGCCGATTCGGCTTGGACGGACAACCCTACGCCCGTCCGGGCGACACCGACAGCGCCCAATTCGAGCTGAACCCTCCGCCGACAGGCGCCGGGCTGAGCATTACGGTACGCCACTGAGTACAGTTACGCGACGTATTTGCTTTTCGATCTGGCTTACCAAGAACCAAGAACCAAGAACCAAGAACCAAGAACGTGCACGTCATGCAGCCAAACTCAACGGCGGCGCATGCCGTTCGTAGGCCAGGAGTTCAACGTAAGGCTGCTCAAGGCGCCGGCTCGCCCGGGCGCGGTGGATATTCGTTCGGCGGTGTGCGCTCGCTCGGGGGCGGCATCTGGATGGGCTCTGCAGGCTTGTGGGGCGGCCTCTCTGCCGACTTATCTGTCGCGATCGGTCGATCGAGAAAGACGCCCCCCTCCTCGATATTGAGCGCCTCGGCCGCCACACGTCGCCCGTCGTCCAGGCGCACCCAGCGCACGATCTCCTCGTCGGTATCCACCAGCATATCGTCGATGGTGCCCACACGATTGCCGTCGCGGTCGTAGAGCGGGCGTCCGCGCAAATCCTGCGATTCGTCGACGAGTCGCCAGTCGGCCAGCTTTGATAATCGCTGCACTGCCATCTGCTTACCTGGTCTTGGAGGTGACGTAGTTTAGCTCACAAAGTTGTAGACGATCCAAAATAGAAGGAGCAGCGCGCACACGGCGATGATCCAGCCCCAAAAATTTCGGGAGGATGTGGGCTTACGCTCGACCTCAATTCGTGCCATGGCTCCGTCTCCGCTGCTGGGTCGGGGGATACCGACGCTCAACATTGAACCTACGGTTGCCCCAGAATCGGTCAAACGCATTCGAAGGCTGCGACCACGAGTTGCCAACCGCGGCGGCTGGCCTTAAGTTGCCGCTTCATGTTGCTGGACCGATGCGCGATGAGCCTCGCCAAGTGGAGATTTCCGATGTCGAAAGTACTCGAACAACTCGTCGATTTGCTCGCCCTCGAACAGATCGAGATCAATCTATTTCGTGGGCAGTCTCAGGATCTCGGGTGGGGCCAGGTCTTCGGCGGCCAGGTGCTCGGCCAGGCGCTGTCGGCGGCCGCTCAGACGGTGCCCGACGAGCGCCACGTACACTCCCTGCACGGCTATTTCATGCTGCCCGGGGACGTCTCGCGCCCGATCGTCTATGACGTCGACCGCATCCGCGACGGGGGCAGCTTTACGACTCGGCGGGTGGTGGCCATCCAAAACGGGGAGGCGATCTTCAGCATGGCCGCCTCCTTTCAGGTCACCGAAGAGGGCCTCGAGCACCAAGACGAGATGCCCGATGTACCCGGCCCCGAAGGGCTGGCCTCCCAGGCCGAACTGGCCCGTAAGGTGGCCGACCAGATCCCTTCGCCGCTTCGCGAGCGGTTTACCGCCGATTCGCCCATCGAAACCCGGCCGGTCGATCCGAATAATCCCTTCGACCCGGACACGCGCCCACCGCAGAGTGCCGCCTGGTACCGGGCCAGTGCCGATCTGCCGGATGATCCGGCCGTGCACCGCTACATGCTCGCCTACGCCTCGGACTTCAACTTTTTAGCCACCTCGATGTACCCGCACGGGGTCAGCTGGCTGACGCCGAGCATGCAGGTCGCCAGCGTCGACCACGCCATGTGGTTCCACCGGCCGTTTCGCATGGACGAGTGGGTCCTGCACGTCGTCGAGAGCCCCTCGGCCAGCGGCGGCCGCGGGCTGGTCCGAGGGCGGGTCTACTCGCGCGACGGAAGGCTTATCGCCTCGACCGCCCAAGAGGGGCTGATCCGAAACCACGCCGACTGACGTCGAGCATCCCTAGGTGGTCAACAGGCTGGGAGTTGCCTTTCCTCAAGCCCCAAGCCCCAAGCCTCAAGCCCGAGCCAGCAATTCGTTGCGATCTGCCAAGTTGCGATCTGCCAAAAAGATTGGCGTGATGGCACTCAATTAAACGTGCGCCTATTCAACGGTGTCTTCTCCTTGAGCGCACGCCGCACTCCGGCGTTGACCAGCCCATAGGTGGCGTGGCCGGCCAGGGCGGTCGCGTGAGTCGGCCAGGGCACCTTGGTCGGCTTGGTGCCCGCACCGATGGCCGGCTTGAGCACCTCGTCTGCCAGGAAGAACGATAGTGTTCCGAACACCGCCCCCCGCAGCAAGCTATTGGTGGCGCCGAGACGCCGGCGAAGCCACGCGTTGGCGATGCCTGTGGTCACTCCCAGCGCCCATTTGACGCGCTTGGAGACCTTGCGGCGTTTGCGCCGACTCATCCCCCACCCAAATCGCTTATTCATCCGGTCGACCAGCGCCCGCTCGGGCGGTTTGCGCTGCCGGAAGCCCCGGGCCACCGAGGGGCTGCTGCGCTGGCGCGATTCCAGCAACGAGGTGATGCGTTTCATCGCAAAGGTGGCGACCGCGCCGGCCACGGCGCCTCGTGTGATGCGCAGTGCCGTCTGAGTCAAATCGGCCATCTTGTGCTCCTTTTCGAGAGAGAGAGTCATCGACTGACTCTCACAAAACTAGTCACGAGATGGATCGCCGGAACCCGGTCGACGGCTCCGACTGGGAGCTCGAATACCTGATCACCGCCGACTACGCCCGCTGAAGGCGGCGGAAGAGGATGGTGCGCACCGTGAGTAGGAGCAACGGGAGCACGAACGCCAACATCTTTATTGAAAACGGCGCGAGCGCGCTATGGCCGGTCGTATCCAGCACCAAAAAGGCGGTGTAGGCGACGTAATAGAGCAAGAAGATCGCCCCCTCCCAGCGGTCGATGACGTGGCCGGTAAAGAAGATCGGCAGGCAGGCGATGGAGACCGCCAGGACCAGCGGCAGGTCGAAGGCGAGCACGCCCGGATCGACGGTGAGGCCCGGGGAGATGCTGGTGGTCAGGCCGAGCACCACCAGCAGGTTGAAGATATTGCTGCCCACGACGTTTCCGACGGCGATGTCGCGCTCGCCGCGCAGGCTGGCCATCACCGACGTGGCCAACTCGGGCATCGAGGTGCCGGCGGCGACGATGGTCAACGAGATGACGACCTCGCTGACCTCGAAGATCCGGGCCAGGTCGATGGCCGACGAGACAAACCAGCGCGAGCCGAGCACCAGCAACGCCAATCCTCCCAGCACCCCGCCGACTTCGAGGGCGACTCCCAGCGCGCCTTGCCTGGGCGTACTTCCGAATTCCTCGTCGTATTCCGCCTCGACCGCGGCGGTCGACTTCTTGCTCTGGACCAGCGTGTACAGCGTATAGCCGATGAATCCGGCGAAGAGCACGAGCCCCTCCCAGCGAGCAAATTCGCCGTCGAGGGCCATCAACAACACCACGGCCGTCACGCCGATCATCAGCGGGACCTCTTTGCGTACGAGCTGCTGGGCGACCACCAGCGGGGTGGCCAGCGCGCTCAGTCCCAGGATGACCAGAATATTGAACAGATTGCTGCCCAGCGCGTTGCCCACGGCGATATCGCCCTGGCCGCCGAGCGCGCCGCTGAGGCTGACGGCCAGCTCCGGGGCGCTGGTGCCGAAGGCGACCACCGTCAGGCCCACGACCAGCGGCGAGACTCCGAAGCGTTGCGCCAGCGACGAGGCGCCGCGCACCAGAAGTTCGGCGCCGATGACCAGCGCCACCAAACCGGCAAGGCCGTATAATATCAGGGATATATCCATCGTCGGTACGCCTCAGCGTCCACGCAAACAAGGGGCTTAGATGATATGTGCGAGCGCCGCGATGTCGAGCCGGCGGGCCGGGCGCGGGGCCGTAGTTGACAGGGCGGGGCGCTTGGGCGAAGTTTGCCCGACGGATCGCGGTTTTTGTTGTACGCCACCCGACGGATATACTCCATGCAGGTCTCTCTGAAGGACTCTCTCGAACCACCGGTCATCGTAGGCATCGCCGGGGGGACCGGCTCAGGTAAGACAACGCTCGCCCAACGCATCCAAGAGGGTGTCGGCGACAACAGCGTGCTGCTCCAGCACGACTGGTACTATCACGACCAGAGCGACGTGCCGCTCAACGAGCGCGGCGACGTCAACTTCGACCATCCGGAGAGCCTGGACAACGAACTGCTGGTCGAGCATCTCAAAAAGCTCAAGGCCGGCGAGCGGGTCGAGGTGCCCCAATACGACTTTACCCGTCATACGCGAATGGACGAGACGGTGGCCGTCGAGCCGCTGCCGGTGATTGTCGTCGAGGGCATTTTGCTCTTTGCCCTGCCCGAGCTTCGCGAGCAATTCGACATCAAGCTGTACGTGGACACCGACTCGGATATCCGCGCCTTCCGGCGCATTCGCCGAGACATCCGCGAGCGCGGCCGCGACTTCGAGTCGATCCGCGCCCAATATTATAAGACGGTGCGCCCGATGCACCTCGAATTCGTCGAGCCGTCCAAGCGCTGGGCCGACCTGATCATCCCCGAGGGCGGCCAAAACCATATCGCCCTCGACGTCATCATCGAGCGGCTCAAGGCCTTTTTAGCGCTATGAGCTCCCAAGAGATGAGCCCGACGCCCACCCGGCTCCACCACATCGCCCTCGGCGCCCGAGACGTCGAGGCGGTCGCCGAATTCTACCGCGACATCTTCGAGCTCGCCGAGACCGCACGCCACCGGTACGACCACGGCGCGCTGCGCTCGATCTGGCTGGACATGGGCGGCACGCTCTTGATGGTCGAGCATACCGACGCCCCCAACAAACAGGTCGACGGCGTCGGCGCTGGTCCTTTCCTCTTGGCCTTCGACATCGCCGGGCCCACCGAGCGTCGCGAGCTCGAAGCGCGCTTGGAGCAGCGAGGCATTGAGATCGAAGAGCGCACCGACTTTAGCTCCTATTTTCGCGACCCCGAGGGCAACCGCGTGGCCGTGAGTCACTACCCTCGTTGAGTCGAAATCAGCATCAGAAGCCTCCGACGGGCTTCTTCTTGGGCTGTCACGCCAGCAATGGTGACTACCATAAGTCTTGCAGCACACGCAGTGATGCACGGGGGAGAACACCGGATGTTACCGGCTCGAGCTCTGTGATCTGATTAGTGCATAATCGGGTGAGAGTCGCCGGGGTTTGTGGTGTTCTCAATTTGTTATCAAACACATCTTGAGGGGGACGTATGCGTTTTATTCGTCGCACTGCTTTATTGTTGGCGCTGGTGGCGCTCGTAGGCTGTAGTGAAGCCACCACTTCACCAAATGACGATTCGGTCACGCAATCAGCACATCCGGAGGGCGAGCAGGACTGCTCGATCGTTGACGGCGACGTGAATATCCAAACCCAGGCAGACGTGGACAGCTTCGCGGACACCGAGGGCTGTTTGGCCATCCACGGTCGTCTGTTGGTCCGCCATACCACCGACGTACAAAACTTGATGGGACTCAGCGGGCTGCGTTTTGTCGCCAAGTCCGTGGTCATCGCCGAAAACACGAAGCTAGACAGCCTCGACGGCCTCCAGCAGCTTCGCTATGTGGGCCGAGACCTGGTCGTCGAGGGCAACGACCAGCTCGAGTCGATGGACCTTCCGCTGTTGCACTATGTCGATCGAAACTTCCACGTCTTCGACAACCCCGAGTTGAGCGAGATGCAGACACCGGTGCTCGCCTCGATCGGCGCGGATCTGATCATCGCGACCAGCCCGTTGCGCACCGTCGACATGCCCAGCCTCGCCTACTCCGGCGACGACTTCATCATTCAACATATGGAGCGATTGAAGAGCGTGTCTTTTCCCAAGCTCCGGCATCACCTCGGGCGCATGCTCTTCGAGGTCAACAATCAGATGCATACGGTGAGCTTTCCGCAGCTAGAGTCGGTGGAGAGTAACGTCGAGTTCCATCTCAACGACGCGCTGGTCAACCTCGAGATGCCCGCGATGAATTTCATCGGCGGCCAGCCGATCTTCATCGACAACGATAGCCTGTCGACCTGCGAGATTCAGGGCCTGGTCGATACCACCGATATCTTTGACATCGGTGTCGAGCCCTTCGCGACCCGAAACGGTCCACAGGAGTGTCCGCTCGACTTCAGCCCCACGGCCGAATGTACGATCATCGAGGGCGACGTCGTGGTGAATAACCAGAAGGACGTCGACGATCTCGGAGCGATGGGTCCCGAATGCCTGTCCATTCGCGGCGGGCTCTTCGTGCGCGATACCAGCGATGTGATCGACATGAGCGCGCTGTCCGGGCTTCGCTTCGTCAGCGAGTGGGTCAGTATCGCCAAGAACGACGCGCTTGCGAGCATCAACGGGCTTCGAAACCTTCGCTTTATCGGCTACGGGCTCGTCGTCGAAGAGAACCCGGTGCTCGCCCGGATCAGCCTGGACGCGCTGCAGGTCATCGGCACGGTGCTGCATGTCTTCGACCAGCCCACCGTCGACCGCTTGCGGCTTCCCAACGTCGAGGCCATCGGCGACCAATGGGTCATCGGCGGCGTCGATGATCTGCAGGTGGCCAACCTGCGCTCGCTGGAGTGGATTGGTGCACAGATCCAGATCGAGAATAATGACAGTCTCGAACGCGTCCGCTTGGACAACCTCGAGCATGCTTCGGATGGAGTGCGTGTGCGCTTCAACCACGAACTCGACGCCTGGAGGGCGCCGAGCTTGCGCCACATCGGCTGGGACTTGAACGTCCACCGCAATATCAGCCTCGACACCATCGAGATGCCGTTGTTGGAGTTCGTCTCCGGTCGCATCTTCATCGACAATAACCCCAACCTGGACAACTGCGACGTCTATGCGTTGGTCGGCCAAGTCGACTTCTATGACGTCGGCGGCCCGGTGCGCATCATCAACAGCACCGCCGGGGGCTGCTCCAACTTCGTCGAGGGTCAAGCCGGCGCCATCGGTCAGATGCCCGACTTCGACGACTTCGACTCCGAGAAATAGTCCCGCTCGGAGCAAGGATGACCCATCAAACGGTGATGTGACTCACCTATGACTCCTCACGGCGCGCGGCCAGAGCCCTCTGGTCGCGCGCTGCTTTCACTCTGAGCCCTGTGTGGTGAACCCGCCTCTATCTGTCCGCGAGTCTTCGGCAGGCTGTCCGGATAGTTCTCCTGCAGGAAAGCGACGATCTTCTCGCGCACATGGCAGCGTAGCTCGAAGGCCGACCCGGCGTCCGGCGCGCTCATCATCAAGCGCACCTCGAGGGTGCGCTCTCCGGCGTCGGTCACTTGGGCCTTGCCGACCTCGCCGTCCCACTGCTCCGAGTTGGCCAGCAGCCGCTCGAACTCGGCGCGGACCTCGTCGATCGGCGCGGTGTAGTCCAGGCGCAAGAAGACCGTGCCCAGCAGGTTGGAGGTCTCGCGCGTCCAGTTCTGGAAGGGCTTTTCGATGAAGTGCTTGATGGGGACGACCAACCGGCGAAGGTCCCAGATGCGGACCACCACATAAGTCAGCGTGATCTCCTCGATGCGGCCCCACTCGCCCTCGACGATGACCACGTCGTCGACGCGAATCGGCTGGGTCAGCGCGATCTGGAAGCCGGCGATGATCGTGCCCAGAGTGCTCTGAGCAGCGACACCCAGGATGATGCCGGCCACTCCCGCCGAGGCGAGCAGGCCGGCGCCGAGCTCCCGGAACCCATCGAAGTGCAGCAAAATGGCCGAGATTGCCACCACGGCGATGGCCACCCACACAAAACGCCGAATGATCTCGACGTGCGTCAAGAGCTTGCGCACCTCCAGGTTGTCGGCTCGGGTGATGTCGTAGTGGCCCTTGATGACCCGATAGGCCGTGTCGGTGATGCGCGTGAGCAGCCACGCCACCGCCATCACGAAGATGATATAGGCGGCGCTGTCGAGGATCTCGAGCGCCCGCGCATCCAACCGCTCGCGCCACAGTGGCCACGCCGCATAGACCGCGCCCAGGCCCATCAAAATCTTGGCCGGCCCGCGCTGATTTTGCAGCATATCGCGCTCGAGCCAGTTGATCCGCTCGAGCACTTTCCCCACGCCGATCAACACCCGAAAAAGAACGGCCTCAGCGAGCACGCCGATCACAAAGGCGACGGCGATGATCGCCGTCGCCTCCAGGGCACGTGTCCATCCAGCAAATGTTTCCACCGTGAACTCCACGCTCGAGGGTCAAACTTCTGACACACACAGCGTGTAAGCACAGCAGCGGCCATATCCAGCGCGGGCTGCCGGTTACTCAGGGTTTGTGCGCCACCACGAAGCGCTTCGCCGACTTCAGGTACAAGACCTTCCCGCTGCGCATCATCTTGACCTTATGCTGCTCACCGACACCCACGACTTTCTCGTCGGCCTCGGCGAGCTTCGCGAGCTCCGCAGGCTTGGTGTCCCCGAGCATCTCACCCAGGTCGACGGTGCGCTTCTTGGCCTCACCCTCCTGAATCGTCCACGTCGCCTCGCCCTCGTCGGACTTCTCGATGGTGGCGACCTTCTTCTTGGCGTCGCTCGCCACTGAAAATACCGTGTAGGTATTCTTCTTGCGCTCGACCTGCATCTGCTCGATCGACTGTCTCTCGACAAAGTCCACGTGCAGCGACTCACCGTCGTCAATCGGGGAGGCGACCAGCGCCAGCAGGACCATCAACATCTGCGCAATGCTCTCTATCGCCATCATCTCGGGGCTCCTAAATAGTCGGTGCCAGACCTTCCAGGTCTTGTCATTAATACTGGGTGTCAGTACGCACCGAGGATCGCAAAGCGGGCCGCGCCGCGCAAGAGCAGCCTCGAGGCTGTTGCAAAAGCATTGGACTGACGTCCTCTGGGCGTCAGAAACGCATCTTCAAGCCCTATCCAACGCGGACCCATCCAGCATCGGTATCACTGAGCTTCGTTTTCCCACCGCCATCGCATAAGCTGGGCGGCACTCATCTCCCATAACAAGGGCTAGACATGTTCTCACAGCTGATTCCGTGGATCTCCGTCGTCAACGAGTACGAACGCGTGGCAGTCTTTCGGCTGGGGCGCATCGTGGGCTACCGCGGCCCGGGTGTGGTTTGGCGCATGCCGTTCATCGAGCGATTCGAGAAGGTCGACAGCCGCATCGTGACGGTCGACGTCGAGCCGCAGGAGTGCATCACCAAGGACAACGTGCCGGTGACGGTCAACGCGGTCGTCTACTACCGCGTCGAGCATCCCGACAAGGCCATCTGCAACGTCAAGAATTATCACTCGGCGACCATCGAAATCGCCCAGACCTCGCTGCGAAGCACCATCGGACGCCGCACGCTCGACGAGCTCCTCAGCGAGGTCCAAGCGGTCGCCGACGATCTCAAGCGGGTCATCGACAAGGCCACCGACGAGTGGGGCGTGAAGGTCTCGCGCACCGAGATCAAGGATATCCGCATCCCCCAAAATATGCGCAAGGCGATGGCCAAAGAAGCCGAGGCCGAGCGAGAGCGACGCGCGATGATCATCCGGGCCAAGGGCGAGCAGGAGGCCGCCGACCGACTCGTCCAGGCCGCTAAGCTGCTCGACGAGACCCCCAGCGGCTTCAAAATGCGCTACCTGCAGACGCTGCTCCAGGTCGCCGAAGAGGGCAACACGATCGTCTTCGCCCAGGGCCAGGACATGGCCGCGGGCAACGCCGCCGTGGCGGCCGCCGACTTCCACAAGACAAATAAATCGAAACGACAGGTCCCAACCAGCCCCGCCGAGGTCTGAGCCCCTGATACTACAACGTCACCAAATAGCGCCTCTCCAGTAGAGGCGCCGAAACTCACGGCCGCACCTCGCCGACTTTCAGCGAGAGCAGGGCGCTGAACCCGGCGCCTTCTTGGTTGACCGTGGCGGGGATTTCCACGCCGATGCCGAAGAAATCAAAGGGCGTAAAATACGCCGAGGCGCCCGCGGCCAGGCCGACGGTCGGGACCGTGGGCTTCTCTGTGGGCGTGGCGTCCGGGTTGATATAGCCCAACGCCGGGCCGCCCTCGATGCCGAACTGTCCCCACTTGTAGCTCGCAGACAGCCCGTACAACGCGGCGAGTTCGCCCGAGCCGGGGCACGTGCCGGTTTCGTGGGAGATACACACCGTTTTGGAGCCGATGTACCGGCCGGCGATATGGGTATGTTCGGTCCGCTGTTGGGCGAGGCGCAACATGAGGCCGACGCCCCTGACGTCGAGATCCCACAAGCTTCGCTCCTCACCAAAATAATTCTCGTAGGCGCTGATGCCACCCGCCAGACTGAAGTTCCAGCGCGGCTCGAAGGCCGACGCCCCATCCTCTACGCGCTGGACGTCGTCTGACTCGTCGGCGAAGGCGCCGGCCGGTGCGAACATAAACAAGGCTACGAGGATCACGGGCAGGCAAAAGGTCTGGGCTCGGCTCAGCAAGGCAGCCTCCTTCGAGTATGAGTTGTCCGGTGGTGGATAATGATTCTTCGAGTGACTCCGCCGGCGGCCGCAATATGGCGCGCCCTCCGGCAGGGCCTCAGTTCCACGAAGGAGATTTTGCAAGGGCTATGCCCGTCGATGAAACGGGCGAGCTGCAAGGGTGTGTTTATCATCTGTCGGTCAGCGATGAATTCCCTCCCCACTCGGAGTGTAGCGTAGAGAAGCACGGTCGAGCTGCAAGACTTCCTTGCGTCGTGTGCAGCGGCGAGCAAGGCTGAGGCTGCTGTGTCGAACTACTACGGTCGGGTCGTACGTGTGAGCTGGATGAGTTCAGTGGTGCCTTTGTTCTTTCCAATGTCTGAGAGTATTATGGTGAGGCGACGTGTTCCCTGAGAAGAAATGCGAGAAAGAGGTTCATCGGCGTTACATGTACGACGATCCGGAGGTAGAGAGCTATGAGTTGATCGGCGTCGAGGGGCCTCAGACAATGAACGACCCTGAGGATGGGCTTGGACCAAATCAAGCTCGGTACTATGTAACCTTCCGGGACTTTTGGGGCGAGGAGCATCCTTTTTCGGTGAACTTTGACCTGACGACCGACCAATTCGGGATCATCAAGCGATCGAGTGGAATTGATGAATGATTCAACACCAAAGATGATTCGACACGCTGAGGAACTCGCCGACAGCGGTGACTACCGACAGGCGGTCGACTTGCTGGAGCAGGTCATCGACGCTGGCGACCCACCGGCCACCGTCTTGGCGATGTATAATGACTTTTTGAGACTCCGTGAGCAGAGCACTTACGCTGATCTGATGAAGCAGAATCCGCAGTCGGACGGCATATTGGCACATGCCAAGAGCCTCCGAGGAAGCCGACAACTCGAGTTTCTGAACCGTGTGTTGGCAGACGAGCATCCGGAGAAGACGCGCATTCAGCTTCAGCTGTTGCGATTCAAGAATGCACTCGATGTCGGCGACAATATCGCTCGCGAAGACTTCGCTGCGATTTGGAAGTTCAGCAAGAAGAACGGTGCCACGAAGAGAATTCGCCGTCCGCTATTCTCGGAGGTGGCGCGAACTAGCAATCCTAGAAGCATTCCTGTGCTCCAAACGATTGTTGCGTCCGTCAACTTACCATCGGCGGTCACCAAGTTCTTACAGCAGACTGTGCGGCAACTTGAAACGATGAGCCGCGCTTTGGGAGAGCCGCATCCCGGGCTATTTGCAGGTGTCGTGCCCGATTACGACACCGCAGGCACCCCGCAGTTGAGGCAGGCAGCAGTCAGCGAACCGGGGCAACGTTGGTCTAAAGTGTTTGCTCGAAGCTAAAACTCTGAAGGGACGAAGAATTATGCTCGCAAAGCCGGGAGAGAGATTCGAGGAGCTGGTAGTCCATGCATACGCTGGCGAATCGATCGCCGTGCGTCAGCTCGTTCGCTTTGTCAGCGACCAGGACTGGGAGATCGAGAGCGCACGTTACGATATTGCGTTTGAACCGATCGAGCATGAAGCTGCATATACGTTAATTTTGTCCAAGGAGGGACAGTCACTACTGCACTCAGTGCCGAGTAGTCTGCCCACCGAGAACTACCTCTTCGGCCGACGGGGACAGCCGCTCGACACCGAGCCGGATGAGTGGCGGCGCGCTGCATTCCTTCTGCATCTTGCAGCCAAGGACGCTGATAGTGAGGCTGGAGAGGACTATATCGATGCCATTCTTCTCGAGTTTTTACG
This sequence comes from uncultured Bradymonadales bacterium, assembly GCA_964386725.1. Lineage (GTDB taxonomy): Bacteria > Myxococcota_A > Bradymonadia > Bradymonadales > Bradymonadaceae > CAYLTX01. The sequence goes on along the minus strand of CAYLTX010000038.1, from coordinate 31,851 downwards.
TACCCGTGCAGATACAATCGGCTATGATGATTTGGCTGAGAGGCTCGACAGCATTCCCGTCAACAGTCCCTACGAGAGCGAGCTGTCGGAGAAGTGGTCGGGCTTCTTCGAGGGCCAACTCGAGGATATGTTTGCGTCTTTGAGCGACATACGAACCGGTGAAGATGTCGATATCGAGCAGGAGTGGCAACGGCCGATTCTCGATCTTTGGGTTGATCTTCGGTGGTATAACCCGCTCTTTTCTTCACTCTTCGAAGAGTGACGCTGCGGCGATCACCGAACCTCAGTTGACTGGTGTGTCACTGAGGTTCGATTCCCCTCCACCGCTCTAGCACTCGTACGCCAAAGCCCTCCCCCAGAGGAGGGTCGTGGTGGCGACGGGTTCACGCATTATCAGGCGGCGCAAACTCGTGCGTCGTCCCGCGCGGCGCCTCGATCGTCACCGTGCGCCGACACAGAGGCGCATGCTCCCATCTCTCCAAAAAGTCCTTCGGCCCCTCCGAGCGGCCGTCGAGGCGACGGTAATAGAGCTCGAGCGCCAGTTCCGGGTCGGCGAATGGCCAGGGCTCGACGTGCAGGGTGGTGTCGTCGTGCCAGCGGAGCTGGACGGTGGTGTCGTCGGGGGCGGTGGACCAGGCGTCGGGGTCGGCCAGCCACCGGGGGATGGTGGCGGGTTTGGCGGCGGGGCCGGTCAGGCAGAGGTGTAGCGAGAAGATGTCGAAGAATTTCACCCAGGCCAGGGCCTCTTTGGCGGCGTCGAGCCGGTGGGCGGGGAGGGCGGCGGCGAGGCGTTTGCGGCGGGCCTGCTCGGGCTCTTGGAGCTCTTGGATATCGCGGGTTCCCGAGAACGTCGTGTAGTGGCGGCTGACCAGGTGGGCGATCCAGGGGTGGACGGCCTCGAGCGCGTCGATGCCGGTGCGGTATAGCTCGATCTTGTCGCGCATCGGGTAGGTGATGAAGTCATGGGGCAGGCCGCGCTCGGCGTCGAGCTGGGGGTTGGCGTCGGCCGCGCGCCAGGGGTTGTCGTGCAGGCCGATGGCCTGGACCAGCAGCGGGTCGAGGCGGCTGGCGCCCCAGGCGGCGGCGAGGGTGCCCGAGAGCACCGCGTGGTGCTCCTGGAGGATGCATTCGAAGGACGAGTCCTTGGTGGCGCGTATCAGCATGGATTATCGGGGGTTATGGGAGCGATTGCGGGCACGGTTGCGTAGAGCGGCTGCGTCGAGCACGACGTCTTCGCCCTCGCTCGACAGCGCAAGCTCGATCAAATGTTGGGCGAGTTCGGTGTTGGTCATCGATTTGTAGCGGTCGCGAGCCTTCTTGAAGCCCAGAGCGCCGATCGCGCTGAGCACCGCGTCACCAATCACTGCGCCGACGCGCTCGGCCGGCCGTGAGTCGCTGCGACCCGGCCCCGAGATAAACGACGGCCGGACGACCGTATGTGGGAGGTCGCTGTCGACCACGCAGCGCTCCGCCTTCCAGCGCGCTTGCATATAGGCACTCCTGGCGTCCGGGCCGACGCCCACCGCAGAGATATAGACAAAGCGCGGTTCGACCGAGGCCCGGAGACAGGCGCGCACCAAGAGCGCGGTCAGCCCGTAGTCGACGGCCTCGTAGCTGTGTGCGTCGGGGTCGTCGGCCTTCTTTTGCCTGCTACGGGTGGTCCCGATGAGGCAGAAAACCACGTCCGGCTCGATGCGCTCGAGTGTCTCGCGCATCGCCTCCTCGTCCCACGGGGTGGTGTCGACCCGGGCGCCCTCGGCCTCGAAGTGGCTCGTATAGGCCTCACGGCTCGACGAGTCGGGTCGTATATGAGCCACCGTGTCGACGCCGTGCTCACATAGAAGACGCACCACCTCGCGGCCGGTATACCCAGTCGCGCCGGCTACGAACGCGGTCGGTTCTTGCATCGAATTCCTCCGGGACTGCAGTCACGTGCAGCTTCAGCTTAATGTCGCGTTCTTGCCGTTTTGCTGCTTCGTCGGCGCACGCAAATGTTCTTGGTTCTTGGTTCTTGGTACAACACCAGTATGCGCGCTTTACCAAGAACCAAGAACATGAACGTCACGCAGCCAACCTCAACGAACGCGTTGATCCTTCGCAAACCAAATATTCAACGTGAGGCAACACATTGACGCCCGGGCGCGTTCTTGACAATAGACACATGGCACCTTTGTGACTCCGACGGGCTCTCGAGCGAGGCAATGAGGATGAATCACCTGAGCATTTACAACGGTTCGCTGGCGCTGTTGACCGACCTGTATCAGCTGACGATGGCCCAGGGCTATTGGAAGCAGGACATGGTCGGGACCGACGCGATTTTCCATCTCTTCTTTCGCGAAGCTCCCTTCAATGGGGGCTATGCGGTGGCGGCCGGGCTGAAGACCGCCGTCGATTTGCTGCTCGAATACGAGTTCGCCCCCGAGGACCTCGCTTATTTAGCCGAGCTTCGCGGCAGCGACGACGAGCCGCTCTTCGAAGAGGAGTTCTTGGACTTTCTGGCGCGCATGGAGTTTTCGTGCAGCGTCGACGCGGTGCCCGAGGGCAATATCGTCTTTCCACACGAGCCGCTCGTGCGCGTCGAGGGGCCGCTGATTCAGGCGCAACTCCTCGAGAGCGTGCTGCTCAATATCATCAACTTTCAGACGCTGATCGCCACCAAGGCCTCGCGGGTTTGTTATGCCGCCGGCGATGAGCCGGTGCTCGAATTCGGGCTTCGACGCGCTCAGGGCCTCGACGGGGCGTTGTCGGCCTCGCGCGCGGCGGTCATCGGCGGCTGCGCGGCGACCTCCAACGTGCTCGCCGGCAAGCTCTTCGGCATTCCGGTCAAGGGCACCCACGCCCACTCCTGGGTGATGAGCTTTGACTCGGAGCTCGAGGCCTTCGAGGCTTACGCCGAGTCGATGCCCAATAACGTGGTCTTGTTGGTCGACACCTACGATACGATCGGAGGCGTCAAAAACGCCATCACGGTCGGTCGGAAACTGCGCGATAAGGGCTACGATATGGCCGGCATCCGCCTGGACTCGGGCGATCTGGCCTGGCTGAGCATCGAGGCCCGCCAGATGCTCGACGAGGCGGGCTTCGAGAAGACCAAGATCATCGCCTCCAATAACCTCGACGAGCGCACGATCCGCTCGCTCAAGGAGCAGGGCGCCCGGATCGGCGTGTGGGGCGTGGGCACGCATCTGGCGACCGCCAAGGACCAGCCGGCGCTCGGCGGGGTCTATAAGATGTCGGCGGTGCGCCCGGCCGGCGAGGACTGGGAGCATAAGGTCAAGCTGAGCGAGCAGCGCATCAAGATCTCGAACCCGGGCAAAATTCAGGTGCGCCGCTTCTGGAAGAATAAGCCGTCCGGCATCGGCGGCGACGGTGAATTCGTGGGCGATATGATCTACGACGAGCTGATGGGCGAGCCGCCCAGTTTGATCATCGTCGACCCGCTCGACGAGACCCGCCGAAAGCGCTTGGAGGGGGCTCCAGTCGACCTGCTCAAGCCCATCTTCAAAGAGGGTCATTATGTCGGCGAGGATTATATCGCCGACGATATCATGGAGATCCAGCAACACTCCCTGCATATGCTCGAGCGCTTCCACGGCGGCATCAAGCGCTTCGACAACCCGCACGAATACCCCGCCGGTCTCGAGATGAACCTCTACGAGCTCAAAAAGCGCCTGATCCTGGAGGCGCGCGGCTTCGATCCCGACGAGGAGCCGACATGGTGAGCTTTCCGGGCAGATAATCGGTGCCAGTCCTTCCCGGTCTAGTCCGGGGCATGATGCCGTGGCACCTGTCGATTTCCGCCCGACCAACTGGTCATACCACTTGACCAGCCTACCATGTGATCGTACAGTCACATTAGATGTAGACAGATAGGTAACTGCCGTGGAGACGACGTGATATTCGATCGAATCGAGAAGAAGTCATTGGCCGACGCGGTCTTCGAGCAGCTTCGAGACCGCATCGTGACCGGTGAGATGGAGCCGGGCTCGAAGTTGCCCAGCGAGCGAGGGCTCAGCGAGCAGCTCGGGGTCAATCGCGGAGCAGTGCGTGAGGCGCTCAAACGCCTGGAGCAGGCGCGGCTTGTCTCGATCAAGCACGGCGGGGCGACCAGGGTGCTCGATTTTCGCCAGACCGCCGGCACTGACCTTCTGGCGGCGCTTCTGGTGACCTCCGACGGTGAGGTCAACACGCATGTAGCCCGAAGCGTCATGGAGATGCGCTCGGCGCTGGCGGCCGACATCGCTCGACTTTGTGCCAAGCGCGCGACCGACGAGATTGACGAGCGCCTCGACGAGGTTCTCACGCAGATGGAGGCGGCCGGCAGCGATCTGGCGCGCCTGCAGGAGTCTTCCGCCAAGTTCTGGTCGACGCTCGTCGACGGGTCGGACAACCTCGCCTATCGGTTGGCGATCAATTCACTGATGCAAACCTATGAGAAGATCAAGGGCGTTCTGCTCGGGGTGCTCGCCGACGAACTAAGCGACCTCGAGGCCTACCGCGCCATTGCCGGCGCGGTGGCCGATCGTGACGAAGAGGACGCCGAGTTCTATGCCCGCAATTTGGTGCGCATGGGCGAGCGACGCATCACCGAGCTGATGGACGCGCTCGAGGAGGAGACTGAATGACACACACGACGACACATTCGGATGTGATCGAGGAAGGCAGCCCAGCCCAAGAGGACGGGGCGGTCGATGGCCGCCGGTTGCTCGAGGAGAATAGCCTCTGGGAGGCGGCCGGTAAGTTCTTCGGCTACCCGACCCCGTGGATTCTGGGCGCCACGGCGCTGATCGGCTGGATCGGACGGGTGTGGCTGGGCGGCTGGAGTCTGTGGGACTTGGCCGTCGCGGCGGCGATCTTGCTGTTTTGGCCGCTACAGGAGTGGCTGATCCATGTTTTTATTCTGCACTCTCGTCCCGTCGAAGTGTTCGGGCGCCGCTTCGATCTCGACACGGCGAAAAAGCACCGCAGGCATCATGCCAAGCCGTGGCGGATCGATATTATGTTCATCCCGCTGCGCGCGGTGCTCGTCGCGTTGCCCATCGCCGCCGCGCTGTGGTTTTGGGTCGCCCCATCGCTCGAGCTCGGCTTTATGGGGCTGGCCATCTATACGAGCCTGTCGCTGACCTACGAGTGGACGCACTACCTCGTGCACACCAACTACAAGCCGCAGACGCGATTTTACCGGCGCCTGTGGAAGAACCACCGCCTGCATCACTTCAAGAACGAGAAGTTCTGGTACGGCGTCTCGATGCTCTCCGGCGACCGGATTCTGGGAACCGCTCCAGACTTCAAAGAGGTCGAGACCTCCGATACCTGCCGCACTCTGGGTGTGCTCGACGACGATGAGTAGCTGCGAGACTCGCGGCGGGTGGTGTGCAGTTGCCTTTCCCCAAGCCCCAAGCCCCGAGCCCGCAGTACCCCAAGCCTCGAGCCCTGACACCAGTCAATTGCGTCGCCGCGGCGAGTCGGTGGCAGCCTCGTCGAGCTCGATGCGCTCGGTGGTCCTCAGCTCCATCTCGGTGCCCGCCTCGATAACGGCGTCGGCGCTGCCGATCCCGAGGCTGACTACGGTACCTGCGCCGGCACCGAGCGCCCCGCCGATCAGCGTGCCCTCGACGTCGCGGCCGATGACGGCGCCCAGAGCAGCGCCCGCGACACCGCCGACGGCGGCGCCTTTGCCGACGTCACTTTTGTCGCGCTTGGCCTCGACCTCGGTCTCGGTGATGCGCGCCTGCATCGGATAGGTGCGATCCTCGAGGTCGAGCTCCTGGACGTCCAGGCGAATGGCGGCCTGGTCGCCGTGGCGGTCGGACTTTTTGAGCCCGGTGACGGTGCCGTGGACCTTGGCGCCGGCGGGCACCACGACGTTGCCCTCGGCATCACGAAGCGATTGGACAAGCGTGGCGCTGAAGCGCTCGCCGACCTCGGTGTCTTCGGTGTTGAGTTCCTGGTCGAGCTCGACCTGTAAGGGTGTGCCCGCCGGAATGGCCTCCGAGCTGACCAGCTCGGCTTCTTGTTGATCTTGTTGCTGCTCGGCCGGCTCCCGGTCCTCGCTCTCGACCTGAGCTGTGCGGCAGCCGACGGCCATCATCAAGACGGCCGCGACGACAGCGAGTGTGCGATAGATCATCGGTTCTCTCCCTGGGGTCGTCCCCGAGATGAAGTGACAATGCCCGCGTTCGAGATGGAGTCGGGCTCGAGCTCGCCGCGCCTCATCGGATTCCCGACGACGCCGCGGATCGCCTGGTTTTGGATCTAAACATCTGTGCCGAGAGAGCAACGCAGCCGCTGTTGCTCGCCGCTGCACCCGGACAGATAAATCGGTTGATATCGCTTTGCAGTCGCGTCTGCTCCGCGATCGACGTGCCCATCTGTTGACGTCTACGGCTCTGTCAGATAGAGGATACGCATAGATTTAGACAAATCGGCATTGAATCCTCGCTGGAGGGGGGCTCGGGGTTTCGCCGACTTGGTGCGTTTTGTTCAGAGAATAAAGCTCGATTCCCTCAAAGTTCAGACGGAGATTCGTATGTGGATTCGTAAAGGATTGTTATTGATTTGCCTGGTCGCCTTTGCCGGCGCTGGTTGTGCGCTGGCCAAAAAGGCCGCCTCCGGTGGCGATATTTCCCAGCGTGACGTGGTCAACGCGAGTGATAAGCAGATCAAAAAGGAGCAGGGCGAGCGCGAGCAGATCGCTGACTACGTCAAGCGTATCGACAAGACGCTCGCGGATATCAGCGAGAAGCGCTCGGAAGGAAATTTCTCCAGCGCCGAGTACCGCGAGAAAACCCTCGATCGCTACCTGGAGAAGCTCAAAGAGCTCGACTCCGATCACGAGAAGCTCGCCAGCGCTCCCAAGGAGCTGGTCAGCATCAAAGAGAAGTACTCGCGCGAGGTCTACGAGAAGAAGGCGCTCACCGAGGAGTGCCAGCGCAAGGTCGAGAAGGCCAAAGAATCGCGCATGGACGAGCAATGGCGCTACGTCGAGCGTAACCTCGACTATTACGTCAAATGCCGCCGCAAGCTCCAAGACGTCGGCGGCGAAGCCTCCGATATCGCCGCTCAGGACAAGCTGTACAAAGGTGAGGTCAAGGAGTTCGCCAATTACGCCCTCGAGCAGATCGAGACCAAGCGGAAGGCCAAAAACTTCCGCACCGCGGCTGCCTTCGAGCAGACCCTCGAGCGCCACCTCGAGCAATACGACGAGATCGACGAATCCAATAGCTACACAAAAGGCGTCGCCAAGCGCATGAAGAAGGTCCAGATGACCTACCGCGACCCCAAAGAGGTCGAGGCGGAGAAGGCGGAGAGCGCCTTTAACGCCTGGCGAGAGAACGCCATCAAGGCCTTCGAGAAGGAGATGACCAATATTCGCTCCGCCGAAGACCAGGCACGCCCGGCGTATAAGGCCGGCGTCGAGGCGCTCGAAGAGGGCGACTACGACACCGCTCAGACCAAGCTGACCGAAGCTCGCCAGACGCTGTACTCGAACGCGTATTCCTCGCCGGTGGCTCTCGACACGGCCATCGCCAACGGCAATCTCAAGCGCGGCCTCTCCTACGAGATCGCCGCAGCTTTGGCGCGCGTGCACTTCGAAGAAGGCGAGCTGGCCAAGCTGTACCCCGAGCTAAATATCATCAAAGACGGCCGGTCCTGGATCGACGACAAAGACGAGAAGACCGTGCGTCTGTACGATATCCTGGCCGACAGCAAAGGCAAGCTCGCTCCCAAGGCCACTAGCCTGGTCAAGCGCTACGCCAGCCGCTACTCGGATACCGCCCGCACCTACCGCTTTACCAAGGAAGCCGCCGACGCCAAAGTCGGTGAGGCTTACGCGATGCTCGGCGTCGATTTGGAGACCATCAGCCACCGCAAGGCGGGCGCCAGCCCCGACGACAACGCCGGTGAGGTCATTTTCGTCGAGGAGACCGTCGACGCGGTCAAAGGCGGCAAGCTGAAGTTCGACTTCCGCTCCTCGTATAAGGTGCCGACCAAGTGCTGGAATACCAAGGAAGTCTCCAGCGTCAACGTCTACACCGGCCGGGTCAACTATAAGCAAAAGTGCAAGTACAAAGAGGTCGACAACGGCTATATCCTGTCGGTCTCCGCTCCCGAGGGCACCAAGGTCAAGGAGGGAGACACCGTCTCCTTCTACGCCACCGTCGGCAGCAAGACCGGTGATCACACCGTCAACCTCAACGAGCCCGGCTATGTGCGCGTGGCTCCCGAAGGCAAGACCGCCTGGTATCTGGGCGTAGACGTCGAGTAATCGGCGATATGTCGAGTTGAATAAAAAAGGCCGGCGCTGCCAAAGCGTCGGCCTTTTTCGTTGGGATGTCTCGGTGACTACGGCGCGTGACTGCCGATGGTGGACGCCTCGCATCACCCGTAGTGTCGGGGTTGAGGCCTGTTGGACGAATCGCAGCGGCGCACATTTCGGGCCTCCGTCCCATGCTTGCCATCCTCGGGCTCGAAGGCGACCTCTTCGCCTTCCTCGAGCCACAGGTGCTCGCTGTCGAGGATCTCACTATAATGCACATAGACGTTGTCACCGTCCTTTCGGTCGACGATCACCCCGTAGCCGCGTGCTTCGTTATACCACTTCACATAACCCTGTTTTGTCATGGTCCTACCTCCGGATAGTCAACGCGCATCTCCTCCGCAGTAAAGATTAGCAATTTTGGGGCCGGGACCAGCGAAGACGGTCGATAACTGAATGGAATTCCACCGTATTCGCCCCGAGGGCGCCTGGCAGGCGGATTCCAATACCCGTTCACATATAAAGGCCGCAGAGATGTCTCCCTGCGGCCTATGCGTTAGATTTGCGGCCACCGAGGTGTGGCCGGTAAGTTTTGCGCTGCACTTGTTTTGCGCTTGGTCTCACACCGAGATCGAGCCCTTGCGGAAATCGCTCGGGGCGAGGTGCAGGTTGATGACCACCGGCGTGCCCTCCTTGGACAGCTTCTTGGCTCGTTGGATCGCGTCGTCGACCTCGCTCTCATCGGTGACCAGAATGCCCACGCCGCCGTAGCCCTCGGCGACCTTGTGGTATTCGGTGAGCCTCAGGCAGGTGCCGATATCGTCCTCGAGGATGACGACCTGGTCGCGCGCGATCTGCCCCCAGGAGGCATCGGAGCCGATCACGGCGATGGGGGCGAGGCCGTGGCGAACGTAGGTGTCGAATTCAGCGAGGCTGTAGGCGCTCGAGCCGTCGCCCCAGATCAGCCAGATCTCGGAGTCGGGCCGGCATAGGGCGCCGCCGAGGGCGAAGCCGCCGCCGACGCCCAGCGTGCCGAATACGCCCGGGTCGAGCCAGTTGAGCGGCTGGCGCGGCTTGAGTACGTAGGCGCCGGTGGCTACGAAGTCGCCGCCGTCGACCACGATGACCGCGTCGTCGCCCATGTGCTCCTCGAGGCGCTTGAAGAAGTAGATCGGGTGGACGAGCTCGTCGGCCTCCTCGGCGCGCGCGTCGATATTGGCCTGGCGCGCCTCTTCGCGCTCGCGGCAATCGTCGAACCAGGGCTGCCAGTTGGGGGTTCTGCCGGCGACGCGCTCGGCCAGCGCCAGCAAGAACTCGCCGGGGTGCATCTGCAAGCCGATGTCCGGCTTGCGGTTTTTGGTCAGATCTTCTTCGCTCAAATTGGCCGCCACCAAGGTCGCCCTCGAGTTGATCTTGCGGCCGTAGCCGAGTCGAAAGTCGAACGGGAACCCGGAAACGATGGCGTAGTCCGACTTTTTGAGCGCGGCGGTGCGCTTGTGAAAGAGCTGGACGTCGCTTTCGCGGCCCAGCATGCCCCGGGCCATGCCGCCCAGCCACACCGGCATCTGCAGGCTTTCGATGGCCCGGGCGACCTCGCGTGCCTGGTCCTGATTCATATTAACCAGTGTCTGGCTGCCGGCCACCAGCACCGGGCGCTCGGCGCCCAGCAGGGCTTCGGCTGCCTTTTCGACCTTCGAGTCGAGGCTCGAGCGAAACGGCAGCTTGACCTCGGGTGGGCTCAGGTCGACCGAGATATGCGGCTGGTGGAATTGGCGAGCCAGGTAGGCCTTCATGCCCAGCTGCAGGCCTTTGGCGATGAGCGTCTTGGGCTCGTCGAGGCCGGCCTCTTCGAGATACCAGCCTTTGACGACCTCCTCGGGGTAGAGCAGGTCGATGGGCACCTCCACAAAGACCGGGCCGGGCACGCCGCTTGTGGCGACGTCGAGCGCCTTTTTGATGGTCGGCCCCAGCGCCTTGACGGTGGTCACTCGCGTACACCACTTGGTGATCGGGCTCATCAGCGACATCTGGTCGATGTCCTGCAGCGAGCCGCGGCCGCGCAAAATCGTGGCCGTCGCCCCGCCCATGATGAGCAGGGGCGACTGGGCCATCTGCGCATTTTTGACCGCGGTCACCGTATTGGTCACCCCGGGTCCGGCGGTCACCGCCGCCACGCCGACGGTGCCGTTCATGCGGGCGACGGCGTCGGCGGCGAAGACCGCGCTGGCCTCGTCGCGCACGTCGACCACGTCGATGCCGCGGCTCTTGGCGCCCACCAAAATCGGCGAGATATGTCCACCGCAGAGCGTAAAGACGTACTCTACGCCGCGCTCCTCGAGCTTGTCGGCAATGATGTGTCCACCGTCGCGTTCAGCCATCTTCGAACTCCTCGGACTCGACTTTCGGGTTGTGAATATGCCCGTCGGTCCTACCACACCCGGCGCGGAGTTGTCAGCATGTGGACCGAATGCGCTACATAGACATGAGGTGAATTCTCTGTCGAGTTTGCCCCCGGCGCGCTATGGTGTGGCGAGCGTGTTGTCCAGCCTCGGCCGTACCTCGTTTAGCAATGACCAAACCCCCATATTCTAATCGCAGCATGCTGGTGTGGTTTGCCGGCACCCTCTTTGCCAGCGCGGCGCTGATCTTTACCGTCGAGCCGCTGATCGGCCGGCTCCTGCTGCCGCGTTTTGGCGGCACGTCGGTGGTCTGGAATACCTGCCTGGTCTTCTTCCAAATGGGGTTGCTGGTCGGCTACGGATACGCCCATCTGCTCACAAAGCGTGTGCCGCTAAGGGCGCAGATATTCGTGCACCTGGGGCTTGTGGCGGCGGCGTTTTTCGTGTTGCCGGTGGTCTTTCCGGAGGGCGCGCCCCAAGAGGGCGGGGTGGCCGTTGGATGGCTGCTCGGGGCGCTGGCGCTCAACGCGGGGTTGCCGTTCGCGCTCTTGTCGGCGAGCGCGCCGCTATTCCAGAGCTGGTTCTCTCGGACCGACCATCCGGACGCCGCCGACCCCTACCACCTGTATGCAGCCAGCAATGCGGGTAGCCTGCTGGCGCTTTTGGCATACCCGCTGGTGGTCGAACCGACGCTCGCGCTGGACACTCAGGGCTGGGTGTGGACCGCCGGCTACGTTGCTTTTTTTGCGCTGGTCGCGCGCATCGCCTACCTCGCCTGGCGGCGCAGAGAGGCCGAACAGCCTCTCATTGAACGATCAGATGGCGCACCCGGGCCGCGCGATTGGGCTCGCTGGCTGGGCTGGTCTGCGCTGCCCTCGGCGCTCTTGGTCAGCGTCACCGACTATGTGACCACCGACGTGGCGGCCGTGCCGCTTTTGTGGGTGGTGCCGCTCGCGCTCTATTTGCTGTCGTTCATAGTGACCTTTGCGCGCAACCACCTCGTGCCGCGCGGGGTCTTCGTGGCGCTTGTGCCCGCGGCGCTGATCCCGACGGCGGTGGTATTATTGCTCGATTTCGCGCCCGATTCACTCGCCATCCTCCTGGGGCCGCACCTGGTCGCGTTCTTCATCGTCGCCACCGTCTATCACGGTGAGTTGGTGGCGAGCCGGCCGTCCGGGCGGCATTCGAGCGCATTCTATCTGGCCATGTCGGCCGGCGGGGTCGTGGGCGGGGCGTTCTCGGCGTTTTTGGCGCCGCAGGTCTTCGACTCGGTCGCCGAATACCCGCTGTTGTTATGCGCCGCGACGCTGCTCCTCCCGCCGCTGATCGACCGCTCTCGCGCCGTGCGGCGGGCTGCCGCCGTGGCCGGTTTGGTCAGCCTGGCGCTGGGAGCCGTGATCTTGCAGGAGGTCCACAGCGAGCACCTCGTGCTGACCACCGGCGTGACCCTCGTGGCAGTGCTGGCGCTGGCGCTGTGGGTCGCCTGGCGCCGCCCGCGTGCTTTCGGCGTGCTCTTCTCGGTGCTGCTGATCGCCGCGCTCATCGCCGAGAGCCTCTACGGCCAAGCGTTGGTACGCGAGCGCAGCTACTTCGGCCACTACCGTATCACCGAGAAGGTAACCGACGACGAGCGCCTATTTATCTTATATCACGGCTCGACGATTCACGGCTTCCAGTCGGCCGAGGCCGACCGTCGACTGCTCCCGATGGGCTATTACGCCCCGCATAGCGGCGTGGGAAAGCTGCTGGCTCATATGGGCGAGCGGGCGTCGTTGGATGCGCAAATTGGGAACGTCTCTTTGGGGCGGCACCCCGACCGCGAGCAGCCGGCCACAGTCGGCGTGGTCGGCCTGGGCATCGGCGGCCTGGCCGCCTATGCCGTCGATCGCCCGCTCGAATTTACCTTCTTCGAGATCGACCCGGTCGTCGTCGACCTCGCTCGCGACGAGCAATATTTCGATTACCTCGCCCGCTGCGGCGAGCAGTGCCGGGTGCAGACCGGCGACGGTCGGATACGGCTGCGCGAGTGGGGGGGACCCAAATTCGACCTGCTGGTGCTCGACGCCTACGACTCCGACAGCATCCCCATCCACCTGCTCACCCGCGAGGCCGTCGAGTCCTACCTCGACCGCCTCGACGACGGCGGCGTGCTCGCCTTCCATGTGACCAACCGCTACTTCGATCTACCGCCAGTGGTCGGCCGGCTCTGCGAGGAGCTATCGCTCCAATGCGTCGAGTACACCCACACATTCTCCTCCGAGGCGATGCCCGACGGCCGATCGCACTCGACGTGGGTCTTCGCCGGTCGCGACTCCGAGTTGGTCGATTGGCTCGCTGAACGTGACAAGGCCCGCGCCCCCGGGGCCGACGGGCCGCTGTGGACTGACGATTTTGCGAATATCTGGGGAGCGCTCAAATAAGCTTGGTTTCTTGGTTTCTTGATTGTAGTGGGTTTGCTGTTCAACCAGCCTGCAGTGTTGCTCGGGAGTCGTTGCCGTTGGATCGTGCAGATGTCTCCGGCCGCCACACGAGGCAAGAAACCAAGAAACCCGCCGTAATGCCTTGGAGCGACGTGGCGGTGAAAACGTAGCGAAGGGCCAGCAACTCGGCGTGAGGCTGAATTGGCAACCTTCGTGTTTATCTTTGGATTCGACAATGAGTCGATGGATTTCGGATCTAACGCCGAGGCAGGACTATGGGAACCTTTTGGGGCATCGTCATCGCCGCAATCTTCGTTGCCTTGATCGCGGTCATGATCGTCATGGGCATGCGCTACCTCAGGACTGAGAACGCAGGTGAGCAGGGCGGCAGGGAGCTGCCGTCTTCGAAGGATCGCACACAGGATCGTGGCAAAGAGCTGGAGCGCGAGCGCGAGGCGCGCCGCAAGATGCGCGGTGAGGGGTGATGCCTCGGGTCAATTCTTCGGGTAGGCGGTCCAGCCTTCGGTCCACGGGTCGGCGCTCGGGGAGAACGCGCCGCGGTACACGGCGGTCAGGTCGAAGCCCTCGGGGGGCGCGTCGATGCCGGTGGTGTGCTCGGCGGTCGGCTTCCAGCTGGGATTGCCCAGGTCGTAGGGCGCGTCGATGCCGGGGTCTTGGCCAAAGAGATTGTTGAAGTCTTCGTGTCTGAAGAACGTATCGGGGTCGAACTCACTGGCCGCGGCGTCCTCGTCGAGGGTGAACGGCTCGGTGCCGCCGGGGCCGACGTCGTAGAAGAGCGTGTCGTGGATACGAATCTTCTCGTCGAGGGCGTGCTGGCCCGATTCGGTGCCCTCGATGTGTACACCGGTGGTGTCGGTGCCCATCACGATACCGTGTGAGAGCAGGCTGAGCCCGCCGCTTTTGAAGATGGCGCCGCGCTGCAGGTCGGTGGAGTCTTCGGCGCCGATGATCGTGTAGTTGTAGATCTGCGCGTCGGTCTGTGGTTCTGCGGTGGGTTCTTCGCCGCGGTTTTCGATCTCGAAGGCCTCTTCGCCGCGCACGTCCATTTGGACCGCTAAAAATTGCCCGGTGCCCCGCCAACCCACGTCGAGGTCGAAGCCGTCGCCCTGCGGTCGGCTGGCGACCGCGTGGCGGATGTCCATCGTGCCGCCGAAGATCTCGATGCCGTCGTCGTCACCCAGGTGGGCCTGGATAAAGTCGACCTCGGTGCCCGAGCCGCATGCGGCAAAGGTGATCCCGTTGAGCGCCTTTTGACCCTCGACCAACCCTCCGCCGAACTCACTGCGCACATATTTGAGCGTGCCGCAGCTCGAGGCGTCGTCCGTGCCGCCGACGGCATCCTCGTCCTCGTCCTCACGGATGCGAAGGGTCATGTCGGGGCGGTTGAGCGTGGCTTGCCCGATGAGGGCGAGTCCACCCCAGTCGCCGGCGCGGCGTCGGCCGACCGGCTGGGCGCTGGTGAAGACGATCGGGGCGTCGCGGGTGCCCACGGCCTCGAGCGTGGCGCCGGCCTGAGTGATCAGGGCGCTGTCCTTTTGTCCCAAAATGGTCGTGCCCGGCTCGATGGTCAGCGTGGCCGGGGCGATCACGAAGATGAGCTCCTCGAGCACATAGACGTTGTCGGCCGTCCAGGTGGTGTCGTCGACGATAAAGTCGGTCACGGATACACGCGGCAGTGATTCACAGATGCTTTCGATACATTGTTGGCCGTCGTCGCATTGCTCGTCGCTGCTACAGCTGGTCGGCTCCTGACAGAGGTTGCTCTCGCAGCGCTCGCTGCCCTCGCAATCATCGTCGCTCTCGCAGCTCGCCTCCTCCTGGCACTGGTCCTCAAAGCAGATCAACTCGCCTTCGCAGTCCTCGTCGCTCTCGCAGACATCGAGCTCCTGACAGACGTTTGCGACGCACTGGCCGGCGCCGGAGCAGTCGTCGTCGGAGGCGCATTGGTCGAAGTCGAGCGCCAGCGAGCAGCTCTGCAGCGTGCTCAGCGCCATGAGGGCGACCAGCACCACGAGCGTGCGGCGGAAGGGTGTCACTGCGTTTCTGGTCATTTCTTCAGAACTCTCACAACCGGAACTATTGTCTCAAAGCTACCGTGTAAGGCGGCGTTGAGCAACCTTATTGGAGTGAGTCCGCCGCCGCTGCGATATCTCAGTCGAGTTGCTCGATCTCCTCTTCGAGCAGGGAGACCAACTCGTCGAGCTGGTCGACGACTGCACGCACCGTCGACGCCTGGCTCAGGTCGACGCCGGCGTTCTGCAGAAGCGTCATCGGATGGTCGCTTCCGCCGGCGCGCAGCAGGTCGAGGTAGCGCTCGACGGCGGCCTCGCGCTCGGAGCCGTCCTCGGAGAGGATCTCCTCGACGAGCTTGGCCGACGAGGCGTAGCAAGTAGCGTATTGGTAGACGTAATACGGCGAGGAGTAGAAGTGCGGGATGCGCGACCAGGTGACCTCGTAGAGCTCGTCGAGCTCGACGGCGTCGCCCAAAAGCTCATCGAGCTTGCCGTAATATAGCTCGCTGAGCACCTCGGAGGTGATCGGCTGGCCCTGCTCGACCAGTCGATGGGCGCTGAGCTCGTAATCGGCGAACAGCGCCTGCATATAGAACGTGCCCGCGATGCCGTCGATGGCGTGCTGGAGCAGCACGATACGCTCGGTGGGGTCGTCGATCTTGTCGAGCATATGGTCGAGCAGCAGCGCCTCGTTGAGCGTCGATGCAACCTCGGCCACGAAGATCGTATAGTCCGAGGTGGCAAATGGCTGGGCCTCGTTCGCGAGCAGCGTGTGCATGGTGTGGCCGAGCTCGTGGGCCAGCGTGAACACATGCGAGAGCGTGCCGTTATAATTGAGCAGCATATACGGATGCACCCCGTAGACGCCCGCCGAATAGGCGCCCGAGCGCTTGCCCTTGGTCTCGTAGACGTCGATCCAGCCGCCTTTGAGCGCCTCTTCGATGCGCGTCTGGTAGTCCTCGCCCAGCGGCGCGACCGACTCGATGATGATGTCGGCGACCGCGTCGTAGTCGTATTCCTTGTCGAATTCGACCAGCGGGATCGAGCTGTCGTACAGATGATATTCGTCGAGCTCGAGGACCTTCTTACGAAGCTTATGATAGCGCTGCAGCGGCCCGTTGCCGGACTTGGCGGTCTCGATGAGCGTCTCGAGCACCTCGATCGGCACGTTATTGGAGTCGAGCGCAGCCTCGGCGGTGCCCTCGAAGTTTCGGGCCTGAGCTGTGGCCCAGTCGCGCTGACAGATGCCGTTATAGAGCGAAGCGTGGGTATTTCTACGCTCGGCGTAGACCTCGTAGAGCGCCCGGAACGCCTTCTCGCGGTCGGCCTGCACACGGCGCGTGCGCAACAACTTGCCGTAAGCCGCGTGGCTGACCTCGACGCTCTCGCCGTCGGATAGCTCGATGGTGTTGAACTCGATGTCGGCGGTGGTCAGCGCGCGGTAGGTCTCGCGGGGCTGGCCTTTAAACCGGCTAAAATACGACAACAGCCGCTCGCCTTCCTCGTCGAGCAGGTGCTCGCGCTGGCGATAGATCTCCGAGATCGGAAAACGATACGGCTCGAGCCGCTCGTCCTCATCGATCCAGGACATCATCGTCTCCTCGTCGATGGACAGCACCTCCGGGTCGAACCACGCGGTCTTGGTGCCGAATTCGGCGAAGAGGTTCTGGACGCGCTGGATGCGCCCCAAAAGCTCGTTATTTCGCTGGTCGGTGTCGTAGCTGAGCATCGGAAAGCGAAACAGCTTATAGGCGATCCGGCCGACCTTGTCGTTGAGTCCATAGGCGGCGAGCACCTGCTCGGGCCCCCCCGACAGCGTGCCTTTTTTGGCGACCAGCTCGTCCATCAACTCCTGGCAACGCTCGAAGTCCTGCTCCCACTGCTCCCAGCTATCGTAGATATCCGACAGATCCCATTTATAGCGGTCGTCGATCTCACTTCGCTCGGGGATCGACTGCGCTTCCTTTTTCTCTTCGGTCGTCTGGGTCATGGCCTGGCTCGTTTTTCTGAGATTATTGGGGATGCTGCGGGAGTACCAACGCCCCATGAATTACTGAACATTTTGGCTGATGGCAACCGTTGGGGCCTCGAGTGGCGACCATTGTGCGTCTTGCCACCCCTCCACCGCTCCGCGGGGAGGTGGCGTGCGCGCAGTTCAGCGCACGTCGGAGCACGGTCGAGCCGCATAAAGGGGGCAACAACCAACCGAGATCCGCGACCGTGACTCGTTTTTCAACTGCAGGGCGTTCGAGAACAAAACAAAAGCCTCGAACAGTATCTGATTGCCGATTCGAACATAGCTGCGAATGCGTCCGGAGCTGCAGGGGGAACGGCGGGTCACGGTCGCGTTCACGAGCCGATACGGCACGCGCAGCCGGCTGGAGCTACCAGGCAAAACGCGCCTCACGGTGGCCCCTCATCCTCGCCGAGCAGTTCATCGGTCGAAACCAGGTGCAACGTCTCGGACTGACGCCCCATCTCCAGGAGTTCGTCGGTAAAACCAGATTTCGAGACCAACAAGAAGTGTGTCGCGGACGCACTCTTCCCGTAGCTCGTCTTCTGGCAATCTTCTTGAAGGTCTCGAAGGACGTTGCCCCCCACTAGAGAATCCCACCACTTGCACTCGCCCATGACGACCGTGTCATCGAGAAGCGTGGCGGCGACGTCGACATCGTAGTCGCCACCCCAGATCTTACCGACCTCTTTGGACGGTGCGGAGAGAATCTCGCTGCCGTAATGCGAGACGAATTGGTGGGCGATCCACTCGAAGATCTCGCCCATATATCCGTCAAAATTCGGCTCGATGGCGTGATCATATACTTCGCTGGCATGTCCGGTGGCCAACGCCGATCGATTGGGCAGGCCGAAGCGATACCAAAAGGCCAGGAAGGGATCGGTGATATAATAGCGCCGGTTGCGCGCCTTGGGCGATGCGTCCAATGAACGGGTGATACGAATCAAGCGCAGCGCCTCGAGCCTGGCGATATATGGGGCAAGCGCACCCCCGCCGGAAATATCCCGGACGCGGCCGAGGATGTCGCCGGTGGTCGTGCAGCCGCTTCCGACAGCCTCCAGAATGCTCGCATATCGTGTGGGGGAGGTCAGCTCGGCTCGGAGCACGTTGAAGGCTTCGTTGCTCAGCGGCGCTCCCGGCTCGAGAACGACTGCTTTGACGTTCTCGCGAAACGAGGCGCTCGGATCACATAACTGTAGGTAGTAGGGCATGCCGCCAAAGACCCCGTAGGCCGCGAGCCTTTGCTCGGCGGTCCAATCTGGAAAGAACTGCGCTGCCTCTCGATAGGTCAGCGGCGCGAGCTCCAGCTCATGGGTCTGTCGCCCGCGCAAGGGATTTCGTTCCCCGAGAAGCTCCTGCATGAAAGAGATTTGCGAGCCGCACAAGATCAGGTTGAACTCGAGCCCGCGGTTGCTGACCTGATCGAAGATTGTCTGCACGATGGAGGGCAGCGCCTCGACGGTCTCACAGATGTAGGGAAACTCGTCGAGCACCAGCGTGAGCCCCGGCCGTTCAGTGGCGAGTCGCGTGATATAGCTGAGCAGCGCCTCCCAGTGCTCGATTCCCTCCAGGACTGCATCCGGCTCGTCGAGCGTGCGTCCGACCTCCTCTTTGAGCAGGTCGAGGTTCATCGAGCCGAGCACCTGAGTGGCCTGGTAGAAGATTGTGTCGCGATCACGAGTCGCTCGGGCCAGAAGAGTCGACTTGCCGACACGTCTGCGACCGTAGACGGTGACCAGTGACGGACGCTTGCGATCGAGCTCTGTGCGAAGCGCCGAGATCTCTCGTTGGCGCCCGATAAATTGAGGGGTTCGTTCCATCGCGAGTGTTGTGAAAACGGATTAGTATAATCTAGATTATTATAATCTGATTTATGGTAAGTGCAACTCCGGTGGCTGACGTCCACGGGAGTTCATGGTTCTCCATCCCTCTAAACGGTCAACCCCCGTGACCGCGACCGTGGCCGTGACCCGTTTTTCAACTGCGGGGCGTTCGAGAACAAAACAAAGGCCTCATAGAGCGATGGAGTGCCGATTCGAATTAGTCTGCAAAGGCGTCCGGAGTTGCAGGGGAACGGCGGGTCACGGTCGCGGTCACGGCCACGTTCACGACACTCGCAGCTCGTTCAATCGAGCTCTGTGCGAAGCGCCGAAAGCTCTGGGCCGAACCTCGCAGATAAACATGGGATTGGGGCGCGCAGGCTCCGTCCTCGCCGCGGGGGCTCTGTCCCCCGCCGTAGCGTGTCGATGAGGCCGCAGCGTCGACCACGTTCGGCGCCGACGGAGCACGGTCAAGCCGCACAAACGAGCGCGCCCCAACCTGTTTGTCGCGTGGCGCCGAGATGTCGGTTCAACTACTGAGCCTAACCGGTCGGAGGCGTCGAGGGTAGCTTGTGAGCGCCATGCTACACAGACAGCCCTTCGACTGCTTACTCGGTCCGACGTGTGGCCAATGGCAGCGCGGAGCGCACCTCATTTCATTTGCTCTCGAGACGGGCAACCCAAATCCGTCCGTCCCTACTCATCCATGCAAGCGCACCGTCCGCTTCGGCGAACTTGTCGATGCTGCTGCCGTCGGAAACGAACACCCTTCCGTCGTCGACCTCCACCTCGACTAACTTCTCGTCTGGCAGGCGCACCTGGGCGAGAGTTTTCAGATCCGGCACAGATACCACGCGCAGCTTTGGCCACGCCAAGGCAAGCGCAAATTCGGGAGTGCATGCGTCGACGGCCACGGCCGCTTGACAGTAGGCGGGAACGGGCGGTCCAGGCTCATCGTCGTAGGACTTCGAGAACATCTTCAATGCCGCGACTGGCTTTCCGTCGGTGAGACGTCGAAACGAGAGCCCTCCGGGCCTAGGCTGCGCGACATACCGTCCGCATGTTGTGGAAGCGGTGTGGCCGCGAAAAAACCAGCGGCCTCGAATATCGCGACAGTAGCCCGGCTTTGGCGAATGCGCCTCGCATCGGGGTTTTTTGCAGGCAACGAGGTTTCCCCTGTCCATCTGATCGGCGAAGACTACTTCATTCTCCGACAGCGATTCCTCTCGGACATCAAACCGTTTGGCAGCAGAATCTGCCACAATAGCCCTTCGCTGGTGTGCATCAATTAACACGGTACGGTCCTCGAACTCGTACAGATCATCGCGAATCGACTGAGCGGGCTGCGACGAGCCCATCCCGTCTTCGTGGGTGTATCGTACTACGATAGAATGCTCTTCGTTGTCCTTCACACCGAGCAATAGGGTCGACTCATCGGCAGCAGCAATAAGCGCGTCGACGTGGTCAATCGGCACGTCTCGCAGCGGCACCCAGTTGCGTCCGCTGAGGTCCAGACGAAAACACTTTGCGTCCGCGCTGCACGCCAACAAGTTCTTCGATCCGATGAAGCCGACGTGCACACCCTCGATCACGAACTCCTCGACCGAGAACGGCGGCTTTGGAATTTGTTCGATAGTTGCCTTCGACGTGGGCGATTCCTCATCACTTTGCGGCGACGGACGATCGAGCGGCGGCAGGTCGGACACGTCTTTGCCAACCAACTCCACGGAACCGTTCTCCTTTGCCTTCCGGGTCGCGTCCGAATTCGACGTCCCTGATGTACGCTCCAGCGGCTGCACCGCCCTCTGAGCATGACCAGACTTGGTGCGGTCGCAACCGACTCCGAGTACCATCATCAGCACACAACACATACTCAGACATTCATGTGGCTGCATGGGCAAGCACCTACGGATTGGCATTTGCGATCTTGTGTTGGCGATCATGTATTCAGCACGTCAATTCCTGGGACAATTCTTTGGCAACCGGCCCTTCCACGCATCTGCGGCCGCCTCGAGATCTTCATATCTGCGTGACAATGTCATGATGCTGAGCAAGCTCTCCGGAGCGCAGGTATGGCCAGTAAACCAGTGACCCCACTCGTCCACGATTTCGCTCTCGGAAAGCACAGCCGCAGCGTGTGCCAACGCGAACGCAGCCGCGAAGCCTATCGGCATCCGATACGCGTCAACTGCAAGCCACGGCCCCAATTCGTGATGGTCTTGGGCATTCAGCGTCATTCCCTTAACCATAGTTCGCAACTTCTCAAGGCCTGGTCCCGTTACTGTCGCAACAGATCCGAAGTCGCCGCAATAAACAGTCTCGCATCCGTCGTAGTCTGCCCCGATCACGGCGGGCAAATTCGGTGCATTAAGTTGCGGCGCCTTCTCAAGCATCAAAACGGATCGCAAGGTGCTACTTGCCTCATGCAGCCACTGATTCAAAGGTATGTCTTTGTTCAAGTGAACGTGGAGGTCTACGGACATAATCAGCTCCTTGCTGATGCCGAGTAGGAAACTCACCCTGTTGAGTTGCTCAATACTGAATCGAACTGGCCATACATCTCAAAGATGTCGCTCCGCCTCACCTGCTTGCTGCCGACCCTCGTCGCTCACGTCAGCCATGTCATGACCGATTCGCGCAGGAACCTCACCCGCTCCTCATCGAGTTCTTCAGCATCTTCATTGAACCCCACGCCCTGCTCACTCAGAAACACAAACGCGAACAATCCGGTGTAGAACTCGCAACGCACCCGTTCCTCCGTGCCGGCCTCGAGCTCGTCGAGGAGGTAATCGACGTAGCTGGCGTCGTGTCCCGAGTTCAACAGCGCCATACGCGTCAGCCCGACCCACAGCATGTGGTCGCCGTAGCAAAACTCGTCGACGTCGACGATACCCGACAGCTGCCCCTGGTGGACGAGCACGTTCTTGGTCGTCAGGTCGTCGAGAAACGGAATTGGCCGAACGCTGCGCAACGCCGGGCGAAGCTCGTCCAGGCGGCGCCGAACGAGCGCAGCCTCCTCGGCGGCGTCGAGGCCTGTCTCCGTGATCCAGCCCGATCTTCGCTCGACGAGCCGGTCGATGACCTCGTCCCAACGGGCGCACGGCGCCCCATCCGAGGGACCGAACGTGTAGCCAAAACCATCGCCCTCGCCGAGTTCGGCGACCAGTTGCTGGATCTCCACGATCTCATGGGCGAGCGCCGCGGTCTGCGACGATGAGAGGTCGGCATACTCTTCGCCGAGGTCGCGCCCCTTGAGGTGCTCCACCGCCATCCACGGAAACCCCGCCTCCTCGCCCGTCGTATCGCCTGCGAGCACCCGCGCCACGGGAGCGCCGCGCTCGGCGAGCACGCGACTGTTTGCGATGCCGCCGGCGATGTAGTCGCGGTTTTCTGGCCGTGCGACGCGCAACACGAAGCGGCAGCCGGAGGAAGTCTCGCAGCGATAGACCCAGTGACAGAGGCCGGTGGAATACCGGTTGATCTCGACGACATCCTCACCGACGAAGTCGCTGGCGATTTGTCGTGCGTCCTCCCATGAGGGCTGGTGTGTACATTCAGGCATCTTCGCCCTCGGCTGCAGGCGCGCCGTTTTGGTTCTCGTAGTTGCGCTTAGCCATCCCCGTCAGCGCCTGAAACCCGAGCGGTGCGTAAAACGCCTCGAGTTCGGCATCGCAGACGAGGTCGACCATGTACAGGCCGCCGAGCTGCTCGCAGAGCACCTCGATGAGACACGTGCCGATGCCACGTCCTTGGCAGTCCGGCAGCACTTCGAGCAGCGGGATGTAGGCGCTCAAGACGCCGTCGGAGATGGCGTTGGCAAATCCGACGACGCGATCGGCGTCGGTGTCGACGGCCAGGACGACGGCGTAGGAGTTGTTGAGCATCCGCAGGTGTGTCGCCGGGTCGGGATGGGTCGGCCAATCGACGAAAAAGCCGTTGAGGTCATCGGCACTGATGGTGGAGAGGTCGGTGCGGTATTCGATCATCTTTCTTGCCTGTATTTATTCAAGCTGAGGAATGCCGTGCCGAGACCAATTTGGGCTACGGGTGGCTCAAGGCGGCCTTAAATTCATCCCCGACCTTCTCGACGTGGGCCGCCCCATCAAACTCCTCGACCAGCTTGTCGGGGATCGACGTGCGACCTAGCGCCGATCCAATCAACTGGCCGGCGATGGCGGCGATGGTGTCGGTATCACCGCCACACGCAATTGACCGTTCGATTGCAGCGCGAAACCCGACCTCAGCTGCGGCCTGCGCGACGACGACGGCGAGTGGAACGACATCCACGACGTAGCCAGATGTCCCATGCGTAGCGGCATCCTCGATGCTCGGCGTCGAGTTTGCGAATCGTGCGATCCGATCGCGTACCAGCGTATTGGGCAGAACGTCGACGAGCCGTGCTGCCAGATCGCCATCGAGCGGCCACTCGTCCGTCGCCACGCGGCGCACGCCATGCGCGACAGCCAAGGCACCCACGTAGGCTTCTTCGTTGTGGTGGGTGATGCGAGCGACGTCACGGATGGTCGTACGCGCCGGCCCCTGGTTGGGATCGAGCAAAAACGCCAACGGTGCCACACGCATGGCGGCGCCCGCTCCTGCTGCATATTCGCCCTTTCGGCCAACCAACGCCCAGTGACCGCCGGCTTCAAGTTCGCGCAGTGCCTTGGTCGTCGAGGCTCCGGTGCGTCGTACGCGTCCCTGGACAAACCAGCTGCACATTGCTGCCGCAATCGCTTCCGGCGAGACCACGCCGCCTTCTGCGATGATCGCCTCACATGTTGCTAGCGTGAGTTGCGTGTCGTCGGTGACTCGGTCCGGGTCCAGCGGGGTCGACAGCGAGGTGTCCTCGCGAAACTCGTATGGTGCGCCTGTCGCGTCGCCGAGAGCACCACCGAGGAGACAGCCTTCGATCCTGTCGGCGCTCCAGTTGTGGTTTTCTTGACGTGCAGGCAATCCGTCCTCCCAAGTGTGCAGAGAAAATGTGTTCGGCAAGGATAGCGGTCGGTGTTTTCAGCAACAACCGCCGTTTTTCGTGTGCCTCGGCGGGCGATAAGGCGTGCCCGCGCTCGTTGCACGAAGGCGGACAAGGCTGTCCGCGCTCCATTTCCGCGCTCCTCGGCGGGCGAAAGGCGCGCCCGCACTCGTCGCACGAATGCGGACAGGCTGTCCGCGCTCCAATTCCGTGCGCCTCGGCGGGCGAAAGGCGCGCCCGCGCTCGTTGCACGAAGGCGGACAAGGCTGTCCGCGCTCCATTTCCGCGCTCCTCGGCGGGCGAAAGGCG
>CAYLTX010000038.1:0-7524 GCA_964386725.1 uncultured Bradymonadales bacterium | reverse complement strand
AGGCTGTCCGCGCTCCATTTCCGCGCTCCTCGGCGGGCGAAAGGCGCGCCCGCACTCGTCGCACGAATGCGGACAAGCTGTCCGCGCTCCGTTAACGGCCCTGCCAACCTCGTCATCTCGCCTCCCGCGTTTAACCTAACAGGCGCGGCTGGAGCATCGGGACCAACAAGTGGCTCGTGGAGTTGGACGTACGCTTCGCAGAACGTCCATCCAGGTGATATCGTCGACAGGCGCGTGGAGTTTATCGAGGAGCAAACCGATATCTACAACCGCGATGTCCATCTGGGCGCCTTTGCCATCCCCAACCATATCAAGAGGGCTCTGTGAGCGATCTGTCCTTTGCCAATGATGGAGCGCCGCTTTTTCTGGCGGCAAGACGTCAGTTCCACAGCGGCAGCCCCGTGATCTTCGGTGCGGGATACGACGGGACAACATCCTTTCGGCCGGGGGCACGCTTCGGCCCCGACGCTATTCGCCATGCCAGCAGTGCGCTCGAGACGTATTCGCCCCGGCAGGACGCCGACCTCGAGGACCTTCGGATCATCGACGCGGGCAACCTCGAGGTCTCCGCCGGCTCGCCCGAGCCGGTCGTCCACCAGGTGGCCGATGCGGTCGAGGAGATCCTGGAGCTGGGCGGACGGCCGGTGATGCTCGGCGGGGAGCATTCGCTGACCGCCGGCGCCGTACGCGGTGCGGCGCGCTTTCACCCGGACCTGGCGGTCATTCAATTCGACGCTCACGCAGATCTACGCGAAGATTATCTGGGCGAGCGTTTCAGCCACGCGTGCGCGATGCGCCGCTGCCTGGACGTGCTGGGCCCGGAGTGCCTCTTACAGGTGGGGATTCGCTCGGGCACCCGCGACGAATTTCGCGAGATGGGCCGCACCGGCCGGTATATCTCGGCCAAATCCGGCGCGCTCCGAGAGCGCATCGGCTACCTCAAAGACCTGCCGGTCTACGTCACCGTCGATCTGGACATCTTCGACCCCTCGCTGGTTGCCGGCACGGGTACGCCGGAGCCGGGCGGGATCAGCTGGCAGCGTTTCGAGTCGCTGGTCAGCGTGCTCACCCAGGCGCGCATCATCGGCTTCGACGTCATGGAGCTCGCCCCCGACCTGGACTCCAGCGGGATCTCGTCGGTCGTGGCGGCGAAGGTGGTGCGGGAGTTGTTGTTGTTGCTCGGGTGATCGGAGACGTTCGTGGTGTCCGAGGCTCTCTGTGGGTGCGCCGCCCCGGGAGCGCCTTCGGCGCGCCCGGCGTCGGCTTACCCACAGTTATGGTTTGGATCCAGCTGGGACGATCATATGGGCGAATCGTGTTGCCCAAATGGTCGACGCTCACACATCTTCTCTTCACGCCCCCTTCCACCACACCCGAATTCCCGTTACCCTTCCGCGGAACCAACGCACCTGCAGTGACACACCCATGAGCGACGATTCGCAACAGCCAAACCAAGCCGATGACGCCATGGCGGCCACCCTGGTCGACATGAACTCGTCGGGTCCGGCGCCGGCCAACACCTCCGAGCTGACTCATCCGACAGGGCCGAGTGGGGCGCATGTGGTCGCCGGCCGCTACGAGTTGGTGGCGCTGTTGGGCCAGGGCGGCATGGGCAACGTCTATAAGGCGCGCGACCTGGAACTCGAAGAGATCGTCGCGGTCAAGACCCTCAAGCCCGAGTTGGTCGATAATGACAGCGCCGTCGAGCGGTTCCGCTCCGAGGTCAAACTCGCCCGGAAGGTCACTCACCGAAACGTGGCGCGCACCTTCGATATCGGCACCTGCGGCAATATCCCGTATCTGACCATGGAGTTTGTGGACGGCCGCGACCTCGGCGCGCTCTTGCGCGCAGGCGGGCCGATGGCGATGGAGCGGTTTATCGAGGTGTCCCGCACGATTTGTCGCGCCTTGGCCGCGGCGCACGCAGTCGGCGTGATTCATCGCGATCTCAAGCCGCCCAATGTCCTGGTGGCACAGACCGGCAGGATCGTGCTGACCGACTTCGGGATCGCTCGCGCCACCCGCCACGACTCGCGGCTGACCGCCGAGGGAATCCCTCTGGGCACGCCCGCCTATATGGCGCCCGAGCAGGTCGAGGCAAAGGTCGAGCTCGACGCCCGCGCCGACATCTACGCGCTCGGCGTCATGTTCTTCGAGATGCTCTCGGGCCGGCTGCCCTTCGAGGGAAATACACCCATGTCGACGGCGCTGGCGCGGCTTTTGGGGCCGCCGCCGGCGTTGACGCAACATCGGCCCGGCCTTCCAGAGCCGATCGTCTCGGTGGTCGAGCGTTGCCTGATGCGCGAGCGAGACCAACGCTTCGGCGGGGCCGCCGACTTGCTCGAAGCGCTCGAGGCCGCGGCCGCCAGCACCATCGCGAACGCGCCGACGCTGGCCCCCGCGCCCACATCGTCACGCGATGATAGCCCGGAGGCGCCGGCTCGAGCCTATGAGTCGCTCGACCCCTTCGAGCAGCTCGACGACCCGTCGACCACGCTGGCGGTGTTGCCGTTTCGAAATAGCGGCAGCGACGATGACACCTACGTCGCCGACGGCCTGACCGAGGAGCTCATCGACGAGCTTTCGATGAGCAACAGCCTCAGAGTGCGTCCGCGCGGCGCGGTCATGGGCTATAAATCCTCGGCGCAGAATCCGCGTGATATCGGCCGTGAGTTGTCCGTCGATATCATCGTCGACGGCTCGATTCGCCGCGTGGGCGAGCTGCTGCGGGTTCGGGTGGGGCTCATCTCCATTCGCGACGGCTTCCAGATCTGGGCGGAGCGATTCAAGGGCTCGGCCTCCGATCTGTTCGACATCAGCGAACAGGCCGCGCGAGCCATCGTCGAGGCGTTGACCGCCGACGAGCTGGACACGCCGCAGCCTGCCGTGGCCGATTCACAGGCCGTCGATCTGTATCTGAAGGCGCGCCACACGATGCACGAGGAGTGGTTTGGCGATCTCACAGCGGCCATCGAGCTCTTCGAGCAGGCGTTGTCACAGGCGCCCGACGATCCGCGGATCTTGGCCGGCGCAGCGCTCGCGCACACTCGGGCGACCTTCTACGGCAGCGCCGAGCGCACCGAGCACCTCGAGAAGGCGCAGAACTACGCTCAGCGCGCGCTTTCGATCGCGCCGAGCCGACCCGAGCCGCGCCTCGCGCTCGCCCGGGTGCATTTTGCGCACATGGAGTACGGCGAGGCGATCGAGCATCTGAAAAAGGCGCTGGCCAGCGCCCCGTCCAACGCCGACGCGCACGACGAAATGGGTCGCATTCTGCGCGAAGTCGGCCCGCTGGACACCGCCGTGCGCCACATCGAGACGGCGCTCGAGCTCAACCCTCAGATGTATCGAGCTCGCTTCGGCCTGGCACAGGCCAAGGCGCTGGCGGGCGATTGGGCGCAGGTCGACCGTCTGCTCGCTGCGCCGACCGACACCGAGCAGGCGCTCAATGCCCGAGAGGCCTCCCGCAGCCGGCTCGACCTGTGGAGAGAGCAGCCACGGTGGCTCGACGAGGGCAAGAGCCGGCCCCTGACTCAGGACAGCCCGCCGATCAGGTATATGTCTGGTTTTCGCCGGGAGCTGATTCGAGGCGGAGAGATGAGCTCGGGGCATCGCACTTTTATTCGGGAGTTCCTCGAGCAGAGCGTCGAAGGCTCGCGCATCGAATTGGTGGCGCGTCAGCTCGTCGCCGAGGCGTTCGCCTACCTGGGCGACTTCGACGCCGCGCTCGAGCATATCGAACGCGGCGTCGACCACGGCCTTCTCGACCGCATGTGGCTGGAGCGCTGCCCGCTGCTCGAGCCGCTTCGCAATGACCCGCGCTTCCGGGCCTGTCGCGATCGTATCGACGAGCGTGTCGAGGCGATGAGGGCGTAAAGACATATCGTAGGGGTGACGCGCGGCTACGGTTTGGTTCTACGCTCGCTCGATCTAGGTGGGCAGTCCGCCGCTATTCCTCTTGTTGCTCGGCGTACCGGGTGAGCTTGCGCTCGATCCAGGCGGCCCGGTCCGAGGGCTTGTCGTCGCTCGGCGTCGGGCTCTTGCGCACGATGAGGTCGCACCAGCGTGTCAGCAATTCGGCGGGAAGCTGCGTCCACGACTCGATGCCATGTCGGGCTTTGATAAAGTCGCGGAACGCCTCGAGGTGCTCTTCGACGTCGTTGATGCGCATGAGGTTGTGGAAGCGCTCGTGTTCCTTCTGCCACGCCTCGCCCTCCGATTGATCGCTGGGCTCGTCGACCGGCAACTCGCTCCAATGAGGCTGAGGCTCCTGTTCCTGCGGAGCGTCCCGTGCTTCTCGGGCCTCCGGAGCCTGATCTTGCTCTTCAATGGGCACGGAGTCCTCCTCGAGGGCGGGCTCACTGGGTTCGGTCTTCGGAGGCGCTGTTGGTTCGGGGGCGTCCAACTCCTCGGGGGTGTAAACGCCCACCAACACGTCCTGATACTCCATGCGCGCCAGGTTCATCGAGGCGCGCGCGGCCAATAGGTTTCTAGGATATTTGCGCCAGGTGCCGCTTCCCCACAGCCCGGCGACCTGCGCGTCGTGCTTCGAGAAGGTGTAGCGGGTCGCCTCCGGATTCCCGCGGCGCTTGGTCTCCCAGGTCGAATACTCGTCGGTCGACTCGATGCAGGTGAAGTATTCGCAGGCCTCCGAGGCCTTGACCACGCCGACGGCGAGTGCGGCGGGCATGGTCACCTTGCCGCTGATGACGTTGAGGTTTTGCAGCGCGTTGACCGCCGACAGCCCCAGCTCGGCGCCGCGCTGAATGATCAGCATTGCGTCGGCCGGCGATTTGATGTGTCTCGGGCACAGATCGCTCTGGATGACGATTTTGCAGTAGCGCATCAACTCGGCCAGGTCGCGCGGCTCATAACGGCCGGTGCCGAGCGCGTTGTTGGGGCGGGGATGCTCGGGGCGCGGACTATGTGTATCGCGTGCCTCGGGGGTTGCTTCGGGCGTCTTTCGATTCGGTGTCTTTGCCATGTCTTTTGTCTGCCGTAGATGTCCATGTGGTTCGGACGATGCTTTCTACGGGTACTATACAATACTGAACGTATGTGTGGTAGCGGTGTTTGAAAGTTGTTTGTTTTCAGGGGGTTGGGGTGTTTTGGGTGGTTGCTTTTCGGGGCGCCCCTCCGCCCGGCGCTGAAAAGCGCGCCGGGCACCTCCCCAGGGTCTTCGACCTGGGGAGGAACCTTCCGCTAGATCGCGCAAGAGTTGCTTTCTGAACAACCCCAGGGTCTTCGACCTGGGGAGGAACCTTCCGCTAGATCGCGCAAGAGTTGCTTTCTGAACAACAACCCGCCACTGCGCGATCACGCGGAAAGTTCCTCCCCATGGCGGCGTTCAGCCGCTATGGGGAGGTGGCGCGCCGCCAGGCGCGACGGAGGGGCACCCCGGAAAGCAGCCACCCTCACTCCCGCACCTCCCGATAATAAAACACCACATAATCAATCGCGGCCGCCGCGCTGAATGCCACGGTCGCGGCCACCAGCCAGATCGGCGCCTGCTGCCAGATCAACAGGACGAGCAAGAACGTAAATTGCAGCGCCGTGGTGATCTTTCCCAGCGGGCGAGGGCGCATGCGGGTCAGCTCGCGGCGGTCGCCGAAGAGCAGGATGAGTATGCAGGCCTGCGCCACGGTGATGTCGCGCAGCAAGACGAGCACTGCGACGAGCGGGTCGAGCGTGCCCTCCCAGATGAACGTGCCCAGCATGACCAGTACGAAGAGCTTGTCGGCCACCGGGTCGGCCATGCGGCCCAGTTGGCTCTCGGCATTCCATCGTCGGCTCAAAAAGCCGTCGAGCCACTCGGTCAGCGCGGCGACGACCAGCACGCCCAGCCGCCAGGCGTGGGGCAGGAAAGGAAAAGCCAGCGCCAGCGCCAGCCTGGTGAACGTCATCGCGTTGGGGATGTGCTGGCGCAGCCGGGTCGGATCATCCATCGTCCCGGGGGCGTCGGCGGGATCGGCGCTGGGCAGGTCGGCGGGTTGTCGCGATGGTTCACTCACCGAAGTACCTCTGTGCCTACTCACTGTACATCTGCCTTGCGAGCACAGATGATAACTCTCAGGATGCGCTTCGAAGATCGACACGTACGGCTGTGGCTCAAGCAATTTCCACGGAGAAGACGATGGCGCAAAGCCAAGATGTACTCGATTTCTGGTTTGGCTCAGACGACCAGCCGCCCGATAGCGAGCGCCAGAAGCGCTGGTTTATCAAGGATGAGCAATTCGACCAGCGTATCCGCCAAAACTTCGGTGAAGCGCTCGAGCAGGCGATTCGCGGCGAGTACGACGAGTGGTCTCAGACCGCCCGGGGCCGGCTGGCGTTGATCGTCCTGCTCGACCAATTCTCGCGCAACATCTTCCGAGGCTCCCCGCGCGCCTGGTCCCAGGATCTGCTCGCCCAGAAGTTGACCCTCGACGGCATTGAGATGGGCGACGACGAGGAGCTTTCGGCCATCGAGCGCGGCTTCTTCTACCTGCCGCTCGAGCACGCCGAGGACCAGCACTTACAGGAGCTATCGGTCGAGAAATTTCGAGCGATCGCCAAGCAGAACCCCAAAGATGAATTCGTCGCCGGCATGCTCGACTACGCCCTTAGACACCGCGAGATCATCGAGCGATTCGGGCGCTTCCCGCACCGAAACGCCGTGATCTCTCGGCCGACCACAGCCGAAGAGGCGACATTTTTGGACCAGCCCAACTCCTCCTTCTAGAAGGTGCCGGCCATGTCAAAGCACCCCAATACCTCGCGCGATCGCTGCCCGAGGCGAATATGGACGTCATCCAGCTGGCGCCGAACTCGGCGGTGGTCTCCATCGGCGAGCCCGACGGCCCGCTGCCGTACGGCTTCGACGAGGATAACCCGCTGCACCTGCGCCTGGAGTTTCACGACGTGCTCGAGCCCGATCCCAGCGCCTATACGGACACCGAGGCCACGATACGGCCGCCCGGACCCGAGGATGTCGAGATGCTGCGCCGGCGCGCCGAGTCGCTGCGCCAGGCGGGGCTGGTCTATTGCCATTGCAACGCCGGGATCAGCCGTTCGACGGCGGTGGCCTATATTCTGCGCTGTGTCTGGTCTGGCCCCGGCGGCGAGGATGCGTGCTTAAAGGCGGTCATCGACGACCGCCCCAACGCCCGCCCCAACGAGCTTCTGGTGGGATATGCCGACACCCAGCTTGGCCGAGACGGCCGCATGCTGGCTGCCCTCGAGCGGCTTGTCGATGGAGCAAATTGAGCGTGGCGGGTGTTTGGGGGTCTATAAGGTGAACATGGCGGGCATCCGCGGCTCTCTGGGGGTGCGCCGCCCCGGGCGCGCCTGCGGCACACCCGGCGTCGTCTTACCCCCAGCTACGGTTTGGATCCCGCACGAAACCACATCATGGGCCGATCGAGTGAATGACGAACCGCCCGAATGTTGGCACGACCTCGAAACCAAACCGAGCCGTCCGAATGATCGCCGGGCCACGAAACCAAACCGCACCGTCCGAATGATCGCCGGGCCACGAAACCAAAC
>CAYLTX010000037.1:0-48443 GCA_964386725.1 uncultured Bradymonadales bacterium | reverse complement strand
GATCGACGCAGATGCCCGTCGTGCAGCTCGCACAGCCGACATCCTCGGCCGTCACCGGCTCCTCGGGGCAGGTCTGCGAGTTGTCGCCCACCGAGACCTCGCCTGCGATCGTGGAGACCTCGCTTATCCACTGGTCGACGTGACATTGGGCGAGCTCGAAGTTGTGAAGGACCGTCGCGTCACCGTCGATATGCTCGAGGCAGTCGAGGTCGAGATGCTCGAGCTGTGGGTTGCGACGGATCTCGAGGTTGCCACCGACGGTCGTGAGCACCGGCGCGGCCAGGCTTCGGAGGCCGCCGTTGAAGTGGACCAAAAAGTCTCCGCGGACCACGACCAGGTCGGGCAGACATAGACATTCGATCGCGTCGCTATGCTCGAAGATGAACCGGCCCATCACGCTCGTCAGACGGGGCAATTCGAGGTTGGAAAGCGCGTCGACCCCGGCGAAGATGACGTCGTCACCGACGTTGAATAGCAGGGGAAAGCGAGCCGATTCGAGTGCCGGGTTGCCGAAGACGTGCAGATAATGGCTCACATCGCGAAGCGCGCCGAACTCGATGTCGACCAGCGCTTCGTTTCCCTCGACGACCAGGCCTTCGCCGGTCGCCTCCAGGTTGTCGAGGCTGACGCTGGTCAACGCCTGGTTATCGGCGATGCCGACGTAGCCGGTGACCGAGCGGAGCCCGTCGAGAGCGTCGAGGTCGTCGACGTCGTCGGTCTCCTGGACGAAGACATGGCCGTCGACGTCAAAGCACTCCAGATCGGCAAAGTCGGCCAGGTCGGCCTGTTCGTCGATGTGGATGGTCTGTTCGAAGAGCTGGCAGCCGTCCTCATCTACTTGCTGGGCCGACGGCGTCCGGTCGTTCGGCACCGGCTCGGTGTCGGCCTCCCCGCAGGCGCTCAATCCTCCCGCCAAGAGTAGTGCCACTGCTACGCTATATATCTGTTGAACTCGCTTCTTCATCACGAGGTCCCCCGTAGGAGACGCAGCGATGCACGGCGAAGCAAACGCCAAGCCCACAGGGATCCGGAGAACCTGCCATGCGGGCTTCGAGTCACCTCGCCCCCCCGCTACGATCTCCGGTAAAGAAATCTGCGTTAGTACAACACCCTTCTGCTGTTCGGCAGGGCCCCGCTTTCGGGGCCTGCTGCATCACATGATGATGTCGATTGCCACCTCCCCGATGACATCTCACGACGTTTCGTGTCTCTACAGCGAAGGTAAGAAAGCAGCTTTCATTCGGTAAGCCCTGCTCCAGAACCTCCCCTCATTGCTGCTTCGCTGGAGGGGGATCAGGGCGATATTTTTGAAGGTCCGTGTGGTGAAAGGTAGGAGGGTCTGGGCTCTCCCACCTGCTGAGCCAATGGCGTCAACGCCCGTAGCCGGCAACTACACCTGCCGCCATGGCAGCTCCAGTTGCCATCTTCAAGGCCTCCTGGCCGCGCCTGAGGCGTACCTCGATTTGGCCCGCACCTTGCATCTTATCTGTCCCAATCGAGTGAAATGAGATGTTTGATTAAATTAAGCGATTTGAAGGAGACTGAGATGAGCCGGACAGACAAGATTTTGGGGGTTCTGGTGGGCCTGATGGGCGTATGTATGTTCTTGAGCCTGCTGGCCTGTGGTGGCGGAGATGACACCACGGTGCCGGACGACTCCTCGACCGACGCGTGCGGCGGGATTGAGGGTCTGTCGTGTCAGAACCCCGACGAGGTCTGCATCTACGAGCAGTCCGAAAACTGCGGGCGCTACGACCAGCAGGGCACCTGTTATCTGCCGTCGGAGTACTGCACCCGCGAGTACGAGCCGGTGTGTGGCTGTGACGGCCAGACCTATAATAATGAGTGTGAAGCGCACAGCGCCGGGGTGTCGGTCGAGAGCTTGGGCGAGTGCCCCGGCGGCGAGACCGCCTGCGGAGCGAGGCTCGGTGACACCTGCGCCTCCGACGAGGTATGCGTCTACGAAGACACCGCCGACTGCGGCCGCGCCGACGCCACCGGCATCTGCGAGCCCAAGCCGTCCTACTGCACCCAGCAATATGACCCGGTGTGCGGCTGCGACGGCCAGACTTATTCCAACGATTGTGAAGCGCGCGCTGCGGGCGCTTCGGTCGACTACCAGGGCGTCTGCCAGTCGCCCGGAGGCTGCACCGACAACGCCGACTGCGCCTCCGGCGAGTACTGCGCCTTCGACAGCGCCGCCCAATGCGGCGCCAGCGGCTCGGGCGTCTGCAGCCCCTCCGCCGAAGCCTGCCCCCAGCATTACGATCCGGTATGC
Source organism: uncultured Bradymonadales bacterium (assembly GCA_964386725.1). Classification (GTDB taxonomy): domain Bacteria; phylum Myxococcota_A; class Bradymonadia; order Bradymonadales; family Bradymonadaceae; genus CAYLTX01. The sequence goes on along the minus strand of CAYLTX010000037.1, from coordinate 46,165 downwards.
GGCTGCGACGGTCGCACCTACTCGAACGACTGCATGGCCTCGAGCCACGGCGTCTCGGTCGTCCACGACGGAGAGTGCTCCGCCACCCAATAAGTAACCGTTTAAGTGAGCATTGCCGATCAACAAAAAGCCCCGCAGCTCTGATGAGTTGCGGGGCTTCTTTGTGGGGCTAGTCGCTATGGCGACGGTGAGGTTCAGCAGGTGTCTTGGCAGTAGCCCTGGCTGCAGAATTCGCAGGGGCTGCCGCAGCGCATGTTATTGCAAGCGGAGTCGGCGCAATCGGTCGCCCCGTTGCAATCGTTGTCGACTCCGTCCGAGCAGAACTCGGTGGCATCCGGGCTAATGGCCGCGTTGCTGTCGTCACAGTCGTCGCTGTTGCTTACGTGGTTTGTGGGCGTCGAGCAGGCCTGGGTGGCGTCATTCGGGTCGCCGTAACCATCTCCGTCACCGTCATGGTAGAAGGTATCCTCGACGTCTTCGTCGATGTCGCCGTCGCAGTCGTTATCCTTGTGGTCGCAGACCTCGGTGTTGCCCGGGTACTGATCGGCGTCCGAGTCGTCGCAGTCGGTGTCGTCGCTGACATAACCGGTAGGTGCGCTGCACGCCTGGGTGGTGTCGCCGGAGTCGCCGTAGCCGTCGCCGTCGGCGTCGGCGTAGAAGGTGTCTTTGGCGTCCTCATCGATGTCACCGTCGCAGTCGTCATCGATACTGTTGCAGACCTCTGGGGCGTCGGGATTGATGGAGGCATCGGTGTCGTCGCAGTCGTCGCTGTTGTCGACGTAGCCGGTGGGCGCCGAGCAGGCCTCGGTGGTGTCGTCCGGGTCGCCGAAGCCGTCGCCGTCGGAGTCGGCGTAAAAGGTAGCCTCGGCGCCATTGTCGGCGGTGCCGTCGCAGTCGTTGTCGACGCCGTCGCAGGTCTCCGAGTTACCCGGATATCTATCGGCATCGGTGTCGTCGCAGTCGTCGCTGTTGTCGACGTAGCCGGTGGGCGCCGAGCAGGCCTCGGTGGTGTCGTCCGGGTCGCCGAAGCCATCGCCGTCGGCGTCTGCATAGAAGGTCGACAGCACTTCCTCGTCGACCTGGCCGTCGCAGTCATTGTCGACCTCGTCGCAGACTTCTTCACTGGGGAGGATCTCGTCCAAACACCCCGACATCACGCCGTCTTCACAGCGCTGGACACCCGCGGCGCATGCTCCCACCGATTGGGTGCCCGCCGGGCCCGTATAGCAATCGTAAGTGTCGCCGTCGTCGCATTGGCAGCCCTCGTCGGTCTCACCATTGCAATTATTGTCGACGCCGTCACAGACCTCGTTGGACTCCACGCAGCCGACTTCGCAGCCGTTGCTAGTCGGGTCGTGCAGGTCGCCGTCGTCGTCAGAATAGCCCTGGTCACATTCGAAGACACACTCGTTCTCCGAGCAGGCCGCCGCGTGGGCATTGGCCGGCGGCTGGCATCTGCTCAGGTCGTCTTCGGTGCAGTCGGTCTGCTCATCCGTATCGCTGACATCAGCGGCATCGGCCGTCTCGGCGACGTCGGTGGCGTCGGTGGCGTCGGTGGTGTCGAACTCCACGTCGCCCGCGTCCTCGGGTCCACTGGGGCCCGAATGCTGCACCGTCGAATCGCCACAGCCCGAAGATAATCCGAGTGCAGCCAAGACGAGCATACAAGAGATAATATTGCAATATTTCACGATGACTCCCCAATCAGAAAAGTGACGCGCAGTGCTACACACATGTACCGACAATGCACAGTAGGTTCCGCTGCCTACTCATATCGAAGTGAATGATCGTTTAACTGATAAACTAACAGAGGTGGCAGGCTGAGGCAAAAACGACTCGAGGCTCGAGGCCCGATGAGCTCGAGCCCCGAGCCCCTTGGGGTGGGCAGGTAACGGGCGCGGAGGCAATGGGTGGAAGCGCGGATGCGGCCAAAACCGCGGCCGTCAGGTAACCTAAAACGCCGCGTTCATCTGAAGGTAGAACCAGTTCGCCGCGCCTTCGGGATCGCCGTTGGTCGAGGCTCCTTCGGAGGGCAAAAACAGGCCGTGGCCGACGCCCAGCGCGAGCTCGTCGGTGAGCTTGGTGCCCACGGTGGTGTCGAATTCGAGGCCGACGGTCTCTGCCTCGGGCTCGAGCCGGCGGAAGTAGTGGACCGATTCGCGCACGTTAAACGACCCGGCGCGAAGTCCGAGGCCGCCGCGTACTTCCTGGATATTGGTGCGCGGGCCGATGATGTCCATAAAGCCCAACCATTTGTGGGCGGTGGGGTAGAAGTGGAAGTAGGCCTCGTTGGTGTCCGCGGTCTCCGGGTCGTCGCCGGTGGCGTGAGAGAAGCCGACGAATAGCCGCACGGCGTTGGGCTCGTAGGCCACGACGCCGAGCTCGCTGTCGACGAACCAGGCGCTGATGTCGGTCGTCTCGTCGGTGCAACCGCCGTCGTCGACGACGCACTGCGAGCCGAGCTGGTACATGCCCTCGACGGTGGCGTCGATGATATTCCACTTGCCGGCGAGCCGGGCGCCCAGACCCACTCGGTTCTCCCTGTTCGGGTTGTCGTCGGAGAGATCGTCGATCTGGACGTCGTATAGTGCGTAGACGTCGAGCTCGTCGAAGGCCGGCTCGAGCACGTCACGCACGGTGAAATAGGCGCCGGTCAGGTAGGCGTCTCCGTCAAATAGCGAGCTGTCGAGGGCGAAGTCCGATTCGACCGCGCCGGCTGCATATCGGCCCACGAATAGGTCGAAGCCCAGCGCATCACTGGGCTCGACGCCCAGGCGAACGGCATCCCAGGCGCGGCCGGTCTGCGACCAACCCACGGTTCCGAGGACGCGTTGGTCGCCGTAGGCGAGTTCTTGGCGGCCGGCCCGAAGCGACCACTGCTCGCTGGGGGCATAATTCAGCCACGCCTGATGTAAGCCGACCACCGGGTCGCTCAGCGCGTCGCCGCCGGTCAGGCCCCACTCGCCGGCGTGCTGGAGCTGTGCGTAGGCGCTGAGCTCGTCGAGCTCGGCGCCCAGCCCCAGCCGGGTGCGTTGGCTGATGGTCGCGAAGGTATCTCGCCCGAAATAGGCGCGCTCGTCCGGCTCGAGGCCAAAGGAGTGATTGGTGCGCGCTTCGGCGCGCGGCCGCAATTGAGCGTCGAAGCTCCATACGACCGGTGAATCTCGTTCTGGTTGAACTTGCCGCTGTTGGGCCGGCTCCTGTTGCTGTTCGTCGGGGGCCTCTCGCTCTCCGGCCGGCTGTGCGGCCACGGCACTCGACCAGGCGACGATACACGCGCTTACGAGGATGATTCGAGTGGACGATCTCAGGACTGATTGCATGGACTCTACCTCTTGGGTTGATAGAACTACGCCAGCGACGTGACAACCTATGCAAGAGCGGCGAAGCGGCTATGACATGCATCATGTGCAGAAGCAATCGGCGCGCGCAAGCTCCGCCTTACAGCGCTCGAGTGCGACAATTCGCCACATCGCGCACACTCGGTGAGTAGGCTAAAGTGGGGGGAGAATATACGCTGCGAGTATGTCAGCGCCGAATAGCCCACCGATCTGGCGGTGACGTAGATCATAAGCCACGGTGATGAACGCCGATAACCTCCGGGCTACCGTGTGTGGCCTGTGCTTGCTGATGATATGGCTCGACGCACAGCCACATGCGAGCGAATCGCTCGGATTTGTTTATCTTGTTAGTCAACGCTCTTGGAACGAGGCGACGAATAATGAGTCCATCCCGTAAAGCCCTAGAATCGAGCCACGAGCCGGAGGCGATCCGCAAGCGCCTCGAGGACGAGCAGGACCACAGCTATTTGAGCGATGGTGTGCTGGGAGCCATCGACGGGGGCGTGACCACATTTGCGGTCGTCTCTGGAGTCGTCGGCGGAGGCTTGTCGGCCGGGGTGGCGCTCATCTTGGGGTTTGCCAACCTGCTGGCCGACGGCTTCTCCATGGCGGCCAGCAATTATCAGGCGACCAAGAGCACCCGGGAGCACTCCGAAGAGGTGCGCCGGTGCGAGTCCGAACAGATCGAGGAGATCCCGGAGGGCGAGCGCGAAGAGATCCGCCAGATTTACGCCCGCAAGGGCTTCGAGGGTGAGGCTCTCGAGCACGCCGTCGACGTGATCACCTCGGATAAGGAGCTTTGGATCGACACCATGCTCCAGGAAGAATACGGCCTTCCGCTGGAGACACCCAGCCCCTTCAAGGCCGCCGCGGTGACCTTCTTTGCCTTTTTGGCCGCCGGCTTGGTGCCGCTGCTTCCGTTCGTCGTCCAACCCGACGCGGCCGTCGGCGACACCTTCCCCTATAGCATCGGGTTGACCGCGCTGACCTTTGCGGGCATCGGTCTGCTCAAGGGCAAAGCCCTCAACCAGCCGATGCTCCGAGCTGGCCTGGAGACGCTCTTTGTCGGTGGGTCGGCGGCGGCCATCGCCTACGTGGTGGGTAAGCTTCTTCGCGGACTCGTCGGCGTATGATTTGGGCGAAAGCCCCCGAAGCATCGAAAGTGCATCGGTGCCAGGGCGTCCCTGCCCTGCACACCAGAGCTGGAAGCACTGGCACCGGTAGGACCATTACTTCACAAAGCGATATTGGGTGTGGCAGTCGGTGCATCCCTGCATCAGGTCGCCGAATTTGTCGGTGGCCATCTGGAGATCATCGGTCTTCGAGGCTTTGAGCAGCCCCTTGAGATCGTCGTGGAAGTCGTCGTCGAGGGCGACGAAGTCATCGATCTTTTCGGGGTTTTTGGGTGTCTTATACACCCCTTTTTCGATGGCCTTTTGGGTGAGCTGGCGAGCCGGGTGGACCTTTTTGATCTGGGCGGGGATGCCCTCGAGCTGGTCGTTGGCGATCAGCGTCAGCGTGGTGCGCATCGCCTCGTCGAGCAAGCGCATCTCGTTCTGGACGGCGTTGACCCCCTCGGGCAATTCGTCGAGCGAGGTCGGTGACTGGCCGACCTGCTTGTCTGCTGCTTTCTCGTCTGCCGCGTGCTCGTCTGCGGCGTGCTCATCGTCTTGTGCTTGCTCATCCTCGGCTTGCTCGTCAGGGGCGGTCGCCTCGGCCTGCTCGCCGGTCTCAGCGTTGTCGGTTTTGTCGCATGCGGACACCCAAGCGAGCGCCAGCACACAGATGATGAAGAGCGTCTTCTTTCCGTACTGCGTCATCGTGTTCCTCGTTGCTGTGGGCGCTGCATAGGCCCATGAAATCACAGAGATCTGGCCCGAACTCTTAAGCGAGTGGATGCTAGCTTGCGCAAATGCCCGCGTCAACGTAAACAACTGAGGGTATCCAGCAGCGTTGCCGATGGCCCTCAGGAGAAGCGATGAAACGACTACCCACCGAGCAGAGACGCAAGCAAATCGCCGAAGCCGCCCTGCGGATCATCGCCGAGCGCGGCCTTCGCCGGTTTACCATCGCGGCGATCTCCGAGGAGGTCGGACTGGCCGACGGAACGATCTTCCGCCACTTCGACGATAAGGACGATATCGTGCTCGAGGCGGTCAATCAGCTCGAACGGGCGCTCATTAGCCATGAATCTGCTCAGGCAGGCGCCCGAGGCTCCGAGGCCGCGGGCGATCCGATCGATCGACTGGGGGCCTTTTTGCGCCGCCGTATCGCGCTGATCCGTGAACGTCCCGAAATCGCCAAAGCGCTCTTCTCCGACGACCTCGCTCAGGCGGGCCCCGAAGAGGCCGGTGAGCGGGTGCGCGCGCTCAAGCACCGCTCCATGCAATACGTGCGCAACCACCTCCAGCAAGCCCTCGACCAGGGGCTGATCAGCGCCGAACATAGCGCCAACGAGCTACTATACCTCGTTCACGGAACCGCGCTAGCGATCGTCTTCTCGGACGAAGATCTCCGCACGGTCACCGATGAAGCAGTCGAACCCGAGGCCATCTGGCACGGCGTCGAGACGATGCTGCGAGCCGACGCCGGCCAGCATAATTAGCTAGCTGCTCGTCGCGCCCCGCCGAGGGTTACGCCAGCGCTCGTAGAGCTTGTGCAGCTCGACGGCCACCAGGATCGACGAGGCCACCAGCACCATGCGCATCCAGGTGCCCCAGTCGCCGATGGGCTCGACGCGCAGTACGAATTGCGTGGCCGGGAAATACAGCGCGCCCACGTGAATGACGAACGCGGCGGCCGTCGCCAAAAACAAGAATCTGTTGGAGAACGGGCTGCGCGTGAAGATCGACTGGTGGTCGGAGCGGGCGTTTCCGACGTGGAACATCTGGAAGAAGACCATCGTCGTCAGCGCCACCGTGCGTGCCCGCTCGAGCGAGCCGCCCTGGGACAACTCCCAGTGGAACATCACCAGGGTGCCCGCGCCCATGACCAGGCCGGCGATGAGGGTGCGCGTCCACAGAAGCCTGGAGAGCACGCCTTCGTTTTTTTTACGCGGGGGGCGGTCGAGCACGCCTTTTTCGCCCGGCTCGAAGGCCAGGGCCACGTCTTGAAGGCCGTTGGTGACCAGGTTCAGCCACAAAATCTGGGCGGCCACATACGGAATCGCCCATCCCATCGACAGGGCGGTCAGGATGGTCAAGATCTCGGCGGCGCCGGTCGAGATCAAAAAGAAGGTGACTTTGCGGATATTGTCGAAGGTGATCCGACCCTCTTCGACGGCGGCGTGGATGCTGACGAAGTTGTCGTCGGCGAGCACCATATCGCTGGCCGCGCGGGCCACGTCGGTGCCGCTCTTACCCATGGAGATGCCGATCTCGGCGGCCTTGAGCGCCGGGGCGTCGTTGACGCCGTCGCCGGTGACCGCGACGACCTCGCCTAATTTCTGCAGCGTGCGCACAACCCGCAGCTTCTGTTCGGGGGCGACCCGAGCATATACCGAGATGCGACAGACGGCGTCTTCGAGCTCGTCATCGTCCATCTCGGTCAGCTCGGCACCGGTCAACACCGGGGCGTCTTTGCGGTCGACCAATCCGAGATCGTGGGCGATGGAGCGGGCGGTCGCGGCGTGGTCGCCGGTGATCATGAGCACGCGCATGCCGGCGTGCTGACAGCCGGCGATGGCCTCGCGCACCTCCGGCCGCGGCGGATCCATCATGCCGACCAGCCCCAAAAAGCATAGCTCGTCGGGCTCGGTGCCGACGTCGAGCGCCTCGCCGGGGGCGCCCATTCGATAGGCCATCGCCAACACGCGCAGGCCCCGGGCGGCCATCTCGGCGGCCTTGCCCAGGACGCGATCACGGTCGAGATCGACCGTCGCTCCGTCGTCGATCATGGCCGTCGACATCGACAAAATGCGCTCGGGCGCGCCCTTGACGTACACCACCTGCCGGTCGCCCTCGGCGCGCACGCTCGCCGAGAATTGGCGCTCGGACTCGAAGGGGATCTCGGCGACCGACTCGAACTCGTCGCGGGCCTGCTCGGGCTCGACGCCCAATCTGGCTGCGGCGACCAGCAGGGCGGTCTCGGTGGGATCGCCGCTGGTCTCGACATGCTCTTCGCCGCCGGCATCGCTGCGGTAAAATTGGCCCTCGTTGGCCAGCACGCCGGTCAAGAGCGTGCGTCGCAGCGATTCGTTGTCGACCACATCCTCGACGACCGACGAGATCGCGTCGGCCTCCAGGTATACGTCGTCGCCGGCGGTCCAGATGCGCTCGACGGTCATGCGGTTTTCGGTGAGCGTGCCGGTCTTGTCCGAGCCGATCACCGTGGTGCTGCCCAGCGTCTCGACGGCGGGCAGATTGCGGATAATCGCGTTTCGCGCCGCCATGCGGCGAACCCCCACCGCCAACGTGATCGTCAGCGCCACGGGCAGGCCCTCGGGCACCGCCGAGACGGCCAAGGCCACGGCCACCATGAACATCTCGGTGGCTCCTTGGCCCATCAGCACGCCGATGCCAAAGCTACCCACGGCGGCGAGCGCCGCGACGATGCTGACGATGGTAGCGAAGCGGTTCATGCGCTTCTGCAAGGGAGTTTCGGCGGCCTCCTCGCCGCGCAGGCGCTCGGCGATCGAGCCGAGCTCGGTCTCCTCGCCGATGGCGACCACATAGCCGCGCCCGCGTCCACGGCTGACCACCGTGCCCGTATGCGCCATATTGCTGCGATCGGCGACCGGGCTGGCCTGGGCGACCGGCTCGGTCTGTTTGTCGACGGGCACCGACTCGCCGGTGAGCAGGGACTCGTCGATGGACAGTGTCGTCGTCGAACTCAGCCGAAGATCGGCGGGCACTCGCGCGCCCGATTCGAGCAGGACGACGTCACCGGGGACGAGCTCGCGGCTGTCGACCTCGTGCTCGTGGCCGTCGCGGATGACCTTAGCTCGCGGAGACACCAGTTGGCTGAGCTCACGCACGGCGGTCTCGGCGCGGCGTTCCTGGGTAAAGCCGATCACCGCGTTCAGAAAGAGCACCGCGCCGATCACCCCGGCGTCGACATATTCGCCGACCACCAGAGTGACCACCCCGGCGACCAGCAGAATATAGATCAGCGGGCTCTTGAATTGGTGCAGCAGCAGCGCGAGCGCGCTCGCCGGCGGCTCGGGCTCGATCTCGTTGGCACCAAAGCGATTGTGACGCTCGGCCGCCTCGGCCTTCGACAGCCCGTCGTTGCTCGACTCTACGCTTACTCGAACGTCGGCGACGCTCTCTGAATGCCATGACATATTCGATTCAGCCATCGGCTAATCCCGGGCTCCAATTATTATCGCTAAATTTCGGCAAGGTGCCGCGGCGGGTGCGGCGGTATGCACCATATATGTCTTACAAGTTATGAGCCAACTCCTCGATGTCTGGCAAAAACGCCCGGGACCAAGCTGAAGTTGGCTCGGCGTCGGGCTGAGGCGACGCGGTGCCGAGGTCGAGTATGCAGAACATGCGCTCGTGCGATGCAGCCGCATTTATTGCGTAGCCGTGAGGCTCCCCCCACGCCTCATCGGTAATTCAGCGAGATTTTCACCCCGAGCTTCGCCTTGTCGAAGCGAAATTTACAATCCTCGAAGTCCGGCGGCGGCAACCGTGAGGTGACCGGCTTGTAGACACCTGCGCCTTCCGTTGGCATCCCCACCCAATTTTTGTCCAACGAGCCGTCGGCGTCCTCGTCGTGGTAGACGACCACCGAATAAGTCCCGTGGGGCACGTCGGTGAACTTCAACGTGGCCTTCTTATTCTTGATGGGCGCTTCGACCTTCGTGTCGACATCGTCGACGTCCAGCGGGAAGCCCTCGTCGGAGCGGAACAGCCCGGCGCGCGCCCGACCCTCCGAGTTTCGAAACCCGTCCACCTCGACCACCAGGGTTCCTCCCGAGGCGCTCTTGGACTGCGCACTGCCCGTTTCAACGTGCATGGCCAGGGGGCCGGCGGCGATGGCGACAAATACACAAAAGCGAATCAGTGAGCGCATCATAAACCTCCTCTTTGGGGTCGTTTGAAGAATTACACTTGCCATCATGACGATTGTGCTCTAGCTTTGCAAGTGAGTACTTGCTTGCGCAATGGGAGTGACCATGAGTAGCAACGCATCAGGCAGAAAGTCATCGGTCGAGCGGCGACGCGAGATCGCCGGGGCTGCGCTGCAGATATTGGCCGCGGGTGGGCTCCATCAACTCACCACGGCCGCGCTGGCCGAGCGCGTCGGGCTGGCCGAGGGGACCATCTTTCGGCATTTCGGCAATAAGGCGGAGATCATCTCGGCCGCCACCGAGCTCATCGAGCAGATGTTCGAGCGAGCCTTGCCCGCCGCCGACGCCGACCCGCTCGAGCGCCTAGGCCAATTCGTTCGCATGCGCTTGCAGTTGGTCGAGCTTCACCCGGGCATCCAACGCATCATGTTCTCCGATCGGCTCGCCACCTGCGGCTCGGCCGAGGCCGTCGAGCGCGTCGACCGCCTCAAGCAGCGCGCCATCGACTTCATGCTCGACGCGCTTCGTGAGGCGCGCGACCGCGGTCAGCTTCGCGAGGATATCGAGGTCGACGCGATGTTGCTGATGGTCCACGGCACCGCCATGGCGGCGGCTTTCTCGGTCAACCAACTCGCCGATCGAGGGATTGGCTTTCAAGCCGACGCGACCTGGTCGGCCATCGAACGACTCATTCGTCGATAATCCCCGGATCCCTGCAATGGGAGAGACATGTCATGCAGTCGAAACTATTTTTTTGGACATTATTTCTCGCTAAGCGAGTGAGTATTCGCTTTCAAGGTGGTCATTTCATGAGCAGTCGATTGATGAGCTTCGTCGGGTTCATCTTGGCCCTGTCGGGAGCCGTCGCGCTGTCCGGCTGCGAGCTGGACCAGCCCGAACCTGCATCGCCCGAGGCGCAGAGGGCGCCGGCCCAGGCTGCCTCGGCCCAGGCTGCCTCGGCCCAAGCCGTACGCGTGGCGACCATCTCCCCGCGCTCGATGCGTCACACCCTCGATTATGTGGGCACGGTCCGGGCTACCCGCCAGGTCGCGGTCAGCGCGCAGCTTCCGGGGACGCTCTCCTCGCTGGTCGTCGAACGGGGCGATCGCGTCACCCAGGGCCAGCTCCTCGCCGAGATCGAAGCTGAAGACATCGCCGCACGTCGCGGTCAGATCCGCGCCGAGATCCGGCGCGCAAAGACCGAGCACGACTACCTCTGCGAGCGCTTCGCCACCGATAAGAAACTCGCCGAGGCGGGTGTCATCCACGGCGCGCAACTCGACGCCAGCCGCAACCAATGTGACAGCAGCGCGCAAGCGGTCGCCGCCGCCCGGGCAAAGCTCGGCGAGCTCGAGGCGACCCTGAAAAAGGGCGCGGTGCGCTCGCCGGTCGACGGTTATGTGCTCGAGCGCACTGCCGAGCCCGGCGAGGATGTCGGCCCCGGCCGTCCCTTGCTGGTGCTGGCCACCGACGGTCTCGAGGTGCTCGTACCGGTCGTCGAGAGCGACTTACGCCGGGGTATCGACCTGGGCACACCGGCCGTCATCGACCTCTCGCAGAAAGTCGACTTCGACGGAGAGGTCGACGAGATCGCACCGGCCGCCAAGGGGCCGGCCCGCAGCGCCGAGGTCACCGTCACGCTGCCCGACAGCGCCGCGAAGCCGCGCCCTGGTATGTCGGTCGATGTCAGCTTCGTGCTCGCAGAGTTGGACGAGGCCACTCCCGTGCCCCGAGAGGCGCTCGTGGCCACCGACGAGGGCTGGGCGATCTTCGTCATCGACGGAGAGACCGCCAGCCGCGTCGAGGTCGAGCGCGGCATCTCTGAGTCGGGCTTTGTCGCCGTCGAGCCAAAGCTCGACGACGGGGCGAAGGTCGCGGTCAGCAACCTCGACGTGCTCCGCGACGGCGCGCGTGTCTATGCAGTCGAAGTGCCCGGAGGTAAGCGATGAGCTTGACCGAACTGACAGTCAAGAACAGGCACGCCGTCTGGGCGCTGGCCATCGCCGCGGCCATCTTCGGCACGCTGGCGTATTTCAACCTGCCCATGCAGCTCTTCCCGGACACCTCCCCGCCGGTGGTCACCACGATCACCGCCTGGCCGGGGGCGTCGGCCGAGGACGTCGCAGAGAATCTGAGCCGCCCGCTCGAAGAGGAGTTCTCCGGCATGGAGGGGGCGGTCAAGGTCAGCTCCTCCTCGCAGGACAACCTGTCGCTGGTCACCGTCGAATTTCAATACGACCGTGACCTGGATATTGCCGCGGTCGACACTCAAAACGCGGTAGCCCGTATCCGCGAGAGCCTGCCGGCGGCGATCAAAGAGCCGCAGGTGCTCAAGATCGACACCAGCGATCGGCCCGTGATCACCCTCGGCGTGGCCGCCGAGGATTTGGTCGAGGTGCGCCGCAAGGCCGAGGACGTCTTCGCCCCGCGCCTGCAACGCATCGACGGAGTAGCCGCCGTCGACGTCTTCGGCGGCGCCGAGGACGCGGTCATCGTCGAGGTCGACCCGTCGCAGCTCGAGGCCTACCGCATCCCGTTTTTCCGGGTCGTTCAGACCATCGAGTCTCACGACACGGCCATGCCGGCCGGCAGCCTGCGCACCGAGCGCACCCGCACCAGCTTTCGGGTCGAGGCGCGCGCTTCCAACCTCGAGGAGCTCGGCCAGATTCCGTTTTTGACCCCCGACGGCTCCAGGGTGCGGCTCGGCGACCTCGCCCAGATCCGGCGAGGCTCGCTCGACGACGACGCTCGCTACGCCGTCGACGGCCAACGCGCCATCGCGGTGCAGGTCTATAAAACCGCCGACGCCAACACCGTCGACGTCGTCGACCGGGTCGAAGAGGTGCTCGGCGAGTGGGACGCGCAATACCCGGAGGTCGACTTTCTGATCGGCGACGAGGACGCGAGCTTCACCGAGCAGTCGATCTCGAACCTGCTGTCGAATGTATGGCAGGCGCTGCTATTGGCCTCGATCATCATCTTCCTATTCATCGGGCGGGTGCGCGCCTCTCTGGTGGCGGTGGTCTCCATGCCGCTGTCCTACGGGATCACCTTCGCGCTGATGCAGGCCGCCGGCGTCGAGTTCAATATGGTGACACTGTCGGCGGTCATCCTGGCGGTGGGCATGGTCGTCGACGCCTCGGTGGTCGTGCTCGAGAATATCTCGCGGCGCCGCGACGAGGACGGGCTTGCGGCCGACCAGGCCGCCATCGAGGGCACCGACGAGGTCCGCCTGGCGGTGCTCGCGGGCGTGGCCTCGACGGTGATCGTGTTGATCCCGTTGATCTTTTTGACCGGTTTTGTCGGCAAGACCTTCGGTCCGCTGGCGCTGACGCTGCTATTTGCCTTCGTCAGCTCGGTGGCGGTGGCCCTGGTGCTCGTGCCGGTGCTGACCATCTATACCGGCGGGCGCAGCCGACTCGACGATGTCGGCACCAAGATCGTCGCGCCTTTCGGATGGCTGATGGACAGGCTCCAGGGCTTTTATCTGACCACGCTTCGCGGCTCGCTTCGCTTCCGGCTGGTCGCGTTATTAGTCGCGCTGGCGACCTTTGTCGCCGGGGTGGTGTTGGTCAAAAACCAGGGCATGGACGTGCTCCCCAAGATGGACGGCGGCAGCTTCTTCGTGTCGCTGGAGACCCCGTCGGGCTCGTCTGTGAGCGAGACCGAAGGCGTGGTCCGACAGGTCGAGGCGATTCTGGCCGACGAGGCCGAGGTCGTCAAAGTGCAGTCCCAGGTCGGCTTCGAGCAGGGGATGAAGAGCTTCTCGAGCACCGGCGCGCAGGGGCCCACCCAGGGCTTTATCACCGTGGGGCTGAGCCCGCGCACCGAGCGCGAGGAGAGTATCTGGAGCATCGAGAACCGGGTGCGCGAGGAACTCCGGAAAGTGCCCGGCATTCGCACCTCGACGGTGCGCGAGCTGGGCAATACCGCCAAGTCGACCACCGCCGCACCGGTGGTGGTGCGCGTCTCCGGGGACGATCCGCTCGTGCTCGACCGACTCGGCGATGAGGTCATCGAACGCATCGCGGCGGTCGACGGGGTCGTCCAGCCAGTGCGAAATTGGCGCATCGATCAAAAGCGCGTCGAGGTCGATGTCGACTCCATTCGCGCCGGCCAAATTGGGCTGGCCCCTGTCGCCGTCGCCCAGCAGATGCAGGCGGGCTCCGACGGCATCGACGCCGGAGAATATTACGGCGACCAGGGAGAGACACCGCCCATCCGCGTGCGCTTCGACCGCGACCGGCTCGAGCAGCCCGACGACCTGCTCGACTTTCCGGTCTTTACCCCCGACACCGCCGAGCCGACCCCGCTTCGCAGCGTCGCCAGCCTCCGGCAGACCACCGGCCAAGCCCTGGTCACCCGGGAGAACTTCCTGCCCACCCTCGAGATCACCGCCTTCACCGAGGGGCGCGCGCTGAGCTTCATCACCGCCGACGTCGAAGCTTCGCTGGAGGGCTTCGATGTACCCCAGGATTACGAGGTCGTCGCGGCCGGCGAGGCCGACGACCTCGGTGAGGCGCGCAGCAAACTCGGCGGCGCATTCGCCATCTCTCTTATCGCCGTTTATCTGCTCTTGGTCGCCCAGCTGCGCTCCTTCATGCACCCGATCACGATCATGGGCGCGGTGCCGCTGAGCCTGTCCGGGGTGGGCATCGCGCTGTGGATCGCCGACAAGCCCGTGTCGATGCCGGTGATGGTCGGCCTCATCTTGCTGGTCGGCACGGTGGTCAACAACGCCATCTTGCTCATCGACTTCATCCGCCAGGCCCGCGATCGGGGCTCCGAGCGGCAGGAGGCCATCGAGTCGGCGGTCGCCGCGCGATTCCGGCCGATCATGATGACCGCGATGTCGACCATCGTCGGTATGATCCCGCTGGCCTCGGAGTGGGCGCTGGGTGCCGAGCGATTCTCGCCGCTGGCCGTCGCCGTCATCGGCGGGCTGACCGCGGCGACCTTCCTGACGATGATCATCATCCCGGTGGTCTACGACGTCTTCGAGGATATCGGGGACGGGCTGCGCGGGCTCTTCTCGCGCATTGGCAACGGCGAACAGGGCGCCACTGGTACGCTCGTCGTGCTGCTGGCCGCCGCCGGCGCGATGGGCGCGCTGGGTGTGCTCCCCGGCACGGCCTCCACGGCCTACGCCGAGGAGACGCTGCGCCTGGACGTCGCCGAGGCCGTGGAGATGGCCCGCGAGCACAGCTTCGCGCTCGAGGCGCGCCAGGACGAGGTCGGGGCAGCTCAGGCCCGCAGCAAACAGGCCCGCGGCCGTCTCCTGCCGCGGCTGGACGTCCAGGCTCGCGCCGCCAAGCTCAGCGATGTCGAGCCGGGCTCCCTCGAGCTGCCCTCAGCTCAGCCCGGCCAGGAGGCCCCCGACGTGCAATTCGGCGAGGAGATCAGCGAGACCTTTAGCTTTCGGGCCCAGCTCACCCAGCCCCTCTTCGCCGGCGGCGCTCTCTACGACGGCTGGAATGCGGCCGAGCGCGGCGTCGACTTGGCCGAGAGCCGCGAGCGCCAAGAATTCGAGGACCTGCGCCTGCAGATCGAGCAGATCTATTTCTCGCTGTATCAGGCCCGCCAGATGCGGGAGGTGGCCGAGCAATCGGTCGAGCTGCTCGAGGAGCATCGCGATCGGATTGTCCGGCTGCACGAGGCCGGCCGCGCCACGCGGCTCGACGTCTCGCGTGTCCAAGCGCGGCTGGCCGACGCCCAGGTGGGCATCGAGGAGGCTCGCGGCGGCGCTCGCAGTGCCGAGTTGAGCCTCCAGACGCTCCTGGGACTCTCGGCGGGCACCGAATTGGTGCTCAGCGAGGAGCCGCTGCCTGATGAGCCTGACGTCGAAGAGACAGACTCGCTCACCGAAACGGCGCTAGCCCACCGCC
Organism: uncultured Bradymonadales bacterium; assembly: GCA_964386725.1. Lineage (GTDB taxonomy): Bacteria > Myxococcota_A > Bradymonadia > Bradymonadales > Bradymonadaceae > CAYLTX01. The sequence continues at coordinate 30,920 of CAYLTX010000037.1, read as the reverse complement.
CCGAACTCGAGGTCGCCCGGCGAGGCGTCGACGTGCAGCAAAAGCGCGCCGAGGCCCTCCAGGGGGCGCTGTGGCCGCAGATTTTCCTTCAGGCCGGCTATACGCTGGCCAACCCCCACGAGCGCTACTTCCCGCCGCGAGACGAGTTCAACGACTCGTGGGACATCTCGCTGAATCTGTCCTGGGCCGCGTGGGATTGGGGCGTCAACTATTACGGCATGAAGGAGGCCGAGCATCAGGCGATGGCCAGCCGCCGGAGCGTCGAGCGGCTCGAGGACTTTACGCGCCTCGAGATCGAACGACAGCGCACCGAGGTGGACACCGCCCTGCGCAGGCAGCGAGCCGCCCGGGCGTCGGTGGATACCTCCCGCCAGGCGTTGCAGGACGCGCTGACCCTCTTCGAGGCCGGTCGCCTCTCTAGCACCGAGGTGCTCGAGACCGAGGTCGAGCTCACCCAGGCACGCTCGAGGCTGGTCCAGGCGCAGGTTCAGGCGCGCACCGCGGCCGCCGAATTGCGCCGGTTGGTCGGTGCGCCGCCGTGAGGCGAAACCAGCTTTTCAAGACGTCGTTGACGAGCTGCAAGTTCGGCTTCGACCTCGATTCTAAGACCGTGACCCTTTTTCTGAAGTAACTCTAAGGAGGTCCAGCATGAACAATGAGACCAAAGGCGCACGCATCGCTCGCTACATCATGGCCGCCGTGGCCATCGTCTTCGGATTGATGACCCTCAAGTCCGGAGGTGAGGTGATCTTCGGCGGCGAGGAGGCCCGCCAGGCCGCCGGCGACTACGTCGGCTTTGTCGTCTGGTTCAACTTCATCGCCGGATTTGCCTACATCGGCGCCGGCGTTGGCTTCGCGATCAACTGGGCCACCAGCCGTTGGCTGGCGGCGCTCATCGCGGCGGCATCTGGAGCCGTTTTTGCCATCTTCGGTATCTACATTTTGCAGGGTGGTGCCTTCGAGACACGAACGGTCGCCGCCATGACCCTTCGCACCGGCCTTTGGTTGGTGTTCGCAATTGCCGCCTTTCGGCTGTTTCGAAGCAGCCATCCCCAATAGAGCAGTGGAGTAAGCAGATGAAAGCAGTAAACGGTAAACTTGGAGTGCTTTTGCCCGGGCTTGGAGCCGTGGGCACAACGTTCATAGCCGGCGTCCTCGCCGCGCGCAGAGGTCTGGCCCGACCGGTCGGAAGCCTCACCCAGATGGGCACCATCGAAGACGAACACGGCCAGCGCCGCCTGGGCGAGGCGCTGCCGCTGGCCGATCTCGACGATCTGGTCTTCGGCGGCTGGGACATCTTCGAGGAGGATTGCTTCGAGGCCGCCCAGACAGCCGGCGTCTTGGAGCAGTCCCATCTCGAGCCCATCAGCGACGAGCTTCGCGCCATCGAGCCGATGAAGGCCGTCTTCGACCGCGACTTCGTGCGAAATATCGACGGCCCCAACGTCAAGCAGAACACGAATAAGATGGTGCTCGCCGGCGAGTTGATGGACGATATCGACCGCTTCAAAAACAGCCACGGTTGCGATCGCGCGGTGGCCATCTGGTGCGGTTCGACCGAGGTGCATGTCCCGCTCGAGGACGTCCACACGGATCTGGATGCCTTCGAAAAGGGCATGCGCGAGAACCACCCGGCCATCAGCCCTACGATGGTCTACGCCTACGCGCATATCCGCGCCGGCGTGCCCTTTATCAACGGTGCGCCCAACCTCGCGGCCGACTGCCCGGCGCTGGTCGAGCTCGCCGAACGCGAGGGCGTGCCGGTGGCCGGAAAGGACTTCAAGACCGGCCAGACGCTGATCAAAACCATCGTCGCTCCGGGGCTCGCGGCGCGCAAACTGGGCGTTCGGGGATGGTATTCGACCAATATCCTGGGAAATCGCGACGGGGCCGTGCTCGATGATCCGGGCTCGTTCAAGACCAAAGAGCAGAGCAAGCTGTCGGTGCTCGACTCCATCTTCCGCCCTGACATCAACGAGGAGCTCTACGGCGAGATGGCCCACAAGGTGCGCATCGACTACTACCCGCCGCGAGGCGACAACAAAGAGGGCTGGGATAATATCGACCTCTTCGGGTGGATGGACTACCCGATGCAGCTCAAGATCAACTTCTTGTGCCGAGACTCCATCCTCGCCGCGCCGCTGGTCTTGGACCTGGCGCTGCTGGCCGACCTCGCCCAGCGCTCCGGGCAGAGCGGCGTGCTCGACTGGCTGTCATTTTTCTTCAAGAGCCCCCAGCGAATCGCCGGCCAGGTGCCGGTCCACGACCTCTTCGAGCAGAAGCGCATGCTCTTCGACGAGCTTCACCGCCTCGAGCAGTACTTCAGCGCCGCCGCGGCTACTTCGGCAGCCGAATAGGGGGCCCAAATGCTGGATTCGCAAGGCCTACGATTGCTCGTGATATTCGCGCCGGCGCTGAGCCTGGCCGCGGTGATATTTGCCGCCTTCGCCGGCTTCCTCATCAGGAGGCCGGCGCGCCGAGGTCCGCGCCGGCGTCAGGGCTCCGCACTGATGCCGGTCGTCTTCATTGATTTTGCCTATTGGGGCCTCGAGCCGCTGCTAGGCGGGTTGCGCCGCCTTGGCGTGCGCCCCGACCACGTCACCGCCTTTTCGCTATACCTCGCCGTGCTCGCAGCTGCCGCTTTGGCCACCGGCTACTTCGGGGTGGGGGCCTGGCTTTTGGTCGCCGCCGCCGGCTGTGATTTGCTCGATGGCGCCCTCGCGCGATCCACCAACGCTGCCAGCCCCGCGGGGGCGTTCCTCGACTCGGTGATCGATCGCCTCACGGAGTCCGTCGTCTTCTTCGGCATCGCCATCTACGGCGGTGGCGGTGCGTTGAGCTGGGCGGCGATCGCCGCGCTCATCGCATCGTTTCTGGTCAGCTACGCCCGCGCCCGCGGCGAATCCCTAGGCGTCGCCGGCGACAGCGGTCTAATGCAGCGCCCCGAGCGGCTCTTCTTGCTGATCGTCGTCGTCTTCGCAGCGCCGATCACTGCGGTCTTCATAGAGCCCGAGGCCGCCCATCCGGCCTATCACGTGGCCATCGTCGGCATCGGATTACACGCGCTGCTGTCGGCGCATACGGTCCTCGCCCGAGCGCGCTCCATCTACAATCGCCTCGGCGAAGCCCCCGAGCCATCGGCCGAAGACCCTACGAGCGAGCGCCCCGACGGGCTCGACCACCAGGCAAGCACCAAAGCAGTATAGAGCCATGAAGTATCTCAAACGATATATCGACCTGCTGGAGCAGAGGCTCGCCCTCGTTCTGGTGGTCAGCTTGGCGCTGACCTTGGCGGCCGGCTACCTCGCCTCGGGGCTGACCGTCGACGCCGACCTCAGGCGACTTCTCCCCCACTCGGCGCCGAGTGTGGCGGGCCTCGACAGGCTCGAGGAGTCCTACGGCGGCCAGATCGGCCGGTTGACGATCGTGCTCAGCGCCGACGAAGGCACCTCCGAGGATAGGGTCGACCTCACAGACGTCGCCGACGAGCTCGAGCCGACCCTCGCCTCATTGTCGGAGGTGCGCCGCGTCGAGGTTAAAAAGCCGGTCGACTTCTTCGAAGAGCGACGGCTCCTCTACGCCGACTATGCCGATCTGGAAACAGCCGGCAGCCGCATCGAAGCGCGCATTAACTGGGAGAAAAAGCGCGCTAATCCGCTCTTTGTGGCCGTCGACGACAAGGCTCCGCCCGAGGTCGACGTCTCCGACCTCCTCGAATCCTACGATGAGCGAGGCGGCCTCGACTCTGCCTACTTCACCTCCGAGGACGGCTCGAAGCTGGCCATCTTCATTTATCCCAACTTTACGGCGAACGACCTCGAGCGGTCCCAGTCGCTGGTCGAAGCGGTCGAGGAGGTGGTCGGGAGCCATCTTCGACAACACGCCCCCGGCGTCGGGCTGAGCCTGACTGGCCGCTATAAAAAACGCGTCGATCTGCAAAATATCTTGCAGACGGATCTTGCGCTTGCGACTTCACTGGCGCTCGTATTGCTCTTCGTCTTTTTATTGGTCTATTTGCGAAGCGCCACCGGGGCGTTGGCGGTGCTCATTCCCATCGTGGTCGCCGCCGTCTGGACCTTTGCGTGGGCGGAGATCGTCTTCGATAGTCTCAATATCTTGACCGGGTTTCTGGGCGCTATTTTGATGGGGCTGGGCGTCGACTACGGTATTCACTTGTACTCGCGCTTCCACGATCAGAATCGCCGGCACTCGATGAAGACCGCGCTGGCCGAGACGTTGGCGACCACCGGGCGAGTCAATGTGCTCGCCGGCCTGACGACGATGGTCGCGCTGGCGAGTCTGACGCTGTCGGAATTTCGCGCCTTTTATGAGTTTGGCATCATCGCCGTCGGCGGGCTGTTATTCGTCCTCTTCGCCTACGCGGTTTTATTTCCGACGGCGATCTTGGTGGCCAGTCGCTTTGGCTTCCAGCCGCGCGCCCCCATGTCGCAGCTGTTTGCCCGGCGAGCTGCCGGAGCCGCCGCACGGCGCGCCTCGCTCGATTCGCTCTCGAAGCCGCTTGGCGTCGCGCTCGTCGTGGTGTTGGTCGCAGGCGCCTTAGGGCTGCCACGGGTCGAATTCGAGCGCAGCTTCAAGGTGCTCGAGACCACCTCGGCGCCCTCCTGGAAGCTCGACGCGCAAGTCAACGACATGCTCGGCCACTCCCAGACCCCGTCTGTGGTGTTGACCGACTCGGTCGAGCAGACCCAACAGGTTACCGCCGAGCTCGAGCGGCGGCGCGAGACCACCGAGAATGGCTATACGATCGGCCGAGTCCTGTCGTTGGCGAGCGTGCTCCCCAGCCGCCAAGACGACAAGCTCGACCTGCTCGAGGACTTAAAGCAACAGCTCGACGACCTGCCAAAGAAGGCCAGAAAGGGGGAGCTCGCCGAGTACCGAGACGAACTCGAGCGCGTCTTCGCCGCTGGCCCGATCAGCGCCGCGGGACTGCCCGAGGCTGTCTCGGCTCCGTTCCGACGAAACGGAGCGCCCGCTGAGACGGTTGTGCTGGTCTTGCCCGCCATCGATCTGGCCGACATCGAGCACGTCAGCGACTACGTCGACGTCTTGCGGGATTTGCCCGGGGTAGACAACGGCGGCGGCTACGACGCCATCAGCGACGCGGCGCTCCTGGTCGACATCGTGCGCTATGTCGAGCGCGACGCCCTGTGGATGCTCTTATTCACCATCGCCGGGCTCGTCGTTTTGTCCGCTTTGTTCTTCCGGCGCCGGCGCGATGTCCTGCTCCAATTCGCGATGCTCGGCGGCGCTATGCTGGCCGCCGTCGGCGTCCTCGGCTGGGTGGGGGCATCATTCAACTTCCTCAATATCATCGTTCTCCCCATCTGGCTCGGCCTGGGCATCGACGCGTCGTTCCACGTGGTCTTCCTGCGCCGAGAGCGTCACGTCGACCTGAGCACCCACGCCACGACCGCCGCCGCCATCATGGCCGCCTTCGTCACGAGCATGCTTGGTTTCGGCTCGATGCTGGTCGCGCGCCACCAGGGCCTGGCCTCGCTGGGCGAGGTCGCCGTGTGGGGGCTGGGCATGATGCTCGTGGTCAACCTGCTCTTTCACGCATTCGCTTTATCTTCCAACCCCAACGATCAGAGGTGATCCAATGAAAAGCGGAAAGTACAATGTGGTTGCTGGCTTTGCGGTCCTGACGATGTTCATGGTCTACGGGTTTTTGCTCATCTACCTTCGCGATTTCCACCCGGAACGGGAGGCGTGGATCGCCTCCTATGCCACCGGCGAGCACTTCGAGTCGCGCTTGGCGCATGTCCACGGCAATCTCTTTGCGCTACTCAATATCGCCATCGGTTTGGTCCTCGCTCGCCTCCGAGGCGCCGATGGGTTCCGCCGATGGACCGCCATACTCGGCCTGGCTGGTCTGTTGATGCCGTTGGGTATCGCCGCCGAAGTTTATCTGGGGCTTCCGCCGATCTTCGTGATCATCGGGGGAGTGGCCATGGTCGCCGCAGTGGCGCTGGCCGCATGGCTCACCTGGACGAGCTGGCCCGATTCAGTCGAAAATGAGGTGACATGATGCAGTACCCGAAAATCGTCTCTCTAAGAGTCGGCAAGCCCCGCACCCACGGCACGCCCGGGGCCGACGACCCACTCGAGCGCCCCTGGCGAAGCGGCTTTGTCAAAAACCCCACCAGCGGCCCGGTCGAGCTCGGGTGGACCAACCTCGCCGGCGACGGTCAGGCCGACCTCGAGCACCACGGCGGCGTCGACAAGGCCGTGTGCGTCTATCCGGAACGCCGGCTGGCTTATTGGACCGATCGGCTCGGCGATGAGCTAACGGCCGGCGACTTCGGCGAGAACTTCACCGTCTCCGGCCAGGACGAGACGACCGTTTGCATCGGCGACGTCTACCGCGTCGGCGAGAAGGCGCTGGTTCAAGTCGCCCAACCGCGTTCGCCTTGCTGGAAGCTCGCCCGCTACCACGGAGAGAAGCGCCTCGCCCTCTGGGTCCAGCAGACCGGCTATTGCGGGTGGTATTTGCGCGTGCTCCAACAGGGGCCCGTCGAAGCCGGCCAGCGCCTTGTACTCGTCGAGCGGCCCTATCCGAAGTGGACGGTCATGCACGCCCACCTCGCCCGCTATGGCGAAGACGCCGGCGGCCGGCTCGCCCAAGAGTTGGCCGGCTGTCCGGAGCTCGGCGCCTCTTGGGCCACCGCGCTGCGACGCTTGGTCGATGGACGCGAGTCGTCCGACCAGTCGCGCCGCCTCATCGGGCCCAACCAGGACAAGCCCTCCTCCCCCCATGAGGATTGAAGCGGGCCAGCATCATCGGCGCTTGCCTTCTCCTTTTGTCCGGCTCGTCGTCTAAACCCGACGCAAGGTAAAGCTAGGTTTACGTTATGCGGGGTTTGGTTTACAAACGGTGTGTCGAACCTGTCAGTACGAGACATCTTCATGACCGATGCACAAATGATCTCCTCGTTGGGAAAGCGACGCACAGAGCTTGGCCTGACCCAAAGTGAGCTCGGCGAGCGGGTAGGCGTCTCGCGCCAGACGCTCAGCGCTATCGAGGCCGGACGCCAGGTGCCGTCGACCCAACTGTCGCTACAACTCGCGCGAGCGCTTGCCTGTACGGTCGAGGAACTGTTCCGACTCTCGAGTGCCGAGCACGTCTCTGCTGTGCTCGCCAACTCGACGAGCGCGGCCGATGAGACTTCTGGGTTGGGCTCGGGCAGGGTCACGCTCGGCGAAGTGGGCGGAAAGCTCGTGGCGCATCGGCTCTCGGGGGATGCCAAGGATGCCGCAGACGGCGTCATCGCCGCGCAGGAGCCGGGCAGCGCTACCGCGACCATCGAGCCGCTCGTGAGTCGACGAGCGTTCGAGCAGAACGTGCTCGTTGCCGGCTGCGCGCCGCTTCTGGGAGTGTTGGCGGGCCGACTCGAGCGACGGTTTCGAGACGCGCGGGCGACCTGGGTGTACGCCAATAGCCGACGCGCGATCGAGCTACTCGAGCGGGGATTGGTTCATGTGGCTGGCCTGCACCTCGTCGACGACGACCTCAGCTCGGATAACGAGCGGCTGGTACGCGAGCGCTTCCCCGGCCGCGAGATGATTATCGTCAATCTGACCAGATGGCGCCAAGGGCTGGTCGTGGCCCAGGGCAATCCACTGGCGATCCACGAGGCCAAAGACCTGCTCCGGCCGTCGGTTCGCTTCGCCGGCCGAGAGGTGGGCGCCGGGGCCCATAAACTCGTCGGTACCGTGCTGCGTGCAACCGGCGCCGATGCGGCGTCGATGCCGACGGGGCCTCGGGCGCCGGATCACTCGGCGGTAGCTCGACTGGTGCGCTGGGGGGTGGCCGACGCCGGGGTCGCCATCGAGGCGGCGGCGGTAGCCGAGAACCTCGAATTCCATGCGCTGGTCGAAGAGCGCTTCGACCTGGTCGTGCCGGCCGACATCGCCGAGCAGGCGCCTGTCTCGCGGTTGTTGGACACACTCGAAGAGACCTCTTTTCAGGCCGATGCGTCACACATCCCGGGCTACGACCTCTCGATGGCCGGCCACGCCCGCACCATTCGCCATTCCTGATTTTCCTTTGAGGAGTCACAACCGTGAAATCAGCTCAGCCTAGGCTGTTTGGCAGATTCACACCCGCCGTGGTCCTTGTGTGGGTCGTCTTTGCGTTGATCGGTTGCGACAACCAAGCTGCCTCGGCCGGCGAGAAGACTCGCCTCGAGGTTTTTGCGGCATCGTCTCTGACCGATGCCTTCAGGGACATCGAGTCGAGCTTCGAAGCGGCCCACCCCGGCGTGGACGTCGCGCTGAACTTCGCCGGCAGCCAGGTGCTTCGGCTCCAACTCGAGCAGGATGCTGCGGCAGACGTGTTCGCCTCGGCGAACCAGAAGCATATGGCAGCCATGGTCGAGGCGGACATCGTATCGTCGAGTGAGATCTTCGCTCACAATGAGCTGGTCGTGATCGTCCCCAAAGACAATCCGGCGGGTCTCGACTCCATCGAGGACCTGCCTGACGCCGAGCGTGTGGTCATTGGTACGGACAATGTGCCGGTGGGCATCTACACCCGCCAGATATTCGATAAGGTGCGCGCCAAGTTGGGCGACCATTTCCTCGCCAAAGTTCGCGACGACGTGGTCTCTGAGGAGAGCAGTGTTCGACTGGTGCGTGCCAAGGTCGAGATGGGCGAGGCCGACGCGGCGATCGTCTATCGCACCGACGCCACCTCTTCAGAGCGCGTCGGGATCGTCGAGATTCCGCCCGGCTTCAACGTTCGGGCGAGCTACTCGATCGGCCGGGTCGCCTCGGGTAACCAGCCCGAGCTGGGCGAGGAGTTTGTCGAGTTCGTGGGTTCGAAGAAAGGTGGCGAGATCCTCGGGCGTCATGGTTTTGTGACGGACCTCCAATGAAGCAGTGCAATGGCCATTCTGGGGCGTTGCCTCTTCCCGCCGCGGCCTTGGCAGTACCGCTGGTGACGGTGCTGCTGCTGCCCGTCGTGGCTTTGTTTGTCTCTCCCTCGGCGACCGACGTGGCCGCCGGGGTCGGACATCCGCTGTTCGAGCCTGCGCTGTGGTTGAGCGTGCGCACCACAGCAGTGAGCCTCGGGTTGGTCATCGTCACCGGCACACCACTGGCTTGGTGGATTGCGCGCTCTTCGTCGGCCGCGGCGGGGGTGGTCGAACTCGCGGTGAATCTTCCTATTGTCATCCCGCCTGCGGTCATCGGCGTGGGCCTTCTGCAGACGTTTGGGCGAAGGGGCATTCTGGGACCGGCGCTCGAATCGATCGGGCTGTCGGTTCCGTTCACCCCGACGGCGGTGGTGCTGGCGCAGGTCGTCGTCGCCGCGCCCTTCTTCGTGCAGGCAGGCGCCAACGCCTTTCGAAAGGTAGACGACGACCTGATGATCGTCGCGCGAACCTTGGGCGCTTCGCGTGCAAAGACGTTCTTTCGCGTGGCTGTGCCGGTGGCTATGCCCGGGCTGGTTGCCGGGGCGTCACTCGCCTGGGCACGCGCGCTCGGAGAGTTCGGAGCCACACTATTATTCGCCGGCAACATGACCGGCAAAACTCAGACGATGCCGCTGGCCATCTACACGGCCCTCGAGTCCGACGTGCGCGCGGCGCTGGTCATGTCGATGGTGCTCGCAGGGGTTAGCGTGGTGTTGTTGGTCACGCTTCGCCTGGCGCCGGCCGTCTGGAATCGGTCGCAAAGTTTGGGAGGAGACGCATGAGTTGGCATGTGAGTGTGAGCGCCCGGATAGGCGATCTCGAGATGCACGTCGAGGTCGAAGGGGCCGACCATCCCATCGCCATCATCGGCCCGAATGGTTGTGGCAAGACGACCCTGCTTCGCATGGTCGCAGGTGCCCACCGCCCGCTCGACGGCGAGATTAGCGTCGACGGTCATACCTTCTTTTCGTCGCGTCAGGCTGTCGATCTGGCGGTCGAGAGGCGACGAGTGGGGTATTTGCCGCAGGGCTACGGACTCTTTCCGCACCTGCGGGCGGTCGAAAACGTCGCCTTCGGTCTGTCGTCCATACCCAGAGGAGAGCGTCGGCACCGCGCCGAGCAGATGCTCGGCGAGCTGGGGTGCGAGCACCTGGCCGCACGTTTCCCCAACGAGTTGTCCGGCGGTGAGGCGCAGCGCGTGGCGCTGGCCCGCGCGCTGGTCATCGACCCGAGCATTCTGCTGTTGGACGAGCCCCTATCTGCACTCGACGCGGCTGCGCGCGCCAGAACACGGCGCTTTCTCGCCTCGTACTTGAGCGAGCAAGAACGCCCGGCGATCGTCGTGACTCACGATGTGCGCGATGTCGAGGCGCTCGATGCGCAGGTCTATGCCATCGAGCGCGGACACGTAGTACAGCGTGGAACCCTCGCCGAGCTCTGTGCGGCGCCCGCCACTGATTTTGTCGCCGAGTTCGTTGGGAGTCGCCCAGTTGATTTGCCCGAGTGATTTACCCGAGCCAGAGAAGCTTGGTCGGGCAGAGTGATTTAGATCATATCTATTCGGGTCGTTGGAGCGGATAATGCATGCGAGTACTTGCTCGCTTAGTCCGGCAGCGACCACCTGGCCGGCTCACGTCATTGATGAGGAGAGGACATGTTCGAACCCGATACTTCCACACGCTACGGCACCGTCTCACGCATCGCCCACGGCCTTGGCGCCGTCGCGGTCTTGGCGATGCTCGGCATCGGCATCTACTTCCACGAAATGCCCAAGGGCGACGAGAGGAGCTATTGGCTCGGCCTGCACGTGGGGCTGGGCGTGCTGCTCTTCTTACCGCTGATGTTCCGCGTCGGGTGGGGCGTATTCTCGAAGAGCCCGCGCGAGATCGAGATGTCTCGGGCCGAGCAACTCCTGGCGGCGACCGTCCAACGGCTCTTGCTATTCGCCATCGCTGTGATGCTGGTCGTCGGCGTGCTGATCCCGTGGTCGGGCGGTCATAGCATAGAGGTCTTTGGCCTCTTCGCGCTGCCCAGCCCGATGGCAGAGCACGAAGGCTTCCACGACCTGCTCGAGGGGGTCCACGGCGTCGGCGCGCGCGCCATCCTGGTGCTCGTGATCATCCACGTCATCGGCGTCATCAAGCAAGCCATCAAGAACTTCGAGAGCCTCAAAGGCCGGATGTTCCTGTAAGTGTAATTACGCGGATTATTTGGCTTTCGCTAAATTTTCGCTCCAACCAGCCTTCGGTGGGGCATGCGGCTGAGAGAGTGAGAAAGTCAGAGAGTGAGAGAGTGAGAACAAAGCTCCAACCGACCCGGATCGCCTCGAGCCGGTTGCCATGTCTAACTCTCTTACTTTCTCACTTTCTTACTCTCTTACAGCCGATCATCAACCACTCCCGGTGCTGCGCGAACCATCCGCAAGCCAAATAATCTGCGTGTTTCTACTTAGATGATCCACATCATACGCCCGTTCCCCGCGGGCGTTACCATCAATTCTAGTTCGTGACCGCGTCGGCAACTGCTTTGGCGCGGTCATTGCATCAACGATCACCCGGAATGGGCCGGAGGGCCAACCTCAACTGTGACTATCGCCGAGCCATAATCAAATAACCATTTGAGCATTTGACGGGCGTAAACTTTGCGCTGTGCACGTCGCGACCTGCACATTTTGCACGCCAAATCACGAACAACGACTCGAGGAAACACTATGACCCAAGATAATACGCTTCTGAGCAACGAGCCCGACGACCAGTCCTCCACTCCCAAGCGCGTGCTCATCGTCGGCGGCGTCGCCGGCGGGGCCTCGTGCGCCGCCCGGCTTCGACGCCTCGACGAGGACGCCGAGATCGTCATGGTCGAGCGCGGCCCGTATATCTCTTTTGCCAACTGCGGCCTGCCCTACCATATCGGCGGAGTCATCGAGGAGCGAGACGAGCTGCTCGTGCAGACCCCGGAGAGCTTCAATCGCCGCTTCGAGGTCGACGTGCGCACGCTGACCGAGTTGGTCTCCATCGACCGAGAGGCCAATACCGCGCTGCTTCGAGACGTCGACAGCGGCCACACCTCCAAGATGCCCTACGATGCGCTGGTGCTCTCCCCGGGCGCCTCGCCGTTCAAGCCACCGATCCCCGGTGCGGATTTGCCCGAAGTTCACGCCCTGCGGACCATCCCCGACATGGACCGCATCATCGAGGCCTGTGACGAGGACCCCCCCGAGCACGTCACCGTCGTCGGCGGCGGCTTTATCGGCTTGGAGGTCGCCGAAAACCTCGCCCACCGCGGCGTCGACGTCAGCGTCGTGGAGATGGGCCATCAAGTCATGCCCAACCTCGATCCCGAGGTCGCCGCCGCGGTCAGCGATGCTTGCACTCGTCACGGCGTCGAGGTGCGCACCGAGACCCGTGTGGTCGGGATTTCTCGAGCCGAGGGCGCACTCGAGGTCGAAACCGACGACGGCGCCAAGAAGCGCACCGACCTGGTCATTATGGCCGTGGGCGTGCGCCCGGAGGCCGGGCTGGCCGAGGCCGCCGGCCTGGAGCTTGGCGAGCGCGGCGGCATCGCCGTCGACGATCAGATGCGCACCTCCGATCCGAAGATATTTGCGGTCGGTGACGCCGTCGAGGTGACCCACCGCATCACCGGCGAGTCCGGGATGATGCCACTGGCCGGGCCGGCGAACCGACAGGGCCGGCTGGTGGCCGACGTGATCAGCGGCCGAGACGTGCGCTATCCCGGCGCGCAGGGCACGAGCATCATGAAGATCTTCGACACCACGGTCGCCTGCACCGGCCTGTCTCAGAAGCAAGCTTGCGACCTCGAGGTGCACCACGAGGTCGCCTGGGTCTCCGGCGCCTCGCACGCCTCGTACTATCCGGGCTCCGAGACCATCACGCTAAAGGCCGTCTTCGACCCCGACAGCGGCGAGCTATTGGGGGCGCAGGGCTTCGGCCGCGACGGCGTCGACAAGCGCATCGACGTCTTGGCCACCGCCGTCGCCGCGGGCATGAGCGTCTGGGAGCTCCAGCAGCTCGATCTAGCCTACGCGCCGCCGTTTTCGTCGGCCAAGGATCCAGTCAACCATCTCGGAGCGGTCGCCGCGGGCATCCTCGACGGCGACCACCCGGCGATCTCCTGGGACGAACTCGCCGAGTCCGCCGGCTACTTCACGTTGCTCGACGTTCGCAGGCCCGAGGAGTTCGAGGCGGGCACGATCCCGGGCGCGCTCAACATCCCGCTCGACAGCCTGCGCGATCGCCTCGACGAGCTCGACGCAGATACGCCACTGGCTGTGCTGTGCAAGGAGGGTTTGCGGGGTTATCTGGCCACGCGCATCCTCGTCCAACACGGCCTCGAGGCGCGTAATCTGCTGGGCGGCTACCGCCTGTGGAACCTCGCCGGCGGCAATTCTCAGGTTGCGGCCGCTCGAGCACCCAGATGAACGCGACCGCTCAGACGCAAAAGGGGGGCCACTGATGAAGTGGCCCCCCATTGTATCGGCTCAGACATCAACCTGCTCTACCGCGGTTATTTCACTATGTAGGTGAAGTAGGTTGCCCAGCTTCCACGCTCGGTGAATCGGGTGCCGAAGTCGACGACCTTGCTGAAGATACCCATGGTCATGTCGCCGAATACGTGGAGATGATCGCCATCCTCGTCCTGCATTGTAAAGGTGTCGACGATCGCGCCGGTGTCCGGGTCGATGATATGCATATTCATACTTTCAGCTTCAGAGCCGACCAGCTGTCCGTGTCCGCCGGCGCGCACTGCTAGGCCGGTCAAATTCGGGAGCCCGCTTCCGGTGTTGACCGCGCTCGCGCTTCCGTCAGTGAGGTCGACCGTGTAGAGGCCTCGCTGCGAGCCGGCATTCGTCCATAAGTACAGCGTTCCATCGGCTCTAAACGCGATGTCCGCGCCGTTGACGTTGATGCCGGTGTCCCCCACGAGAACTGCAGTCGGTGAAGCAGAGTCGACATCGTCGACTCTATAAAGAGAGTCGTTATTCTGACTGGCAAAGTACAGCTCACCGTCTGGCGACGTAGCCGCCAAAACAATGCCTGCAGGCGCATCTGCGATGGTCTTGAGTTCGAGACTGCTGGCATCGATATCATAGAGCCCCAACTTCCCGCTTTCTTTGTCGATGGCATAGAGAATCGAATCATTGACTGCATGGCCGATATGAGCCTGCGGAAATTCTGAGAGATCGACAAGCTGAGTGAGATGGGCTTTGTCATCCGCGTCATCGAGTTCGACCTCGTAGATGCGGGACGTGCCTGAAGAGGGGGTGTTTTCCTCGGAGAGGTACATCGTCTCGGCAAACTTCACGTTCGCGCCCCAGGCGGTCTCGGTGCGGGTGCACGTGACGCTGACCGCGTCGAGGAACATGCCCATGCTATCCGGTTCTCCAGTCTCTTCGAACTCGAGCAGCGTGTTCTCGTCTCCGCCAGCCAACTCGATTTGGGTTTCGGGCGTCCAAGACGTGGAAGAATTGCCGACTCCCGATTGGGAGTGGCTGTCCACAACATCGCCGTTCCACCGCACCTCGATGGCGTTATCGTCATGGCCGGGTCGCGGCGACCATGCATAATCGAGGGTACAGGTCTCGAAGCCGCGGGTGTCGAATTCTTGGGAAATGACGACGGAGGCGGGTTCACCGGTGACCGAACCGCCCGGGCCGTCCCAATCACTATCCAGCTCGGTATATTGGTCACCGTCGTAGGGAGACCAATTTTCGGGGATTTCGCCCACACCACCTCGGTGCAACTCCATATGGGCGGTCTCGGGGCGATCGAGTCCGCCGAAGTCGTCGATAGCCTCGACCTCGTCGGTCCAAGCCACACTCCAACCCAGGTCTGTGGTGCCGTCGTCGAAGATATCCCACCCTTGTGACGTATCCACCACGGGTTGTTCGAAGCTTCCATTGGCAACCAGCTCTCCGCTGGCCCCCGGCAGGCTCACCACCGCGTGTGCGGCGATGTAAAGCTCGTGGCCCTCGGATGCTCCGAGATCGTCCAAGAGGATCTCATAGGATACTTGGCTGCTATACGGAAACTTCCCCGGCTTCGCATTCCCCGTACGCGTCAGCCAGTCCTCCCAGTCCCCGCCATTCGGCTCATCGGTGGAGATCGCCAGATGCGTCTCGTCGATCTCCCAATCACCAAAGGTGACGAAGTCGACGTATAGATTATCGTCGTCGTTGCACACCTGGACTTCGCCGACGACGGTATCTTGGTCAGCCAATAATTCGACGCTCTCGACGGGCGTACAGTCGTTGAGCGAGCCCTCGGCCTCGGCAGACCCCGGCGGTTCCGTATCCAAATCCCCCGAGCAGCCGGTCGCCAGTACCAAAACCGAACTCGCTAAAATACACCCCACGGCACGCAAAAATCTCATGGTAATTCCCCCTGATAAAATGTGATGAAGTTAGCAAACGCTACGGATACGGCACCGGCAACGGCCTTAGCGAGAGCCCGACATAGCGGCACCAGGTGTGCGACGACACTTGCACAGAGAGCTATCGGCCACGGCTGCGCCTCAGCGAAGTCCCCACCCCGTAGGCGGGTGCTCCGGCGACACAGTCAGGCCACGATGATCCAACCCCCAAATTCGCTGTTATGCTGTTGCCTTAGGAAGAAGCTAATCCCCAGCGATTCGGCGTAAAGGTGCATCACGTTGACTCAGCCAGTCGGGCCGGCCGAAGGGAGGGCGGCGTAGGAGGTCGTGTTGATGTTGGGATGTGTTTGGGGGGGCTGGGGCCCACAACCTCCCAATTAGCATCAACGGTTCACTTCTCCTACATTCTCCTACATTCAGGTTCGTACGCAGCGAAGGTTAGGGGGCTGCGTTCCGCTCGACGCAACGAGGGGCAAACAAATAGGGGGGAGTGATGCGATCATTTTATCGCGTAGGATTGCTGTGCTGTGCGTTGGTGCTCGCCGCGCCGGTTGGGCGGCCACATTTGCCGGGGTGACCTTCCCGGCCGAGCCCATGGATGCCTTCGTCGCCAAGTTCGACACAGGAGAGGGGGAGTTGCTGTGGCGAGAGCGCTTCGGAGACCCCGACGTCGACGACGCGGCCACGGGCGTCGATGCCGGCGACGCCGGGGTGTACGTGAGCGGCTGGACCGACGGAGACTTGCCCGGCGAGGCCACCGAGGGCGGCCGCGACGCCCTCGTGCGCCGGGTGGCCCGAAACGGCGAGGAGATCTGGACGCGGCAATTCGGCACCTCGGCCGACGATGAGGCAGCAGACGTCGCCACCCACGCCAACAGTGTCTACGCCGCCGGCCACACCGAGGGGGCGTTCTTCGGCCGGGAGAGCGCCGGGGCCCAAGACGCCTTCGTGCGCAGATTCCGCGCCGACGCCGCCGAGCTGCAGACCGATCAATTTGGCACGCCTGCGCTGGATGTCATCGACGCCATCGATGCCACCGCCGAGGGGCTCTACGTGGCCGGCTGGACCCGCGGCACGCTGCCCGGAGAGACCCGAGAGGCGCGCATCGACGCCTTTGCGCGCCGCTACACCGCCGATCTCGAGGATATATGGACACTGCATTTGCCATCGCTCGCAACAACTTCGCGCGCGGTCTCGCCGCCCGGGACGACCAGGTATTCGTGACAGGCACCGCCGAGACCGCCCAGGGGGGGACCGCCTCCTTTCTCACACGCATCGTCGAGGACGGCGTGGCACCGCCGCCGCCACCTCCGCCTCCTGGCGAGGATTGCGAGGTCATCGATGAGGATGTGGTGGTGAACGACCCGGGAGACATCGGCCGCATCGTGGCGATCGAGGGCTGCTTCGAGATCACCGGCGGATTGTTCATCCAGCAAACCAGCGACATCTACGACCTGGAGTTTTTGAGCGGGCTTCGATCGGTGGGAGGCTATGTCGGCATCGCCGACAACGTCGACCTGGAGTCGTTGGCCGGCCTCGAGCAGCTCGAGTCGATCGGCGAAGGACTCGTCATCGAGGGCAACGCCAACCTGGTCAGCGTCACCGAGCTCGTCTCGCTGGCCCAGATCGACGGGGTGCTCCAAATCTTCGGCAATCCGCGATTGCCCACCTGCGAGGCCGAGGCTTTGGTCGAGATGGTCGGCCGGGCGAATATCGGCGGACAGATCATCATCGCCGCAACTGATGATGGAGGTGTTTGTCCTTGAGCTTTGGGTGCGGGGCGCGCCTGCGTTAGGGCTGGCGCCCCGCACACAAATTGATTTGTATTTCTCAACGGGGGGAAGTCATGCAGAAGAAAACCTTATTTGCCATCGCAGTTGCCACACTCTTGATAGCCTGCGGCCAGGTGAACACAGACTCGCCGGAGGCCGGTGAGCGCCAGGCGCCGGTCAACGGCGTGACGGTGGACCTGGCCTGGGTCGACCAATTCGGCGCGCCGCCCGATCCCAATCCGTTGAATCCGGCGCCGGTCGATCAAGCCAATGCCGTCGACACCGACGCCCAGGGCAACGTCTACGTCGCCGGCTTTACCAGCGGTACGTTGCCGGGCCAGCAGGTCGATCGTCGGCCGGACTTCGCTGTGCGCAAATACGACGCCGATGGAAGCGTGCTGTGGACCCGCCAATTTGGCGCCGGTGATATCGAGGTCGCCACCGGCATCGCGGTCGACGCGACCGGCGTGTACGTCGTCGGCACCGAGACCTTCGCTTCGGCGAATCAAGGCACACGCATCAATGCGCTCGTGCTCAAATACACACCAGACGGCGCCCTGGTGTGGGCGCGCGAATTCGAATTCGACGATTCGGTGCGAACCTCTGCCCACGGGATCGCGCTCGACCAGTCCGGCCTGTATATCGTCGGCGAGGTGGGCGCGTCGGATCATCCGCGCCTTTCGGGAGAGCCTTTCGACGCCTTTATTCACAAGCTCGACCGCGAGGGCAATGCGTTGTGGACCGAGCGTTTCGGCACCGCCGAGGACGACCGCGCCAACGCGGTCGACGCCAGCGCCAGCGGAGTGTACGTCGCCGGTACGACCGCAGGAGGGTTGGGTCAGCCGACCTCTGCAGGGGGCATCGACGCGTTTGTGCGCCAGTACTCCCGAAGCGGCCAGCCGCGGTGGACTCGCCAGTTCGGCACCGCCGGGGAGGATGGCGTCGACGATGTCGCAGCGGTCGACGACGCCGTCTATTTCGGAGGCGCCACCAGCGGCACCTTGCCCGGGCAGACCTCCTTCGGTGGGTTCGACGGCGCGATCGCCAAGCTCGACGCCGACGGCGGGTTGGAGTGGGTGCGCCAGTTTGGCACGGCTGCCAACGACTTTTATACCGGCCTCGACGCCGACTCCAGCGGGGTCGTCCTATCGGGCAGCACCCTGGGCTCCTTGCCCGGATCTACCAATGACGGTGCAAGCGATGCCTTCGCCCAAAAGCGCTCGCCCGACGGCGACATATTATGGACGTTTCAGTTCGGCACGTCCGTGGACGACTTCACCAGCGATATTGCCATCGACGGAAGGCGTTTCGACGTGGTCGGCACAACCTGGGGCGCCTTTGAGGGCTTCGATAGCCAGGGTCGCACCGACGCCTTCGTCGCCCAGCTTCGCGAGGAGGATGACACCACCCCGCCGCCGGCCGAATGCGAGGTCCTCGAGGGTGACCTCATCGTCAACTCGCCGGCTGACACCGCTCAGACCGAACCATTCGACGGCTGCTTCGACGTCACCGGCGGCGTCTACGTCCAGGACACCGCGGGGATCACCGACCTGAGCTTTTTGAGCGGGCTTCGCTCGGTGGGCGAGTTCTTGGCGATCACCGACAGCGCCGATCTGGTCTCGCTCGACGGCCTCGACGACCTCGAGCGGGTCGACATCGGCCTGGTCATCGAGGGCAACACTCAGCTCGAGTCAGCCACGTCGATGACGAGCCTGCGGCGCGTCGAAGGGCCGATGCACATCTTCGGCAACCCCGCGCTCGAGCAGCTCGAATTTGCGGCACTCGAGCACGCCGGCACGCTGGTCGTCGGCGGCAACGACGCCCTCGTCAGCCTCGATATATGCGCGCTGGAGTTCGCCGGGCTGTTGCATATCGAGAATAACGACGTGCTCGCCGGCTTCTGCTTCGATGCCTTGAGTCAGGTCGATGGGCGCTTTCGCATCGCCTATAACCACGCACTTCCCACCTGCGCGGCCCAGGCGCTTCTACAGGACGTCGGGCCCGCCAATGTGCGGGGTCTGGTGACCATCGAGGGCAATGACGACAGCGGGAGTTGTCCGTGAGTCGTCGTGGAGTGCGCCACGGAGTGTCAGCCTGCTCGAGTGTCCCGCGCGAGGCACTCGCGTCATCGAAGTGAGTTGGGCTGTTGCCATCTTCTCGCATGCTGCTGACCTTCCGTCTTGTGGAGCAATGACAGCGACATCACACCCGGGGGGCAGATCATGTTGCGAAACAAGACGAATACACCTGTACGTCGGGCTGCGATGCGGCGGCTGGTAGTTACTTTCACGTGCGCGTTGCTCGTCGCCGCTTGCAGCGAAGCAGATCCCGCTCCGGTCGACGACCAGTCGACCGCGCAATCGTCAGGCGCGATCAGTCTCGACTGGCTCGATCGATTTGGCACCGGCGAACTCGACGCGGCCCGCGACGTCGTCGTCGACGAGGAGTCGGTGTACGTGGCGGGCTCGACGGAAGGAACGCTCGACGGCCAGCAGAGCGTGGGCGGCGTCGACGGCTTCCTGCGCAAGTACAATCCCCACGGAGACCTCATCTGGACCACACAATTCGGCAACAAAGACGAAGACCAGGTCTTCGGTGTCGCGGTCGACGAGGGGCAGGTCTATGTGGCCGGCACCTCCGAATTCCCACACTCCGAAGGCTCTGACGTCCTGCGTAACGACGCGGTCGTGCGCGCCTTCGACGCCGACGGCCAGTTGTTGTGGACCGACCAGATCGGCGCACCCGGCGTCTTTCCGTTTACGAATACGGCGGCGACCTCCGCCACGGCCGCCGACGGCCGTGTGTATGTCGCAGGCTTCGAGCGCCAGCGTGTCGGCAGATTTGACCAATACCGCGGCTGGGTGCGCGCCTACGGTAGCGACGGTGGGCTGCTGTGGCACCAAGACGTCGCCTCGCTCAACGAGGACATCGAGATCCAGGGCGACGTGCTCTACGTCGTCGGCCACCGGCCGGTGACCATCGGCGCGCTGCTGCCGGGCTGGGTCGCCACCATCGCCCGCTTGACCGCCGACGGCGAGGTGGTCTGGGAGCAGAGCTTCGACCTCGAAGATGAAAACGCCGACCGACCCGTCGGCCAGGACGCCGCCTTCGGCGTGGCGATTGGCGACGACGACGAAGCCTACGTCGTCGGGTCGGGCCATCTATTCGAACTCATCAACGGCACGCGCGCCCCCGTCGAGCATCACTTCATCCGCAGGTTCGATCCTGACGGCCAGGAGGCATGGACGCGCCTTAGCCCGACGCCTCTCGAGGGAGTCGTATTTCGAGACGGCGCTCTCTATGCGAGCGGCGACGCGGTGACGAATTACGACTTCGCTCTGCTCGGAATGTTCCAGCGCGTCGAGGGCGGCGTCTCGGTGCGCCGCTACGACACGGACGGCACCTTCGAGGCGAGCTTCGAGGTCGTCGACGAGGAGGTCGGCGACTTCGGGGGTGTCGCCGCCCACCCGCGAGCAATCTATGTCGCCGGTGCCTTTGTCGATATCGCTGGGGGCGATTTAGCCACCACCACCGCCGACGCCTTCCTCGCCAGGCTCACCGACCAGCGCGACGGCGAGCCGCCGGTCGACGACTGCGCGACCGTCGACGGCGACGTCATCATCGACGGCCCGGCCGACCTGCAGCAATTCACCGATATCGCCGGCTGCTTCGAGATCACAGGTGGGCTGTACATCCAAGACACCGCCGGCATCGAAAGCCTCGAGGCGCTCGGCGGGCTTCGCAGCGTCGGCGAATACGTGGCCGTCACCGACAACCAGGACCTCGTCGACCTCGCCGGGCTCGAAGATCTCGAAACCATCGGCGCCGGGTTGGTCATCGCCAATAACGATCAGCTACAGACGGCCACCTCCTTTGACGCCCTTCGAGTCATCGACGGGCCGCTGCACATCTTCCGCAACTTCGCGCTCACCGAGGTCGACCTCCCCATGCTCGAGAGCGTGCACAGGCCCGCCGAGGCGCGCTACGCCGCCTTGATCCTGAGCGCGAATGACGCGCTTGTCGAGGCGCGCCTTAACTCACTCGAGCTCATCGGAGGCTTCGCCACCGTCGAGAACAACGACGTGCTGAGCGTCCTCGAGATGGACGCGCTCACCCGCGTCGCCGGCCGCCTGCGCATCGCCTACAACTTCGCGCTGCCAACCTGTGCGGTTGAAGCACTCGTCGACGGCGTCAGCGTCGCCGGCAGCCTCGTCATCGAGGGTAATGATGACGAGATGGTGTGTCCCTGATGCCGTATGGTGCAGTCACGCCGACTGTCTATGGGCCGGCGCCGGTTATCGGCCGGCGCCGGAGTTGATGTCCGGCGCTCGATTTTGTGAGCTGGCGGCTTAGCTTGGCTGGTGCGCGTGCAAGCTTGAAAACGTGCGGGTGAGGAGGGCGCAAGAGGGCGAAAAGAATGGCTGGAAATTTCATCGCGTGATCGGTGATAATGTATTGAATTCAACCGCTTACGCAGTAGGTCATGGCAGTGAAATTCCAGTTGTTAGTCTCTCTCCTCGTCTTATTCTTTACCCTTGGTTGCAACGACAGCCGGACAGAAGTGCGCCGGTTTGACCACTCCGACGGCGGGCCGGATAGCGCGTCGTCGGCGCAAGGCACGCTCGATGATGACGACGCCGGCGGCGACGCCGAGGCTGCCGGCGACGCTGGTGACGTCGGCCGTCTCGACTCTATCGACGACGCCGGCGCGGATAGCATTGGTGATGCCGACGCGGAGCGCGATGCGCGTAGTGACAGGCGCGCAGATGGTGGTGGCGACGGTGAGGGTGGCGACGGTGGAGGGGGCGACGACGACGCGGGCGGCGATGACGACCACGATGATCGCGACGCGGGCGCCGACAACGGCGCGGACGATGAGATAGACGCGGGCGCCGACAACGGCGCGGACGACGAGATCGACGCGGGTGGCGAGATCGACGCGGGTGGCGACAACGGCCGCGGCGATGTGCGCGACGCGGGCGGAGGTCTGGACACGGGCAGTGCCGCTGATGCAGGCGGCTCGAACGGGACTGACGCAGGAGACGCAGCTGCCGGTGCAGACGCAGATGCCGGCGTCCAAGATCCCGCGTGTCTCGAGGTCGATCCCTACCCGTCGACGCTCATCAATGCATCCGGCTTGGCCAACAGGCGGGGACAGTTTCAATTCATCGCGCGGGACGGCAACACGCTCACGGCGTATACGCACCGCAGCCCACAATTCGATCCGGCCACCGGTCAAATCGTATTCATCATGCACGGCGTCAACCGCAACGCCGACGACTATCTCGATGCCTGGCGAAGCGAGGTCGACGGGCATAATGTGCTGGCGATCGCGCCGGAGTTTCCGAAGTCCCACTATCCGGGCTCCGAAGATTACCAGCTCGGCGTCGGCACCTCGGGGACACCCTATACAGGCACCTACGATCCCAGAGATTGGCGAGATCCTGATGACTATACCCACAGCGAGATAGAACATCTCTTCGAAGCTGTACGTAACGAGTTGGGCAACGCGAGCTGCCGTTATTCGATCTACGGACACAGCGCGGGCAGTCAGTTCGTCCATCGCCTGCTGACCTTCCGGCCGGACGCTCGGGTCGACAAGGCGGTGGCGGCGAACGCCGGCTGGTATACGATGGCGAGCGATGGTGGCGGGAGCGACCGGAACTTCTATATGCCCTACGGCGTCCAGGGCGCCCCGCCCAATTCCACCAGGCTCGAGAGGCTATTCGCCCACGAACTCGTGGTGCTCCTGGGCGAGGACGACATAAACCGCGGCTCCTATCTTCGAACGACCTCGGAAGCGGACGCGCAGGGCCTCAACCGCCTGCAGCGCGGCCAATTCTACTACACCACCGCCCAACAAGACGCGCTCGCCGCCGGCCTGCCGTTCCACTGGACCCTGGATATCGTGCCCAACGTGGGACACAGCCACTCGGGCATGACGCCGGCCGCGGCGACACATCTACTTGGCCCCTGATTCTTGCAGTCACGCCGCGCGCTTGCTTGGCGCGGTGTGTTTGCTGCTTGGAAGCTTTGCGTCTGGGTTTCTTGGTTTCGGGCTCTTGTGGCGTTGTCGGTCAACCGGGCTGCGAAGTTCAAGAACCAAGAACCAAGAACGAATTACGGTGCGAATTTGTCGAGTTTGCGCTGCAGGGTGCGCCGGTGGATGCCAAGGCGCCTGGCGGTCTCGGAGATATTGCCGCCGCAATCGCGTAGCACCCGCTGGATATGCTCCCACTCGGCGCGGGCCAGGGAAGGGGCGTCGTAGTCGTGGTCGACGGCCTCGAGCGGCTTGCACGCCGCATGCTCGAAGGCGGCGAGCAGGTCGTCGGCGTCGGCGGGTTTTTGCACGTAGTTGACCGCGCCCAGGCGCACCGCATCGATCGCGGTGGCGATGCTGCCGTAGCCGGTCAGCACCACAGCCTCGACGCTCGGGGCGGCCTTCCTCATATCGCGCAATAACTCCAAGCCGGAGGGGCCGGGCATGCGCAGATCGATGACGGCCATCTCGGGGGCGTGCTCGTCGACGGCGGCCATCGCCTCGTCGTAATTCGACGCCATTCGGACCTCGTAGCCGCGATCCGACAGAGCACGGGCGAGGCGCCGGCGGAAGATATCGCTATCGTCGACCAGCAGCAGGTCGGGTTGGTTTCTCGGTTTGGGTGTCGCGCTCATCTCTACCTCCAAGCGGGCACTACTACATCGTAGCATGAACGTATTCGCACACGTACCCTGTCGGTATGACTCAGATCATGCGCAGATCATACGCTCACCCGTGTTGCGCGCGGCAGCCGCACGCTGACGCGGGTGCCCCGTCCCGGCTCGCTGTCGATGTCGAGCGCGCCGCCGAGCTGCTCGAAGAGCTGGCTGGCCAGATACAGCCCGATGCCCATTCCCTCGTCGGGGCCCTTGGTCGTAAAGAACGGATCGCCCGCCCGGGCGGCGACCTCCGGGGCCATGCCCGCGCCCCGGTCGACGACCTCCATATAAAGCCAATCGGCGTCGCTTCCAAGCTCCAAGCGCACCCCGGCGCCATCGTCCGATGCATCCAGGGCGTTGTGGATGAGCTCGGCGATCGCGCCTGCCACGGCGTTCAGTGGTACCTCCGTGCAGGCGCCGTCGCTGGTGTCGTGGAGCTGCACACGCTCGGGGGCGCGCACTCGCTCCAATATTTGCCCCGCCAGGTCAGCGGCCTCGATGCACCGCGACGATTCGCCCGGGTGGCGGCCGGCCTGCGTCGATATCTGCCCCAGGATCTGTTGGCAGCGGCGCACCTGCTCGCGGATGAGGACGGCATCCTCGACGGCGTGCTCGTCTCCGGTATCCTCCAGGCGCAGCTCGAGCTCCTTGGCGACCACCGCGATCAGAGACAGCGGCGTCGACAACTCGTGGGCAGCGCCCGCGGCCATGGTGGCCAATGAGGCAAGCTTTTCGCGGCGCGCCTCGTCCTCGCGGAAGGCGTCGAGCGCGTCCTCGTGGCGCTGCAGGGCGCGGCGGATGGTGTGGATAAAGTAGGCGGTCAGCCCGCCGGTCACGACCATGGCGACCCACATCCCTTCCATATGAGAGCGCATATGTCCGGTCGACCCGGCTCCGACCTCGTGCCAGCCGGAATGTACCAGAAACAACACCCCGTAGAGGGCGCCGGCGAGCACGAAGACGCCGGTGACCAGCCAGTTGCGCCGCAGCACGACGGCGGCCAGCGAGATGTGGACCAGATATATAAAGCTGAACGGATTGGCCGGGCCGCCCGTCATGAATAGTAAGAAGGTGAGCAGCCCCATATCGGCGATGAGCACGCCCGCCAGAAGCCCCTCGGAGACCCCACGGCCTCGGCGCTGCCACCACTCCAGCCCGACGTTGGTCGCCGTCGTGAGCGCGATGATGCCGAACAGTCCGCCCAACGGCAGCGCGAAGTCGAGCAACCACTGGGCGGCACCGATGAGCACCGTTTGGCCGACCACCGCCACCCAACGCAGCTTGATGAGCCAGTCGAAGTTGACGGCGTTGACGTCGCGAAGCTCGCTTTTGGATTTGGATAGGCTCATGTCGAAAGCTCAGAACGTCTGCGTGACTGCGCCGAGGCGCCCACTCGAAACTCAGCCGCAATTACACGCAAGTGGCGTGCCAGAGCCGTATCTGACTTTCTAAGTCTCTTACAGCCGATCAGCAATCACTCTCGGCGCTGCGCAAGCCATCCGCAAGCCGAGTGAGCTACGTGATTGCACTCAGTACCAGTTGCGTCGCAGCGTGACGGCGCCCGAGGGGCCGACGTAGGGCAGGTTTTGGCCGGCGTGATCCCACCAGGTGTCGACTGACCCGGAGAGCGTGACTTCCCAGAGGGGAAAGGAGATGGCGTGAGTGATGTGCGCGCCGAAGCGAAACCGCTCGGTGGCGCTGTCCTCGACGATCGCACCGTTCTGGCTGGCGTCTGTGGCCCACTGTCCTTTGGCAAACGTCCCCCACGACCAGAAGAGGTCGTGGATCTGCAGCCAGGACAAGCGCGCCGAGAACTCCTCGCCGGGGGCAAATGCGATGGGTTCAGCGCTGCCGTGGTCGATATCGCGGGCAAAGCCGTGGATATAATCCAGCTGTACGGCGAGTACATGGCTGGGAGTGATGAATTTGGAGACTTTCGTGCCCACGAGAGCCTGCCAGGCGCCGTCGCCGGTGATGTCGGCGCCGGTGGTGCTCTCGCTATCCTCGGGAGCGCGCCCGCTGGGTACTTTCAGAGCGATATACGCATCGAGAAATGGCACCAGCGAGTCGAGCTTGTCGAAGTCGACCCCGCCCATCTTGTCCTCGAGAGCCGTCCAGCGAAGCGCAAAGGCGGCGTCTCCGAGGCGCGTCGCCATATCCCCGTCGGCGTCGCCAAACTGCCGGTATTGCATTCGCAGGGGCACACTGGCATGGACCTGCAACGAGCGCGTCAGCACGCGCTGCCCGGCGCCCAGGGTGAGGATGAAGTCGTCGATCTCTGCATCCCCCATGGGGTTATACTCTCCATCGACATCATAGCTCCCCCAGGCGCGCTCGTATGAGATTTGTGCTGCCGCCACGCCGTCGTAGCAGCGGCCGACCACGCTGAGTTCACCGGCGCCGGTGGCCGTACAGCACGCCTGTGCAGCGGCGTCCCGGCCTGTAAACAGGCAGGTCGCCGCCACCAGGACCCCCAGCAGCAAGGCGCCGGAGTTTAGAGTCCTCGAGTTCGAGTGACGCAGTAGATTCGACATGAAGCATACTCCCTCATAGGACTTACGTTGGTAACCAGGAGATGATTACTGAACCTCATAGGTGACCACGAAGCGGTCGCTGACCTCGCCGGCGTCCACGTCGATGCGCAAGTCCCAGGTGCCGGGCATGCTGTAGACGATATTGGTGACGTGGTAGTTGCCCTCGGACATCTCCATGACAGAGGGCGTCTCCGGGGAGCCGTGGCCGTGGGCGGGCATCCAGGGCTCGACGCTGATCGCCGCGTCGGCGACAACTTCTCCGTCGGCATCGAAGAGTTCGAAATGCAGTTCAGCGTCGCCGGTCTGTGGGGGCGCCGGATCGTGGGTGAAGCTGGCTTGGAAGTGCCCGTCCTCCGACTCGACCTGCGCGCTGGTCTCATTCTCTTCATCGTCGGCATCGTCGGCGTCGCCGCAGCCCACCGCGACGACCATCACGAGCATCGCGCCCAAGATCTGCACCCACCGTTTGCAACTCTTCTCGCCGAATTTCATACTGCCTCCTTAGAAGTAATCAGATGCCGCGTGCCATCGGTGCTCACGGCTGTATCTTGCGCGGTCGAAGATGGCTAATCGCGCGGCTCGTGCCAATGTGGCAAATTGTCGCAGGGGGGGCGAAACCGTGGTCTGCAAGTTGCAGAGTTCGAATATCGAACGGCTTGAGCCTGCTCGAATTCTCCTAAGGAGGGAGACCTACAATGCTCGTCAGAGACGTGATGACCGATTATGTCGTAGCAGCATCGCTGGATACGACGCTCGATTCTGTGTTGGGGGCGATGGACAAACACAAAGTGCGCCACCTGCCGGTGATGGACGGTGGGTCTGTCGTCGGCATTATCAGCAAGCGCGAGCTGGGTTCGGTGGCCGGCGTCGCCGCTCATTTCGGCGCTGACCGGGATGACTACGAGGAGTATATGAAGTCGTCGGTCCGGACGTTTCTCAAGACGCGATTCGTGGCCGAAGCCGACGTCATTATCGCTGGGCCCACCGAGCCGCTGAAGGGGGCCCTCGACCGACTCGTCGAACACCGCCTATCTGCACTTCCGGTGGTCGACAGCGGCGGGCAATTGGTCGGCATCATCAGTTATATCGACATCCTCAACGCGCTTGGCGAGTTGCTCGAAAGTGACACCGACGAGGGGTGAGTTCGGGGGGGTGGTCCGTAAGTTGCATTCTCTACTGCTGCGTAATCGTCGCATGGACGTGAACCCCAACCCGTGGAGGACCACATGACCACCGAGACCAAGAAAACGATCGACCAGGCCGACCAATGGGCGGCCGATTATATGGCCCACGAGGGGCGCCGCAACGCGCTGATCGGGGTGGCCGTGCTCATCGTCGCGACGCTGGCGACCCTGGGCATTCTCTACTATTTCGGGAGCCTGGCGACGACGGGCTGGTAATGGATAGCCGCAATCTTTGCGGTAGGTGAGAGGCGGCTGCACAATTTGCGCCCTCGTCCACACCCGCCACTCCGGCGCTCAGCGTCAGGGCTCAACTGACTGCCAGAACCTGACCACAGCCCGATTCTTCGTAAGAGATCGGGCTGTGGTTATTTTATTTGAGACAATTTTTCACATAACTAACGAGGATATTTGAATGACCGACAAAAGTTTCGAGGGAAAAGTCGCACTCGTGACCGGCGCAGGCGCCGGAATCGGACGGGCGACCGCCGTCGAGTTCGCTCGCCAGGGCGCTCGTGTGGTGGTCTCCGACGTCGATGATGCCGGCGGTGAAGTGACATTGGGCATGGTTCGCGAGATGGGAGAGGAGGGCATTTACGTGCACGCTGACGTCTCCTCGGTTGACGAGGTCGCGCAGCTCTTCGACACGATCGGCCAAACCTA
This sequence comes from uncultured Bradymonadales bacterium, assembly GCA_964386725.1. Classification (GTDB taxonomy): domain Bacteria; phylum Myxococcota_A; class Bradymonadia; order Bradymonadales; family Bradymonadaceae; genus CAYLTX01. Next base: position 2,742 of record CAYLTX010000037.1, on the reverse strand, counting down.
CGACCGGCTCGATTTCGCGTGCAATAACGCCGGCGTCGAAGGCGAGCAGGCCCGCACCGGGGATTGCTCGCTGGAGAATTGGCGGCACACGATCGGGGTCAACCTCGACGGCGTCTTCTACTGCATGTCCGAGGAACTCGAGTTGATGACCGCTGCCGGGCACGGGGTGATCGTCAATATGTCGTCGGTGGCCGGGCTGAGCGGCTTCGCGAATTTGCCCGCCTATGTCGCCAGCAAGCACGGTGTGGTCGGTCTGACCAAGGCCTCGGCGCTCGAATACGCCGAGACCGGCATCAGGATCAACGCCATCTGCCCCGGCGTCATCGACACCCCCATGGTCGAGCGCACCACTCAAAATGATCCAGAGATTGAGCGTCAATACGTGGCCATGGAGCCGGTGGGACGCATGGGGACGCCCCAGGAGATCGCCGACGCGGTCGTCTGGTTGTGCTCGGAGAAGGCCTCGTTCGTCACCGGCAGCGCCATCCCCGTCGACGGCGGCTTTTTGGCGCGATGAGGCGTCTGTTCTTGCCAGTTGGCGAGCAGGCATGACATGATCGGGGCGGCTTGAAAGCCGTCTGTCTGGCCGTCGCTGACCCGCAAGAGCCTCCATGTCGAAGTTCCGTGACATCGCCTCCTTCGAGACCCACCTGCAGACCCTCGGGATCGACACCCCGACCCTGCAGATGGATCCGTCCGGGACGCTTCGCGCTGATGAAGAGGTCGCCCGGGACCGCCGGCGGGACGCGCTGCACACCCTGCCGGAGTTGGTGTTGGCCGAGGGCACGCTGGGCAGCGCGCTGCCGGATCTGGATGTCATCGGTACCCTCGGCCAAGGCGGCATGGGCGTGGTGCGGCTGGCGAATCAGCTGTCATTGGATCGCGAGGTCGCCGTCAAGACTACCCGCGAGGAGACCAGCGACGCCGCGGCCGAGGCATTGCTCCAGGAGGCCTACGTCACCGGCTTTTTGGAGCACCCCAATATCATCCCGATCTATACGGTGGGCCGAACCAAAGACGGCGCACCGCTGATTGTCATGAAGCGCGTCGAGGGGATCTCGTGGCTCGAGTTGATCGAAGACGACAGCCACAGTCGGGCAGACGAATTGGAGAGGCATCTCCAGATTCTCATTCAGGTCTCCAACGCGGCTCGATTTGCCCATAGCCGAGGGATCCTCCACCGGGATATCAAGGCCGAGAACGTCATGATCGGCCACTTCGACGAGGTCTACCTGCTCGATTGGGGCATCGCGGTCAGCCTCGATGATGACAAATCCTTGCTGCCGCACCGCGCGCAGGCCCGAGGGATGTCCGGGACGCCCTCCTATATGGCCCCGGAGATGACCACGAGTTCGGCCGAGGAGATCGACGAGCTCACCGACGTCTATCTTTTGGGGGCGACCCTCCATCAAGTGTTGACCGGCCGGCCTCGCCACACCGGCGAGACGATGTTGCAGGTGATGTTCGCCGCCCACCAATCTAAGCCGCACGACTACGCAGACGACATCCCCGCGGAGCTGGCGGCGATCGCCAATCGGGCCTGCCACCGCGACAAGGCACAGCGATTTGCGAGCGTCGAGGCCTTCCGGGACGCCCTGCAGGATTATCTTCGACATCGGGAGTCGGTCGCGCTGAGCAATTCGGCCCAGCAAAAGGGCGTCGAACTCGACGAGCTGTTGGCCTCGGAGGAGGCCGACGCGCTGGACATCCACGACACCTATGGGGAGTGTCGCTTCGGTTTCTATCAGGCCCTGCGCATGTGGCCGGAGAATCCGCAGGCCGCTGAAGGGCTGCAACATTGCCTGGAGGTGATGGCCGACTACTCGTTGCGCCAGGCCAGCCTCGACGCGGCGCGGGCCTGCATCGCCGAGTTGCCCGAGCCTCGCCCGGCGTTGGAAGAGCGCGCTGCGGCGCTGGCTCGACAGCTCGACGAGGAGGGCGAGGAGCTAGCGCGGCTCAAGCGGCTCGAGAAAAACCTCGACCTACAAACCGCCACCTCTACGCGCAGCTTATTGGCGATCATCTTCGGGGTGTTGTGGACGGGGACCAGTCTATACGCCGCAATCCGGATCGACGGCGGCGACATCACCCACGCCGAAGAGCTGCACAACCATATGGTGGCCGGGTTCCGCAACCTCGGCATCGTCGGCGTCGGCATCTTCGCCTTTCGCAAGCGGCTCTTCGCCAACGAGGTCAACCGGCGGGTCGTCTATTTGCTCGTGACGATGACCACTGTGGTGGCGTTTGTTCGTTGGACCACCTGGTTTCACGATGAGGGCCTGGTCTTGGCGCGCATCTCCGACGCCTCGACGTACACGCTTACACTGGTCGCCATCGGTCTGATGGCCGATCTGCGTCTGAGCTTGCTTGCGATTCCCTTCGCTCTGTCGGCGGTCATCGGCGTGATCTGGCCCGAGACTCAAATCTATGCCAACTCGATCGCCACTGCGCTGACCTTCGGCGGCTTGGCCTGGATCTGGCGGCCGTCCGCGGCCGACGAGAAGCTCACGCCATAGTACATACAAGTACACTCGTCGGCGCCGGTCGGCCTGATCATCGAGCCGGCCCAGGCACAGACGATCATCAAGGAAGGCCTGGCCGATCTGGTCCAGATGGCCCGCGAATTCCTGCGCTCCCCGAACTGGCCGCTGCACGCCGCCGCCGAGCTTGGCGTCGACATCGAGTGGCCGGACCAGTACAAACGCGTCAAGCTCAAAACACGGCGCTGCCCCCCCCCTCCCC
>CAYLTX010000036.1:0-48452 GCA_964386725.1 uncultured Bradymonadales bacterium | reverse complement strand
GTCGACCGGGGTGAGTACCGGGCCAGGACTTAAAGTCCGATCGACAACGCGTGTACTGAGATCAGTTATACGTACTTTTTGAGGACGCGATATGATGTCGATCATATCGGGCGAAAAATCACCTCATCTCGCCTCTTCACAGGCCTCAGACAAGAGGGTGGCCAGGTCGCGGGCCGCCTCGACGCGGATGTCTTTGGGGGTTTCGTAGTGCAGACGAAGCTGAGTGCGTCGAGTGGTCAGCACAACCAAGATGCGATGCTCTTCGGGGGTGAAGGCGAGCAAAAGGGGCAGGCCGGCGCCGGCTCCCTTCTGTTCACAGCCGCGCTCGGCCAGCGCCTCGCCCAAGCGTGCGAGGTCGACGTCATCGGGCAAATCGCATCGCCACAGAAGATGGTCGATGCACGAGCGCTCGTGGCGCAAGTTAAGGGGGAGTCGCTGCTCGCATTCGCCTGACCCGCTCACCTTCGCTCCTATCCCTGATGGGTGACGGTGACTTCACAAAAGTCATCGCCTTTGCACACGCACCGGGTTTGCTCGGCGCGCCACGGATTATTGCCGGCCTCGAAGACCTCCTCGTACATGGCCGGGCTGAACTCCGGTCCGGTGCTCCAATCGACCGCGTGACCCAGTTGAGCGATCGCTTCGCTGGCTCCCTCGAATAAAAAGCACGACGCCGAACCCTCCGAGCCATGGCGGATCCGGTGATAGGGTCCCTCATAGGTCGACGGCGCCTGCAGGATCAGCGTGCGACCCGGTTCGAAGTCGGCGACCGACCAACGTCCGAATCCCAGCCCGCGGGCGATGACCGTCGAATGCAGCGCCACGGTGAGCATATCGCGCTCGCCGGTGCCGGTCAGGGCCTCCCATTCAGGTGATCGGATGATCCCGCCGAAGGTGTTGAAGCCGCACATGCGGCCGGCCTCACGCAACAGGCCGGCAGCGACTTCCAAATAGCTGGGATGCTCACGGCGGAGTATGTCGAGCAGATCGTAGGAGAGCCGGTTATAGAGATTGGAGGGGTTGAAGGTGACAAAGACCCCGAAGGCCTGGATAAGCCCGCGCTCGTCACCGGCGACCCCGGCCAAGAACGCTTTGAGGCGCTCGGAGAGTTCCTCGACCTCCTCCTCCCGTATCCCGCCGAACGGCTCCGGGGTGACCGCTACGACCGAGTCGCGGTCGACCCGCGGCGAGTGCTCCGCGGCTTCGCCGTCGCCGATGGTCAGTTCGAATTTGCAGCGATCGTGGCCCAACACCAAGCAGCGTGTCTCGCGGGCGAGCACGGTCTCGGGAGCATGGCCGTATGCCAGGGCGAGGGCTGCCGCCGCAAAGCCGGCGGCAGTCGCGTCGGCGGGATGGTAGCGAGTCTCAACCCCGGCGTGTTTTTCATTCCAGCTGTACGAATAGTGGAGGTGATCACCGTAGACTTGGCCGCCGTTTTCGCCGAGCGTGGACAGATCGAGTTGGCCGTGGCCACAAGCAGCGAAGAGCTCACTGGCCAGATTCAGGCGCTCCTCGGCAGAGTCCACCTCACCGTTGTCGAAGACCCCTTCGAGCAATTGGTAGAAGAATTCTCGCGCCGTCTCGGTGCGCAGACGTGTCCCTTCGACCACTCCCAGGGCGTCATCGACGGTTTTGTCGATGAATAGATTATAGTGATGACAATGCGCGCAAACGGGGGCGTCGGCGACAAAGAGAAAATCGTATCCATCGAGCCAATTCGCCTCGAGTTCGGCCATGATAAGCTCCGCTAAAAAGAGGGTGGGTTCTGCGCGCCACAGGACGCGTACATGCCTTCGACGCTACCTGTCCTATCCGTTTGCCTCGGCGGGCAAGACCATCGCCTGTGAGACGATGCGGTCGATCTCATCGACCAACTCGCGGCCGGTAAAGTTGCCCTTTTGCATGATGCGCTCGGTGACCAGCTCCAACTGCTCGAGTTCGGCTCGCGACAGTTGACGGGCGGTGACCACGATGACCGGAATCTCGGCCCAGGCCGGTGTCTTTCGCACCTCGCGCAAGAATTCAAACCCGTCAATCTCGGGCATCATCAGGTCGAGTAAGATGACTCTGGGGACGTGCTCGGCTTCTTCGAGGCGCTCGAGCGCCAGACGCCCATTAGAAGCGGTGATCGTCTGCCAGCCCGCCCCGCTCATCGCGCGCTCCATGACTTCCTGAGTGGGAGGATCGTCCTCGACGATCAGCGCGTGGCGAGCGCCGCCGGCCCCGTCGAAGCGGCTGAGCACCTCGAGGAGGGTGTCGGTGGCGACCGGCTTGACCAAATAGTCGTCGGCGCCCAGAGCGATGCCCTTCTTGCGGTCGACGACCATGGTGAGCATGACCACCGGGATGGAGGCGACCACCTCGTCGCTTTTGAGCTGGGAGAGCACCTCCCACCCGCTGCGCCCCGGCATCATCACGTCGAGCGTGATCACGCTCGGAGACACGCTTCGCGCCAATCGGAGCCCCTCCAACCCGCTGTCTGCCGTCACGACGCGGTAGCCGGCTCGGCCCAATTGGCGCCGAAGCAGGTCGTGTACGGTGGGGTCATCGTCGATGACCAGCACGGTATGATTGTCGCGCGGTAAGCTGCGCTCGGAGCTCTGCTCGGCGGCGTCGATGACCTGGGCGGCGCCCGGGGTCAATGGGGCGGGCAGACGCACCGTAAAGGTCGACCCCTCCCCCTCGACGCTCTCCGCGTTGATGTCACCGCCCATCATCTGACAGAAGTGGCGCGTGATCGTCAGCCCCAGGCCGGTGCCCCCGTATTCACGGGTCGTCGAACTATCCGCCTGGGTGAACGGATCGAAGAGATCGGCGAGCTTCTCTGGAGAGATGCCGATGCCGTTGTCGTAGATGTCGAAGACGAATTGGTCGCCCAGCTCGGTCGCCTCCCGACGCACCTTCAATCCGACCGTGCCTTTGCTGGTGAACTTGGCAGCGTTGCTCAGCAGGTTGATCAAGATCTGGCGCAGCTTGATCCGGTCCGCTCGAATATCGCCCAGCTCATCGGCGTACTCGACGATCAACTCATTGTCATTTTTATTCGCGTGAGGGCTCACCGTCGACTCGACGTCGCTGATGAGCGGAGACAGCGCGAACGTCTCCCAGACGATTTCGTGGCGGCCCGCCTCGATTTTGGAGAGATCGAGGATGTCGTTGATCAGGCTGAGCAAGTGGTTGGCGGCCACGTGGATCTTGTCGAGGTCGGGCTCGATCTCGCCGTAGCCGAAGTCCTGAGAGTCCTCGCGGATCAGTTCGGTATAGCCGATGACCGCGTTGAGCGGGGTGCGAAGCTCGTGGCTCATATTGGCCAAAAACGCGCTCTTGGCGCGGTTGGCCGCCACGGCTTGATCGCGGGCCACAGTCAACTCCTCGTTGAGCTGTTGCATTCGGTCGGCGGCTTCCTTCTGGTCGGTGACATCACGAAAGACGACCACCATGCCGGCGACCTTTTGTTGCTCGAGGATGGGGCTAAAGATGCACGAAATCGGCATTTGCCCCCCATCATGGACCTCGAGCCTCGCGTCGTCGTCACGCAGGGCCTTGCCCTGGTTGAGCCGCTCGAGCAGCGCCTTGGGGCCCGCCCCTTCGGCCTCACCGGTGAGATGAAATCGATCGAGCACCGAGTCGAGGCTGATCTGCTGCTGAGTCGCGCCCAATAACTGCTGGCCGGCGCGGTTGATAAACAACAGTCGACCACGCCGATCCAATGCGCACACCCCATCTTGGATGGCCCCCAGGACCGACTCGAGCTTCTCGCGCTCGGCCTCGACCTTATTTTTGAACTCGCGTGACGACTCATCGAGGGTATCGAGGGTGCGATCGAGCAAAAACTGCTTGCGCTCCGAATCGGCAAAGCTCTGGTTGAGCTGAACCAAAAGGTCGGTCCACTCATCATCAGTGGGGGCTTGGTGGGGATCGTCGAGATCGAGCGTGTCGAGCAACTGCTGGAGCTTGGGGTGAATGATCATGAGTACGACATAACCTCTTGATGCCTCGTCGGCGCCGCGCGGCAGGAGATGAGCGTGGCCGATCCCCCTCCTCGCTTCGGCCCGGGACTTCGGCGATCCCAAAAACAGCTGTTCAGATCGCGGGCTCTCGGACGATTGATTCGCCCTAACCCAGTGAAAACTGAGCAGAACCAAACAAATATTTTCCCAATCAATAGGATTGCATAGAGATTTGAGCAATGCAATATATACTGAAAGACACAACCCGACGACCGCCACCTAATGGATTGCATCCATTGAGGTTTTGAGGGTAATCGATGCTGCCCAGCTGCCCCTCGATGCGCGGCACGGGATTGTACCCCGGGGAAGAATTGTCCAGCGGATGAGCCCCCGGACACATGAGGACCACGTTCGTCCGGAATTCATGGAAAGTTGATGCGTCCGATGACGCGTTTTCCCTCGACCTCACCGAGGGACCATTCAACCCACCATCAACTGCACCAAAGCAGCCAACGCCAATAATGGCAGGGTCACCAAGCTGGAGAGGAAGACGCGCCGGCCCCAACCGGCCACATCACCGGCATTGACAGGTCGAAAGGCGTAGACGGTCGGCAGGAGCGCGCCGAGGACTACGAGCACCACGAAGGCGGCGTCGGTGTCGGCGAAGAAGGGGATCGCGGCGGCCGAGGCGAGCGTGAGCAGCGCGCCCAGGCGCACCGCGGCGATGGTGAGCGGGTAGCGCTCCGGGGTCGGCGCGATCTGCAAGCCGGCGGCGCGGTAGTCGTCGGCGCGGTAGAGGGCGATGCCCAGAAAATGCGGCATCTGCCACCAGAAGATCACCGCAAAGAGCGCGAGCGCTCCCGCGTCGATACTACCCGTGGCCGCCGCCCACCCCATCACCGGAGGCAGCGCGCCGGAGACCGCGCCCACGGGCACCGCCCACAGCGTGCGCCTTTTGAGAGGGGTGTAGATGAATACATAGATGAACGTGGCGACCAACCCGAGGATCGCGCTGAGCGGGTTGACTGACACGGCGAGCAAGGCGGTGCCGCCGACGACGGTAAGCAGGCCAAGGGCGACCCCCTCGGAGGCCGAGCGGCGCCCCGAGGCCATCGGGCGGGTGCGGGTGCGCGGCATAAACCGATCGGTGTCGCGCTCGAGCACCTGGTTGAAGGCGCCGCTTCCGGCGACCAGCAGCCCGGTGCCCACCAGCGCCGCCACCGCCACCGCCGCCCCGGCCGCTCCCGGCGCCAGCCAGAGACCGGCCGCCGCGGTCATGACATTGCTCACCACAATGCCCGGCTTGGTCATATTGACCCAATCGCGCGAGCGGGAGATCGTCGTTGTGGGTTGAGCTGTCATCTACGCTCCAATTAAATCCACGGTCGCGCCACAAAAATAGCCAGGATGGCGATCACAATCACTAAGATACCGGTGATCCGCCCCATCCACCCGGCGAGCTTGCGGTAGCGCTCCGCCTTCTCGCTTCCCGGCTCGGCCTCGGTGGCCTGCGGGCCAATAAACCAGTCGTGGGCGAAGCTGACGCCCAGCATGACGGTGACCGCCACGAGCTTATAGCCCAGCAGTCGAGTGTGCGGGGCCTCGAAGAAGGATAGATCGAAGACATTCTGCCAGGTCGCCCCCCAGGCGTGCGCCATATAGGTGCCGGTGACCACGAGCAGCGTCAGGCAGATCCAACCCACCGGCCGAAACGCCAGCCCCAGCCGCGTGGTCACCGATCGCCGAAGATCCGGCTTGAGCCGACGCGCGGCCGGCACCGCCACCATGCCCATGAACAGCACTCCGCCGATCCAGATGATCGCCGAGAGGACGTGGATGGCCACTGCGATTTTATAAAGTGGGGTCATGGGTCAGGGGGTTCGGGGGTCCAGGGGTCCAAGGGTCCAGGAACTGCACTACTCTTTCATCATCACCCCGGCCTCCCGTCGGCTCGGGGTTGCATCAAAATGGGCGTATAGATCACGAGAAATACGATGAACGCCAGCGACCAGAGCACACCGGAGACGACCATGAGATCGATATAATAGCCGGTGAATACCAACGGTACGAACGTGCGAGTGAGCGCGGCCAATGCCACAGCGGCGAACGCCCAGGCGATCGGTCGCGCGACTTTCAGGCCGCGGCCGGTGTGGCCCAGCGCCACGCGCGCCATCATGCCCAGGGTGAGCATGCCGATGGCGCCCACCGTCAGCGCGTGAACGGCCATCGAGGCGGAAACTTGCGGCCACAGGACCGAGGCCGCGCGCATCAAAAAGCCCACTGCGATCCAGGCGTGGCCCAGGTGGAGCACCCATAAAATCGGCTTGTCCCAGGTGTGCTGAGCGCCCCAGTGGATCATGCGCGCGCCGATGGCGACGCCGGCGATGGTAGCCGCGGCCCCGGCGAGCATATTGGTCGGCGCGACCAGCTGAAATATCATGCTCACGATCACCCCGCCGAAGACAATCCGGTCCACCCAGGCATGCGATGTGACCTTCGCGCCGGTGGCGTTGCGGGTGAACATTGGAATGACTCGCCCGCCGACGATGAGTACGATCAGAACGATGAGGTCCAGCGAAAATAACAGCGCCGGGCGCTCCCAACCGCTGATCACTCCCAACGCCGACAGATGCATGGCGAGGTTGGCTGTCCACAAAAAGCCCATCACGGCGATAAATACGAAATTTCGCCTATTTTGGGTGAGCACCAATGGCCGGCCGACGGCGAACGCGAGCGCGGGGATAAATAGGAGGTCGGCCACAGCAACAGCCACCGGTGGCAGCCAACCGGCGCCGATGACCGCCAGGCGCCCGACCACCCACAGCGCACACAGGCCACCCAACGCCCGGCCGGTGGCGGTCTCCATGCCCGTCCAATTGCCGACTGCGGTGAGCAAGAATCCGGCGACCACCGCCATGGTAAAGCCGAAGATCATCTCGTGGCCATGCCAGCTGGCCGCCGTCCAATAGGCAGCCAAATCCAGATGACCGGTATAAGTGGCCAGCCATAGCGGCAAGAAGGCCACGGCAAACGCCGCCGCCAGCAAGAAAAAGGGGCGAAACCCTTTGGCGAAGACAGCGGGTGTTGATTGCATCAGGGGGAACCTCGAAAAGCTTATTCTGGAGGTAATTCTCTGAGTCGATGCTCGGCCTGCGTCAGGAACGAGCGCTCATGGGAGCTGTGACGGGCCAGATCCTCGCGGATGGCCCCCACTCGCTCGAGAAGATCATTGAAGCAAGTTCCGTTCCCGTCGATGGGTTTCTCACAGGCATCGGATAGCATCTCCCAGAAGGCCTTCATCTGTGCCTGTAGATGCCGATGCTCGCCTTCGAGTTCGACCAACTCCTTGCGGCCGTGATCGCCGGAGGCCGCCTCGGCGCGCGGAAAGATATCCGCCTCCTCCTCCTCGATATGCCCGTCGAGCTCTTCGCTGAAGGCCCGCACGTATGAGACGAGCTCCTCGAGGATCAGCTCGGGCTCGTCTGTGCCCTCGCAAAGGCCCTCCAGATGGGCCTGAATATCGTCAAGGAGCCAGATAAGGCGAGTATGGCCGTGGGACATTTGCTCATGAACGCTTGCTTGTTGGATCATCGCAATCTCCTATGTAACGGGTGCCCGAACAAACAACTCGGGACACCAGAGATTGTATGTGCGCAACAAGCCACGGATATGACGTGGATCAGGGGATATCGGACAGCATGACGTGCATCAGGGGTCGGAGCCGTCACGCAAACATGCACAATCACGCCGAATAGTAGACACCTGCTGGCACGTAGCTTGCTACTCCATAATATCGGTCTGACCCGGGCACACAGGCAACGCAGTCCTACGGAGCAGCGCGCTATGGATAAGATAGATAAACTACGTGAAATCCCGATGTTCGAAAATATCTCGCCATCTGTCCTCGAGCCGCTGGCGAAATACTTCGTACCGAAGTCTTTCGAACGTGGCGAGATGCTGTGGAAGGAGGGGACTGCGGCGAGTAGCTTCACGTTCATCGCCCAGGGCAAGATCAAGATCATCAAGTACCGAAATGACGGCAAGGAGACCACGCTGGGCATCTTCAGCGACGGCGAGCCTGTCGGTCAGATCGCGGTGTACCAGCGCATCACCTACCCGGCCGGGGCTGTGGCGCTCGACGACACCGAGGTGCTCCAGATCCACCGAGATCACTTCTACGGCACGCTCAAACGCCACCCCGAGCTGCTCGAGGCGACCATCAACTCGATGATGCGCCGAAACCACCACCTGGTCAGGCGCATCCACGAGCTCGCCACTGACTGCGCCGAGCAGCGCTTGGCCATGCTCTTCCACAAGTTCAGCCAAAAGATGGGCCGTCGCACCAAGCTCGACGACGATACGATGGGCATCTATATCGACCTGCCGCTGTCCCGGCGCGACATCGCCGAATTGATCAACACGCGCGTGGAGACGGCCATTCGCATCATGAGCCGCTGGAATAAAGAAGGGCCCGTGAGCACCGAGAAGACGGGGTTTTTGGTCCTCGACTTCGACAAACTCGAAGCAATCGCCAACGAGTTCTAACCCTCCTCCTGCCCGGCGCAAGAATTGCGGGCCTCGCCCTCCTTCCGCAATTCTTGCGCTCCCCGGGCGCTCCGTCTCAACGCCTCCCAGCGCAATTTTTTCGTTTTTTAAACCGCTCGTCCACATCTTTCAGACGCGATCTGCAAGGAATCCGGCCCTGGAAGCGCCCTCGTGGCACAACTCTGGCAGTTCACTTATCCCGACGAAGGCAACTCCTCCAGGTCAACATGATGCAGATCATAACCCGGCGGAGATGGCATAGAGCTGGCAATTTGACGTGTCCGACGCAGGCAGATGAGCCCGGTCGGCCCCATGTCCCGAAGACGGAAATTCGGGTGACATGGATCATAGGCCAAGCCAACACAGCGGCTAATGTACCGGGTACTGAAGCCAGATTGCTGAAGAGTCTTAGACGGTCGATGCCTCGATGTGAGGCGCGCCATTTCACTACGGACAAAGAAAGGAGGACTTTCCATGTTTGCTAACTTAAAAAATCGCACATCGTCCAAATGGCGTTTCCTCGCAATGTTGTTGTTGAGCGCAGCGATGCTCTCTGTGACAGCGTGCAAGTCCAACTCGAGCGACACGAGCACCACCAACGAACCCGCCGAGACCGGTGAGGTCAAGGAGTTCACCCTCGAAGCCTACCTGAGCGGTTATAAAGGCGTCGGCGGCGATATCGACGGCCAGGTCAACCCCGACCTCAACGTCAACAAGGGCGACACGGTCAAAGTGACGCTCATCAACAAGGAGAATATGGCTCACGACGTGGCCCTCGAGGGCGCCGACGTCAAGAGCGACTCGCTGATGAAGGTCAACGAGCGCACCACCCTCGAATTCACCGCCGAGTCCAACGACACCTACTTCTGCTCGATCCCCGGCCACCGCCAGGCCGGTATGCTCGGCAAAGTCGTGGTCAGCGGCGGCTCCATGCCGGTGGCCGAGCACAAAGGCCACGACGGGTTGATGCCCGCGGCCAGCAACAGCCTCAAAGAGGCCAAGAAGGTCTCCATCGACGAGATCGGCTGGGACGCCACCGACGTGCCCGCTCCCCTCGATCGTAAGCATAATAAATTGGTCGAGTTCGTCATCGAGACCGAGGAAGTCGTCGCCGAGCTCGAAGACGGCACCACCTACGAGATGTGGACCTACGACGGCAAGGTCCCCGGCCCGATGCTGCGCGTCAAAGAGGGCGATGATGTGGTCGTCCACGTCGACAACGCCGAGGACAGCTCGATGTCTCACAGCATCGACTTCCACGCGGTCACCGGCCCCGGCGGCGGCGCGGCCGTCCTCCAGGTGCCCCCCGGAGAGCGACGCTCGCTGCAATTCAAGGCGCTTCAGGCCGGCCTATACGTCTACCACTGCGCCACACCGCATATCCCGACGCACCTGGCACGCGGCATGTACGGCATGATCTTGGTCGAGCCCAAAGAGGGCCTCGAGCCGGTCGACAAGGAGTTCTACGTGATGCAGGGCGAGTACTATACCAAGGCGCGCCCCGGCACCGCCGGCCACCAGGTCGAAGATGCTGACCGCCTCTTCGAAGAGATGCCCACCTATGTGGTCATGAACGGCCGCGTCGGCTCCCTGACCGGTGAGCGGGCCATGAAGGCCAACGTCGGTGAAACCGTGCGCCTCTTCTTCGGCGTCGGCGGACCCAACAAGCACAGCGCCTTCCATGTCATCGGCGAGATCTTCGACTCGGTGTATCCGGAGGCCGCGATCATCGACGAGCCGCTGCGCAACGTCCAGACGACCGCCGTGGCGCCCGGTGGGGCCACCGTCGTGGAGTTCCAGGTCGATTACCCCGGCAGTTACCTGCTGGTTGACCACGCGCTGACGCGCTTGGACAAGGGTGCCGTTGGCATCCTCGAGGTCGAAGGTGAGGCCGACGAGAGCATCTATAAGAGCCTCGACGGTACCGAGCCTGTCGACCACTAAGAGTGGTAGACACACCGGCCGGCACTCCACTGCCGGCCGGTGCTTACTGCTCCCTTCGTACACATCATAATTTTAGTAATTTAGGAGGCAAAGATGAGTGCTCGAAGCGTAGATAATGAAGCGCCAAAGCGCTGGCCGGTATACCTGGCCGTCTTTGCCGTGATCGTCGGCCTCGGCGTGATCGCGACCACCGGCTGGTTGTCGGAAGACAGCCAGCAGTCTGCCACCGACTCCGCCGAGGCCCCCCAAGCTCTTCGGGGCATCCATTACTCTCCGCCCCGGCAGGCTCCCGAACTGACCGGGCTGGATTACAACGCCAAGAGCTTCTCGTTGGCACGCCAGCCTCACCCGCTGGCGATGGTCTTCTTCGGCTACGTCAGCTGCACCGACGTCTGCCCGACCAATTTGAAGAAATTCGAGAAAATCCAAAAGGCTCTGGGCGACCAGGCCGACCAGATGCAATTTGTCTTCGTGACGATCGACCCAAAAAATGAGCGTCCCGACACGATGAAGCAGTACCTGGAACAATACGACGGTGAGATCATCGGCATCACCGGTAAATACGACGACAGCCTCGACGAGACCTACGACCAGTGGGGCATCGTCAGAAGGCGCGTCGAGCTCGACGAGCCGATCAACGGCCGAGACTACAAATTCGACCACAGCGGCCAGATCTACCTGGTCCAAGGCGGCGATCGCATCCCGGTCAGCTATCCGTATGGCACCTCGGTCGACACCATGATCGAGGACGTCAAAGCGCTGCTCGACGACCCCTCGCTCGGCGAGAGACTCCCCGAAGTCGGCGCGGTGCGCGAAGTCGCCATCGAGGCGGGCACCTATACCCGCGCCGCCCAGGACAACCCCACCCTACCCGCCTACCTTCGAGTACACGTGGGCGACGCGATTCGCTGGAAGAACGACGACTATATGTACCACTTCATCGGCGATATCTCTCTGGCCCCCGGCGAAGAGGCCATCCAGAAATTCGACGAGGCCGGTGAGTTTTATTTCGGGTGCACTGCCGTACCCAGCGAGGTCATCCGCATCAATGTCCAACCCTCCCCCCAGGGTAGCTAGGTTCTGTGACCAAACAGGACTTCGTGGGGTCGCCGCGATCGGCTTTTCGCTTAAAAAACGCGAATTTAAGCCTATTAACGCGCCGCCGCCAAATATCAAAATACTATAAAAACACCCCTGGCCGTCCCGCTCCGGCGATGCGCTCCCGGGGGTAAAAATTTACACCCGCCTTGTTGCATATTGCCAACTTGACCATCGCTTGCCGTTGCCTAGGCATTGGAACAGACCGATGCCGCCCCACAGGCCGAATATTTCGCGCTCTGCGCAGCCCTTGGGGAGACTGTTGAATGGGCTGGGCGAAGTCAGCTCGGTGGGCGTGCACTCTCCGTAGGTCGCAGTAGCCGTAATACAGTTGAGTACACCCGCACCGGCGTCTCTCCTTCGGGAAAAACACGGTGGGGGCGTCGCTCCGGGGGATCGACTCAGATTCAATGAACTGCGTAGTTGCGCCTTAGCTGCATTTTTCATGTGGCCAGCACGGCGGTATCAGGTGCGCTCGGTGACAGCCCGGGTCATTCGAGCGCACCTGATACTCAGCCTCAGGCCACGTCACGTGGAGGTCAACGATTATGAGTGAAGCACGAAAAACCGATAAATCAGCCTCGACTTATCTCCAAGCTTTGCCCGATGGTAAACCCACACGAACCGACAAGGGATGCACTCAAGCGCTGTTGGAGGCCAAAAAGCTATGGTCGTCGGCGACCATCTCCGCCGACACCGACCCACTATCGGCCTATCTGAACCGGCTCAATCACCTCGAGCCGCTGCCCTCCGACGCCCAGCAGGACCTGGCGGTGCGCTATATGGAACACGACGACCAGGAGGCCGCCAAGCTGTTGATCCTGACCAACCTTCGCCTGGTGGTCAAATTGGCCAAGGAGTACCAGCGCCGCAAAACCGACCTGCTCGAGCTCATCCAGCAGGGCAACCTGGGGCTGTCCGAGGCGCTGACTCGCTATGATCCGTATCGCGGCGTCAAGTTCACCAGCTACGCCCAATATTGGATCCGGGCGATGATCCTCAATTACCTGATGAACTACACCCACCCGGTGCGCATCGGAGGGTCGCGGGCCGGCCGAAAGCTGTTCTACAACCTCAAGAAGGCCCGCCGCGCGCTGATGCAAAACGGCCACAAACCCACCGCCGGCCGCGTGGCCGAATACCTCGACGTGCGCGAAGAGGAGGTGGTGCGCGTCGCCGCCCAACTCGACGCCCCTCCGGTATACCTGGACGCCGAGGCCCCCGGCCACGAGGAGACCACCGTCGGGGAGCTGATGGAGTCCGACACGGTCAGCCCGGAGTCAGCCGCCGCGGAATACGACCTCGCCAGCCAGATCCGCACGGTCATCGAGGACTTCGGCGATCGCATCACCGACACGCGCAAATCGGCGATCTGGGCCGAGCGCATGATCGCCGACGACTCCAAGACGCTGGCCGAATTGGGCGACGATTGGGGCGTCTCCAAAGAACGTATCCGCCAGATCGAGGTGGGCATGCGCGAGGATTTTCGCGGCTTTTTAATCGAGCGGCTCGGTGATGATATCGAGCTGGAGTGGCTTCAGGCTCCGTGATGATGGAGGTGCGATCAGTCCACGACGCGTGAGAGAGGATGCTCGGTTCCTATTAGATCCTCTATTTAGGGCGCCTGAACTACGGCGCGAACTACAATTTGGGTTAGGTCCTAGCGGCTTTTCGGATTGTTGAGACGTTGTTTTTGAACCCTCGTCAACCGTTGATGCTTCTAACGCCTAACGCAAATTGTAGTTTGCACGGTCAACCCGCATAAACGACGTCGCCGTTTGACGTCGCCCTAAATAGAGGATGCTCGGCTCCTGCAAGACGTCTCACAGAGGCAGCCATTGGACGGCGGTGCCGGCGGGTAGCTCGCCCGCGCCCTCGGGGATGCGTGCGATGGCGTCGGCGCGGTACAGCGTGCCCAGGCGGTGGCTGCCCAGGGGTGAGAGCATCGCGCGGCCCTGCGCGTCGAAGTCCAGCGCGCAGCCGACGAAGTTCAGCCGGCGCTTGCTCAACCCGATGGGGGCGGCCAATACGCCGGTTTGCATCGCCGGGCCGGCGGGCCGTGCGCCCTCGAGCAGCTCGAGCGCGCGGCGAAGGTAGATATACGCGGCCACGAACACCGCGCCCGGGTTTCCGGGCAGCCCCAAAAAGGGTGTCTCGGAGCGTCGGGCAAAAAGCAGCGGCTTTCCGGGCTTCTGGCGTACCTTCCAGAAGACTTTCTCGAGGCCCAAATCGCTCGTCGCCTCGCCGAAGAAATCATAATCGCCCACCGACACGCCGCCGGTGCTGACCACCAGATCGCTGGCGTCGAGCGCCTCGTCCAGCGCGCGTTGGACCACATTCCGGTCGTCGGGCAAGCGCAAAATCTCCAAGCTGGCGTAGCCACGCGCCTGCAACCAACCCTTCAAAAACGGCAGATTCGCGTCGTAGACCTGCCCGGCCTGCAGCTCATTGCCCGGTGCGACGACCTCATCACCGCTGACCAGCAGCGTGATACGCGGCCGGCAACGCACCAGGACCGCGGCGTGGCCGGTCATCGACAACGCCGCGATATGCCGCTCGTCGAGGCGCTCGCCCTCCTCGACCAGGATACGCTCAGCGCTCAATTCCTCGCCGACCGGCCGAATATCCCGGCCGCGCTCGACCGATTTCGAGAAATTCGCCGCGCTCCCGTCGCGACGCACATCCTCCTGGCGCACCACGGCATCCGCCCCGGGTGGAATCCGCCCGCCGGTAAAGACACGCACCGCCTGGTCCAACTCGACCGCCGGCAACTCTCCGGACTCGCCGGCTGCAACTTCACCGACCACCTCCAACGTCACCGGCCGATCCTTCGAAGCATCCGCCAGATCACCGGCGCGCACCGCGTACCCATCCATCGCGCTCTGCGCAAACGGCGGCAGATCGATGTCGGCGGCCACGTCGGCGGCCGCCACACGGTACAACGCATCATCCAAAGCGATGCGCTCTGAATCGAGCGGACTGATGTGCTCGGCGAGTAATTTGAGTGCTTCGTCAACGGAAATCATTGTGCCCACTCTGGATGATGTGGATGCTCTGAAGCGCTGAAGCGCTGAAGCTTGGAACCTTGGAATATTGCTCTTATGGAGCCGTGGAAGAGCACATGGAGCAGCTTGGAGGGCATTGAGCGGGCAAGTGCGTGGTTTCAATGATTCAAAGCTGCTCAACGGGCTCTACCATGCCTCCACGGATCCAATGCTCCAAGGTTCCATTTCCCACGCTTCCGTGTTCCATGGCTCCATGGAGCCACAGCTCAATGAAGCATCTCCCGAGATTTACGAATCGTCTTAAAAACATGCAAGACAGCCGGAAAAAGCACCGCACAACTCTCCTTCGCCCCACCGCGACTGCCGGGCAAAGTGACCACCAGCGTCTCGTCGACCAGGCCGGCGACGCCGCGCGACATAAAAGCCACCGGGGTCATCTCCTGGCCGTGGGCGCGGGCCGCCTCCATGATCCCGGGGATGGGCCGGTCGAGTATCGGCTCGACGGTCTCGACGGTGACGTCGGTATGGGCCAGCCCGGTGCCGCCGACGGTGAGCACCAGGTCGACGCCGGCCGCGATGAGTCGACGCACGGCGTCCTCGATGGCCTCGGCGTCGTCGCCGATGATCAGGTGCTCGGCCAGCTCGACGCCGAAGTCGCCCAGCCGGACGACCTCGTGCTCGACGATGGCGCCGGCGCGGTCTTCCTTGTGGCCGCCGGCGACCGCGTCGGAGACGCTGATGACCGCGGCCTCGAGCGGTGGGTCGAAATGATAGCTCAAATCGTCGAGCCCGCCCGTTTGCTCGACCACCCGCGCCTGCTCGACGGTGATCGTCTCGGCGTGCCCGTCGAGCATATCGACAATCGTCGTCGCACAGAGCTGGGCAGCCAACAGCGCGCGGCTGCCGAGCCCGCCGCGCGAAAACCCGGCCGCTTCGGCCGAGATATGCAGATCGATGCCGTCCCACTCGAAGTCGACCTCGACTGAGCTCAATTCGGCGTCTTGCGTGTACGGCAGGAGTTCGGGAGCGCGCCGGGCGGCCATCACGCCGGCGACGCGGGCAGACTCTAGGACGGAGGGCATCTGGGAGTCGGCCTGGGCGTGATGGCCAAAGCGCACCAGCGCCTCGGCACGGGCACGCCGGAGATGGCGCGGCTTGTCAGATGTGGGCATTCTCATTCCTCGGAGTCCAAGTCACTCTTCTCGATGCTCACCTTGCCGGTAAATACGGGAAGAGCAATCTTGAGGGCTACCGTGAAAACCATCAAGCCCAACGCCCAGATACCCGCGCTGACCTTCCACTCGACGGTGCTGGGCAGGTACTCGACCATTTCGTGGAGCGTGCTGGGGATGAAGCCGGGAACGATAAGGCCCATGCCCTTCTCGATCCAGATGCCCACGAAGCTGAACACGCACGCCAGCACCAGCACGGAGTGCTTTTTGCGCGAGGCCGGATGCAGCAACATGAAGGCGGCCAAGACGTTCAGCCCCAGCGCCGACCACGTCCAGGGCACCAGCGCGTCGTGGCCATGCAGTCCAAAGAAGAGATACTCGCCCACCACCCCGTGCGAGCCGCCGGTATAGAATATGGTGAAGATCTCGGCGCCGAATAAGAAGAGGTTGATCAGAATGGTCACCCGCATCACCGAGGTCAGCGTTCTGATCGGGCCCTCGCTGATCTTGAAGTCGGTGAGCTTTCGTATCAGCAGCAGCGTCACGATGATGAACGCCGGTCCGGTCACAAACGCCGAGACGATGAAGCGAGGCGCCAAGATCGCGCTATTCCAGAACGGCCGGCCGCCCAGTCCCTGGTACAAAAAGGCGGTGACCGTATGGATGGAAATCGCCCACCCGATCGAGATGAACACAAACGGGATATACCAGCGCTTGTCGGGCTTCTCGCCGAGGAACCTCTTGTACAGCAGGTACCCGCAGATATGCAGGTTCAGCAATAAGTAGCCGTTGAGGACGATGACATCCCAGGTGAGCATCGAGATCGGCCAGTTGAACCGACCGATCCCGGGGAGCATATGCCAGAAGCGGTCCGGCCGGCCCAGGTCGGCGACCACGAACGCCAGGCACATCACGATCGCCGCCACCGCCAGAAGCTCGCCGATGATGACCACGTCGTGCATCTCGTGGTCGTCGTAGAGATAGGCCGGGATGACCATCATCACCGCACCGGCCGCCAAGCCCACCATGAAGGTGAAGTTGGCGATATACAGCCCCCAGGAGACGTGGTCGCTCATATTGGTCACCGCCATGCCCTCGGCGACCTGATACGCCCACGCATTCGCACCCACCAAGAACACCGCCGTCAACAGCGTCATCCAGGCATAAAACGCCAGACTCCCGTCGGTGGCCAGCACGACCGAGCGCCACAAAAACTTCGGGTAGCTCAGCCAATGTCTCGATTTCGCACTCATATCGTCTCTTCCTTTCGTTGCATCCTAGCCGACATCTTCAGCCGTTGCCGCCGTTGCCGTTAAGCCGTTGCCGTTGCCTTTCCCCAAGCCCGCTGTTCCCCAAGCCCCAAGCCCGCAGTTCACTCGTCGAAGAAATAGAAGAAGCTCGGCACCGTCCCCAGATCCTCTTTGAGCACGAAGACGCGCTTATTCTCGAGCACCCAGCGAATCTCGCTTTCGGGGTCGAGCAGGTTGCCAAACACGCGCGCGCCGGTCGGGCAGGCCTCCAGACACGCGGGCATCTTTCCCTTGCGGGTGCGGTGCAGGCAGAACGTGCACTTCTCCATGGTGCCCTGCGGCCGGATGCGATTGGACAGATAGGCTTGAACCGGGTTGACCTGGTCGGCCGGAATCTCCGGCTTTTTCCAGTTAAAGCGGCGCGCGTGGTAGGGGCAGGCGGCCTCGCAATAGCGGCAGCCGATGCACCAATTGTAGTCGACTACCACCACACCGTCCTTCTCCTTCCAGGTCGCCTCGACCGGGCAGACTTTGACGCACGGCGGGTTGTCGCATTGTTGGCACTGCACCGGCAGATAATATTTACCCTCGGCGGGCACCGGATGGTCGTAGTCGGCGGTGCCCTTCTCGAAGTCGATGGAGCCCTGATCCATCTCGAAGACCCGGATATACGAGTTATTCGTGGCCCGGTCGTGGTTATTCTCCTCGTGACAGGCCTCGGCGCATTTTCTGCAACCGATGCAGATGCTCAGGTTCAGCGCGTAGCCGAATTTGACGCCGTCCTGCGGTCTGATGTCCTCGATCTCGACGCGCGCGCCGTATTCCTCGGCGGTCTCGTCCTCGAGGCGGCGCAGCACCTTGTCCATCTGGGGCTTGGAGAGCTCTTTATAATGCTTCTGCAAGAACTCATCGACGCTGGTCTCGGCGGTAAACGAGGTCATCGGCGCCATCGCCTTGGCGAAGGCCGCCGCGCCGAGGGTGGCGCCCGCTCCTTTGAGCATCGTGCGCCGGCTGATGCCCTTTTTGGGCGCCTGATTTGTGTCGTCCTGGCTCGGTTGGGTCATCAATGCTTCTCCTTCCCGTAGTTGCCGTCCCGGGGTCCGGGCGCCGGCATCATCGGCTTGAAACTGGGATCGTGCGGATCGTGGCAGTTGACGCAGTCATTTCGTGTGCGGGGGCCCTTGCTCAAATCCCAGTAGCCGCTCATGCCACCGTGCGAGCCATTGATATAATCGCGGTGCTGGGGCCCGTGGCATTGCCCGCACAACTGCCGGGTATCCTCGAAGGCCAGCGCCTTGCCGTCCGCGCGTCGCAACGTGTTGCGGTCGTCGGGGTTGTGGCACGAGTTGCAGGTCAGTCCTCCATGGGACATTTCCATGCCGGTATGAAAGTCCTCGAGCTCGGTCGGATGCTCCGCCGCCGGCCCGTCGCCCTCAGCCGGCAGACTGTGGCAGGTCGAGCACTGCACGCCGGCGAATTTCTCCTCGCCCACACGCGTCTTGAGCGTGCCGAGCTCGCGAGAAGCCTTGATGGTGGTCTCGTAGCGATTGGGGGACTCGGTGCTCGCCTTGGCGCTGCGCTGCTCCGGCTCGGCCGGCGTATCGCTATTACAGGCAGTGAACAGAAGCGTCCCTGCGAGGAGCAGCATGCCGATTTGTAACGCTCTACTTGAGTTCATCGTTCGCAGCCTCTTTGGGACTTCGATGGTGCGCGTATTGGGGCTTTTTTGGTTTTTGAGGCGCCCCTCCGCCTCGCTTCGCTCGGCACCTCCCCATGGCGGCTGAACGCCGCCATGGGGAGGAACTTTCGGTGTGATCGCGCAGTGGTCGGTTGTTGTTGTTCAGAAAGCAACCATTGCGCGATCTAGCGGAAGGTTCCTCCCCAGGTCGAAGACCCTGGGGAGGTGCCGAGCGCGCTTTTTAGCGCGAGGCGGAGGGGTGCCCCATAAAGCAGCCCACCACACCCACCACACTCACTCAGCAACCCCCGTGCCAAACTCGCAAATCCCCGCCAAAACCCGCATTTTGCTCCCCGAGGCCCTCTGAGGCGCGCAACTTTCGCGCCCCCCTCGCCCACCACGCATATTTTGCATCTCCCGACCGGCCTTCGCCCCTCCCGGCCAGCCAAAAGCAGCGATTCTCGCCCCTTCTCACAAGTTGGAACGGCTCTTGTATATCCCAGTGTGCGTCGCGCCCGGCGAAGGCCGCCGGCGCCACATTTCCAGACCTGGAGCCATGACTTATGCCCATCAGCGCCGTCGTCATAAGCCTCAAAGCCGAGGCCGATCTGCAACAAGCCACTGTGGCGGCTCTCCAACAGGATCCGCGCATTACCCTGGGCGAGCAGCAACAAAGGCTACTGCCGGTGGTGATCGAGACGGACGCGATTTCCGAGGGAATCGAGATCGTGCGTGAGGAGCTGCCCAAACTCGACGGTGTCGAGTTCGTCCACGTGGTATCGGTCGACTTTTCAGACGTCGACGACTTCTCTGAGAGACTGCCGCCCAAACGTCGTTCACAGGCCAAATGATGATGTTCTTGGTGTTCAGTTCTTGGTTCTTGCTGTTGCCCTCCGCACCCATCGGATCGCTACAGCCGTCGTCGCCTCTCGAAGCTGGAGGCCACAAACCTCTGAAGCCGGTACGCCTGACCAAGAACCAACAATCAAGACCCAAGAACCAATGACCGAGGTAAAGCAATGAATCGCCGCAACTTTCTAAAGATGACCGCGCTGGCCTCGGCGACCGCCGCCGCCAGCCGGATGGCCTATGGTCAGAGTGCGGTCGATCCGGATGTCGCCGCCCAGGCCCCCGACTCGGTGGTGTGGGATAAGGCGCCGTGCCGCTTTTGTGGCACGGGCTGCCACCTGCAGGTGGCCGTCGACAAGAAAAAGGGCAAGGTCGTCGCCATCGCCGGCGACCGCAAGGCCGAGGTCAATAAAGGGCTGGCCTGCGTCAAGGGCTACCATGTGGGGCTGATCCTTTACGGACCCGACCGGCTCACCCAGCCGCTGCTCAAGAAGGGGGGCAAGCACGTGCCCATCAGCTGGGACGAGGCGCTCGAGATCGTCGCCAAGCGCGTGCTCAAAGACCCCAAGGGCTTCGCCTATTATGGCAGCGGCCAATGGACGATTCCGGAGGGCTACGCCGCCCAGAAGTTCATGAAGGGCGGGCTTGGCTGCAACCACATCGACCCCAACGCGCGCCTGTGCATGGCCAGCGCGGTCACCGGTTTCGTCAGCACCTACGGCGTCGACGAGCCGGCGGGCACCTATACCGACCTCGACAAGGCCGACGTGATCATCTGCTGGGGCAATAACCCCGCCGAGATGCATCCGGTGTTATTCTCACGCATTATCGACCGGCGCTCCAAGGGCGAGGAGGTCATGCTCATCGACATCGGCACGCGTAAGACCCGCACCACCGACCACGCCGACCACTACCTGGAGTTCAACCCGCAGAGCGACCTGGCGATCGCCAACGGCATCGCCCACCTGCTGATTGAAAACGGCACCTACGACGAGAAGTTCGTCGAGCAATATTGCAACTTCCGAAAGGACGCCGACCCCACCGAGCCCACGCTCAAGGGTGTGGCGTCGGATTTCGAGGAGTATAAAAAGCTTCTGGCCCCCTATACCCCCGAAAAGGTCGAGGAGATCTCGGGCGTACCCGCCGACAAGATCCGCATGCTCGGCAAACTCTTCGGCGATAAGAAAATCAAGATCACCAGCCTGTGGTGCATGGGCATGAACCAGCATACCCGCGGCACCGACATCAACCGGCTTGTCCACGGTATTCACCTGCTCAGCGGCAAATTCGGCGTGCCCGGAAACGCCCCCACCAGCCTGACCGGCCAGCCGTCGGCCTGCGGCACCGCCCGCGAGGTCGGCACGCTCGCCCACGCGCTGCCCGGCGGCATGGTCGTCGCCAACGACAAGCATCGGGAGATGGCCGAGAAGTTCTGGAACCTCCCCGCGGGCCGCATCAACCCCAAGCCCGGCGCCCACACCGTGGCGATGTGGGAGAAGTTCTCCACGCCCACCGACAAAGGCGGCGACGTCCACACCATCTGGGTGCAGGTGACCAACCCCGGCCAATCACTTCCCAACACCGAAAAACTCTTCCACCCGAGCCGCAAGCTCGACGATAAATTCCTGATCGTCTCGGACGTCTACCCGACCGAGACCACCAAGCACGCCGACTTGATTTTGCCGTCGGCGATGTGGGTCGAGAAGAACGGCATGTTCGGAAACTCCGAGCGGCGCACCCAGCAGTGGTTCAAGATGGTCGACCCGCCCGGCGACGCCCGCGACGACTGCTGGCAAACGGTGGCCGTGGCCCGAAAGCTCTACGATATGGGCTTCGAGGGCATGAAGGACAAAGACGGCAAATTCATCTTCCACATGACCGACGACGACGGCAATGAAGTGCCCGCCTGGAAGTGGGACAGCTACTACGACGTCAACGTCGACAAGCGCCTCTTCGAGGAGTACCGCCAATTCACCACGATGAAGCATAAAAACCTGGCGCCCTACGACGAATACGTCAAAACGCGCGGGATGCGCTGGCCGGTCGTCGAGCAAGACGATGGCACCTGGCGCGAGACCGAGTTTCGCTTCGCCGCCTTCGACGACCCGTTCGTCAGCAAAGGCAAAGACATCGAGTTTTACCACTCGACCACCGACGACGGACGCGCTCAGATCTGGTTCGCGCCCTATACGCCGGCGCCCGAAGAGCCCGATGAGGAGTATCCGTTCTGGTTGTGCACCGGCCGGGTCCTCGAGCACTGGCACTCCGGCTCGATGACCATGCGCGTGCCCCAGCTTCGCCGGGCGATGCCTCAAGCCTATGTCGAGGTCAACGGCGACGACGCCCGTCGCCTCGAGATCGGCAACGGCGACATGGTGCGCATCGAGTCGCGCCGCGGCTCTCTGACGCTGCCGGCCTGGATCGACGGGCGCGGCAGGCCTCCCAAGGGCAGCATCTTCGTTCCCTGGTTCGACGAGAGACTGCTCATCAACCAAGTCACGCTCGACGAGCATTGTCCGATCTCGAAGCAGCCTGACTACAAGAAATGCGCCGTCAAGATTACGAAGGCGTAAGTAGGCGGACGTCTAGGAGAATTCGATGACCACCGATGACAACAACCAATCGGGTTGGGCCGAGCACAAGCCGCTGCAGCTCTTCTTGGTGATCCTGATCGCGGTCGCCTTCATCGGCTTCTTCGTGGGCACCCGCTCGGGCGCCTACGAGGAGCACGAACAGCGGCCGCACGTCAGCCAGCCCGACGGCGAGACGCCGTCGGCGCGCAGCTATACCGAGATGCTCGAGCAGCCGCGCATCTCCAACGAGCACTGGGAGGAGAGCATCGCCGAGCTCGCCCAGAACCGGCCCGACCTCTTCGACGAGGTCGAAAACGACCCCGAGGCTCGCCGACGCTCGCTGGCCGACCGCGCCGAGCTTCGCGCCTATGCGGGCGCTCCGCCCACCGTGCCGCACCCGGTCAAGCAGATCGGCGACCTGGCCTGCTCGGCCTGTCACACCGACGGCCTCGAGGTGCGCGGGCGCATCGCGCCGCCGATGAGCCACGAATACCTGACCAACTGCACCCAGTGCCACGTCCCCGGCGAGTCGCCCGTGCCTCTCGACGACGCCCTCGCCCAGGGCCCGCCCAGCGACACTAATAGCTTCGTGGGCGCCCCAGAAGCCGGCCCCGGCGAGCGCGCTTGGTTCGGCGCGCCGCCCCAGATGCCCCACAAGGAGTCCATGCGAAGCGAATGCTCGAGCTGCCACGGCTCCTTGGGCCGACCGGGCATGCAGACCACGCACCCCTGGCGCCAAAATTGCCAGCAATGCCACGCCCCGTCGGCCCAAATCGACCAGGGCATGCCCCCGGCGACGCTGCCGCCGGCGGTGCCATTGGCTCAGCCGTGATGGGCATCGTTTCTATGGGCATCATCGGGCGGCGACCCTACCCGGGGGTGCGCCTCATCGAGGGCGCCGGTGGCGCCTCGATTGGGCTTACCCCCGGCTATGGTTTGGTTATCCGCTCGGTCGAGCATATGGACGGGCCCGGTTTGGTCCCAGCTCGAATGACCAATCGGGCAAATCGAACGACCCATATATGCGATTTTCAGGAGATCAAACCATAGCCGCGGGTAAGCCAAGCCGGACGCGCGCTAGCGCGACCGGCGAGGTGCACCCGCGGATAGGGTCGCCGCTCGTCACACGTTCAAAGTAGCACCCCAAGAGGCCCAACATGTTCGGATGGTTCAAAAAATCAGAGGACGACGACGAAGCCGACAAGAAGGCCTACGACCGTCGCCAATTCCTACGCGGCAGCTTCATCGCCGACGCGCTCACGCCTGAGGTGCCCGACGAGCCGGACGAACCTTCCGAGTCGCCCGAGCCAGCCGACGCCCAACCGACCCAAGAAGACCACGCCCCGAACCTCCTCGCGCTGCTCAGCCAACTCGACCCGCACGCATCCGACCGCCAGCTGCCGCCGGGCATGGACCAGCTCCGGTCCCGGCGAAGGGGCACCATCCCGGTGTTGCGCCCGCCCGGCGCGGTGGCCGAGGAGGACTTCCTCGCTCTGTGCACCCTGTGCGGCGCCTGCGAGGAGGCCTGCCCGCACGACGCGATCATGGGCGCCCCGGCCAGATTCCGCGAGGCGGCCGGCTCACCGATGATCGACGCGCTGAACACCCCGTGCCATATGTGCGCCGATACCCCGTGCATCACCGCCTGCGAGCCGGGCGCTTTGCGCGACGACGTGCCCAAAAAGATCGGCATGGCCATGCTCCAGCAGCATAGCTGCCTGGCCTATAATAAGAGCTTTTGCACCGTCTGCTCCGAGCGCTGCCCCACCGAGGGCGCCATCGAGGTCGAGCGCGGCAAGCCGCGCATCGTCGCCGAGCATTGCACCGGCTGCGGCATCTGCCACAGCGTATGCCCGGCGCCGGCCAACGCCATCATGATCATGCCCAACCCCGACCGAGCCACGCCATGAACGACTCACCCAATATCGATCTCCCCGACCTCAACCACGGCTTCGTGGACGAGGCCACGCTCGCCCAATACTTTGCAGATCTCGAGCACGCCCAAGTGTTCGGCGTCGTCGCCAAGGGCGCACCGGAGCGTTACGCAGGCGACGAAAACTTGGAGCTCTCGACCGGCAAGCAGCTCTTCGAAGACCGGCAAGTCCAGGGCCTGCAGATTCGCTACCTCTGGGAAGAAAAGGAGTGGTGGGATACGCTGCTTCGGACCCCCGAGGGCACGAAGCTCGTGCGAATCCAACACGAATGGGACGATGATCAATAAGTCGATGCTCAATAGCCATCCAGCCATCGCCATCACCGCCGGCGGCAAGAGCCGACGCATGGGCCGCGACAAGGCCGCGCTCGAACTCGGCGAGAAGACCCTGCTCGATCGGATGATCGACGAGGCGTTGGAGGCTAGTGACACGGTCGCCGTTGTCGGCCGAATTGGCGAGCGCGAGGATGTGGCGTGGCTCGAAGACGACCAGCCCGGCCTGGGGCCTCTCGGGGGCCTGAAGACCGCGCTGAGCCACCTGGATCGACCGGTGCTGCTGGTGGCAGTTGATATGCCGCTGGTCGACGCCGACGCGCTCGGCTGGCTGCTCGACGAGTTCGGGCATTCGGCTGGGGAGCACGGCCTCGCAACCATGCGAGACGGCCAGATCGAGCCGCTCTTTTCGGTCTATACGCCTGCGGTGTTGGAGCTTGTCGAAGAGCGTATCGCCGCCGGGCGCCGTTCGGCACGCCGACTGATCGAAGGTGGCGAGTTTGGACGGGTGGAGGCGTCCGGCGAGGTGGCCGGGAAGCTGGCCAACGTCAATAGGCCCGAGGAACTCGAGGCCATTCGGAAACTCATGGGCTAAGGCCCCCCAACCGGTGCCCGGGCATCCTGCACGGAGGCTGCGCGCTCCAACCTCATCCATCGCGGCGGTTTTTTTCTTAAACTTCCAGAAGGTCTGGCACCGTTTGGGCGGCATAGGCGGCCTCTACTCGAGCTCGACCTCCTCAGCACCACCACCGGCCCGCCCCACCTGCCAGCTGACCTCGAGTATGCCCTGGCCACGCACGACCCACTCGACAAATTGACGATTCCCGCGCGACGGCAGCCCGGCATAAAGCGAGCTTCGGGCGGCGCCGGTGCGCAGGTTGCCCCAGCCGTCGAGGTGCTCGACGCTCTTCTCGAGCGGCTCGTCGCAGCTCAGGCCCTCGCCGAGCTCGATCTTGACGGTCACCGGGGGGCTCGCGCCGACGTCGGCGCCGCGGGCGAGGCCACTGGTGGGCAAAAAACCCTGGTTCTCGACGATGAGGCGCAGCCGTTGCGCGCCTTCGCCCAACGGCGTCACGTCCAGCGTGGTGCGCACATCCGGCAGCGCGCGGCGGGCGCGCTCGGCCATCTCGAAGGCCTTGAGGCACTCGTTGGCCAATAGTTTTACCGGCGGATTGCGCACCGTGCGAAGGTACTCGATGCCGCCGATCTCGACCTCGCCCAGTTGCGGGTGCTCGTGGGTGCGCCACGGCTCGAAATTCTCGTCGTCCTCGGCGAATTTGAGCAAGAGCTTTCGCAGCCTCTCGGGGTCGGGGCGCTGCAAAAACTCGATGGGGTCGTCGACCTCCAGGCCGGCGTGGCCGAACGGATCCCACAGCTCGACGGTGTAGCCGGGCACCCCGAAGACGCTCGAGATGGTGTCCGCCCACACGCCCACAATCGGCTTGCTCTCGTCGTACATAAAGTCCGGATAGACCTTGAACACGTCGTAATCGGTGCCCTCGGCGATGTCCTCGGCGAGCTGCTCCATCAGGTTGATGTCGGCTTTGGAGAGCGGCGAGTCCTTTCGGTAGGGCTGGGTGAGGATGCAGCCGGTGTAGGTGTGCATGGTCAGCGCGCAGCCGATATGCGGGTGCTCGGCGAAGGCGTCGACGACCGCACGCGACTCCGGCTCGCTGAGCGGAAAGCGCCCGGCGTCCATACCGAACATCGAGAACGGCTCCCAATGGCCCGGAAAATTGCGATTCAGGTCGACGCCGAACTCCCGCGGAGCGCTCGTCCAGCGCACGCCGTCCCAATTGATGAACTCGCCTTCGTCGCACAAAAAGTAGGCGTCCT
The DNA here is from genome assembly GCA_964386725.1 of uncultured Bradymonadales bacterium. Taxonomy (GTDB): domain Bacteria; phylum Myxococcota_A; class Bradymonadia; order Bradymonadales; family Bradymonadaceae; genus CAYLTX01. The sequence continues at coordinate 22,346 of CAYLTX010000036.1, read as the reverse complement.
CGGGGTCGTCATCGAGGGTGCGCGGGCGCATAAACGGCGCCCAGTCGGGGTCCTCGACGAAGCTGCCGGCCGGGTGCTTCCAGCGCATGGTGCGCACCGCCCCGTCGCCGTCGATGTCACAGGGGTCGAGGCCGTGTCGGACCTCATCGCTGTGGGCCGGCCGCAGGCTCGAGCGGATAAACGGCGCACCGTCGTGCATCGCCTGGACGCCGTCCGGCGAGATGCACGGCATGGCCACGACCTCACGGGACTCGAACCAGCGGGTCAGCATCGGATCTCCGGCGTCGAGACGCTCGATCCAGCGCGATATCGTGTACAGGACCGCGCTCACGCCGGTCCACTCGCTAGCGTGTGTGCCGGCATCGAGCCACAGAGCCGGCCGCCGGCCGCGCTTCGCGCCGCCGCCGGTGGGCTGTTTGGCGCTGATTGTCAGCAAAAAGAGAGGGCGGCCCCGGTGAGACTGGCCGACCTCCTCGAGCGCGACCCAGTCGGGAAAATCGGCGGCGAGTTCGCGGCAAAAGTCTTCGACGTAGGCGAAATCGACGTAGTCGTCGGCGGTATACGCAGTCCAGGCCATGGCGGTGCCTCGAGCAAAATTGGCAAAAGGTGACACCGCCGAATTGTAGTGGAGAACGGTGTTTTGTCGAGCACACCGCGCATCCCACGAGCCCGGTCGCGGATGCCCCCCGCTCGAGATATTGCTCGCCGCGGAGGGCTCCATCGAGCCGGTTTTACTTGCCGGTTTTACTTGAGGGTTAACGGCTCTTCATCTTCGAGTCCGAAGTCCTCGAGCCCGAGAAAGCCGTCTTGGTCTTCGTCCCAGATACTAAACCAGCCCTCTCCGTAGTCCTCGTAAGAGACATAATCGTCATCATCGAAGTCCCAGTCGTCGAAGACCTCCTCGTCGTCGAGTCCCTCTGCAAATTCGTCTTCGTCGATCAAATCGTCGTCATTGATGTCCCAATCGTCGAAGTCGTCTACCTCGTCCTCGAGGGGCTCGAAGGTATTGGCGAAGGTGGTGAACTCATCTTCGTCGACCAGGTCATCCTGATCGGTATCGGCCACGGCGTAGATATGGGTGGTAAACTCGTCCTCATCGAGGAGATCATCGTCGTCCTCGTCCCATTCATCGAAGAGCCCTTGTTCTTCGAGCCCACGCGTGAGTTCCTCATTGGTCACCAGGTTATTTTCATCGACGTCGTAGTCGGCGAACGACCCATACTCCTCGCCGGCCACCTCGAGCATCTTTTGGTCGGCCTGCCCGGCCTGCGGTCGGCTGAGGATGGCGATATCCCGGTGGTGAACGGAGATGAAATGCTCCTGGCCCTCGATGGTCGCGCGAGTCTCGCCCTCGAGAGTGCCCTCGACGGCCTCGTCGACGCTATCCTCATCGAGCAGCGTGCCGCGGATATCGAGCAGTTGACCGGCGTTGATGTCGATCATCTCCTGGCGCGGTACGTCCTCGCGCACGACCGCAAAGATGCGGTCCTCGCCGCGACCGAGCCAGAAGCCTCGATCGGAGACGACCTCGGTGACCGGCGCTCGGCCTGCGACCTCCATCCCGACATTTTCACCGGGCTCGAGAAAGGCCAATTCGAGCTGGATATGATCGATGGGACCGATCTCTTCTTCGCCCTCTTCAGCGGGCTCGATGGTGCCGGCTTCGACGGGCTCTTCATCCTCCATCTGTTCGGCTTGGCAGCCAGTGGTGAACGCGGCCGCCGCCAGCAGCGACAAAGCCGCGCCGAGCTGCCAGAGCCACCGCACACTGATCTTTGGTGTCTGAATTGGTAACTTCATCGCTTGGCTCCTCGGTTGAAAAACGTCAACCCGGAGCACCTCGAGCGACGGGCGCCCCCTAGTCGACCTATCTCAGAGGTTTCTTCTTGCATGGGTATTGGCAAGTCGACCCACACCGCTCTCCCGTCAAATCTCGACGACTATGGCATTCGGTCAATGGGGGCTGCGGCTGGGCGGGGGAGCTGTGGCTAGTCGCTTTGACTGGACAAAGCCCCAGAGTGGATCACCATTGGCATGGACGGAGGCGTCGCTGCCAAGTCGGGCCAACAAATTGAGGAGTGCCAAATCGTGGATTATGGCGAATTAGAATCGGTCGAGTACCCCACACAAAAATACGAGGGGGCGTTTCACTTCGCGCACGGTGGCCGAAAAGAGGCGCCCACGCTGGTGCTCCTGCACGGGCATATGGCGCACGCGATTGCGTTTCGGCGGGTGTGGCCCAGACTGTGTAAGTGGTTCGAGGTGATCGTGCCGGACCTGCCCGGCCATGGCCGTGACGAGACCTTCCGGGGCCTGCAGATGCAGCCGAGCGTCGAGACCCTATCGCAGTGGCTCTTCGACCTGCTCGACGCCACCGTCGAGGGCCCCGTCCATATCGTCGGCCACTCGCTGGGGGCGAGCATCGCCTACGAGGCCGCCCGCGAGCAGCCGGATCGGTTCTGCTCGATGACGCTGACCAGCCCCGGGTTTTGTGTGACGGTGCCACCCGGGGCGGCCATGCTCTTCGAGCTGCTGCCTCCGAGCCTCGCCCGGCTGGGCATGAACGCCACCGGAATGAAGCTCATCGAGCCGTTTCGCTGGCAGGGCCAGCCGCTCGACGCCGCCGAAGCGCGCGCCTATATCGCCCCGATGAAGGATATCGACCGGCTCGAATTCGCGCTGCGTCTGGGCGCCTCGCTGGTACGCGCGGCCTGCAACATCGACGCTCTTGTAGCCCCTGAGGTCCCCACGATGCTGCTCTTCGGCCAGGGAGACGACTTCGTCGCCGTCGATGCCGCCGCCGAGATCGGCCTACAACTCGCTGCCCGCCGCGTCGAGGTCTTCTCCCGCGCCGGCCACTCCCCGCCCGAGGACACCCCGGCCGAATTCGTCGACGCCCTGCTCGAATTCACCTCCACCGAGGCCCGCTGCGCCCGCCCCAGCCTCAAATGAAGCTTGTCCCCAAGCCCCAAGCCTCGAGCCTCGAGCCTCAAGCCTCAAGCCGCCTGCTCGCGCGCGGCGTCGGCGAAGTCGCGCACGACCTCTTTGGCCGACACGATCTCGTCGATGTCCGAGACGCTCCTTCCGGCCTGGAAATAGTCCTTGTAGGTCATCCCCTTCATCGAGGCATTCTTGAGCTGCCACAGCGACTTGAGCGAATAATACATGCGCATCAGGTGCTTGCCCTTGGGGTGCTGCAAGAGCTTGCGGGCCAGGAAGCCGGCCTTGGTGCCGACCTTCTCGACGTAGGGCGTCTTGATGACCGCCACCGGCACCCCCGAGATCTTGTCGGTGAGCACGATATCTTCTTCCTCGGCCCCCAGGATGGCCTGCTTGTAGTCGTCGTGAGCGTTGCATTCGTCGGTGGCGATAAAGCGGGTGCCCATCTGCACGCCGTCGTAGCCCATATCGAGCGCCTCGATGAAGCGGGCCTCGCTGCCGATGCCGCCGGCGCAGATCAACGGCACGCCCAGGTCTTTGAGGTCGTCGTACAGCGTCTGCGGCGCCTCGGCGCCGGCGTGGCCTCCGGCGCGCTCGTTGACGCAGATCAGCCCGTCGACGTCGTCCTCGAGCGCGCGCATCGCCCATTTGCGCTCGGTGACGTCGTGGTAGACGACGCCGCCGACCGCGTGGACCTTCTCGACGACCCACTTGGGCTTGCCCAGCGCGGTGATGAAGAAGCGCACGCCCTCCTCGATGGCAATATCGACCCACTTCTTCATGCGGTCCTCGTAGACCTTCGAGGACGCCTCGACCAATGCGTTGAACCCGATGGGCTTGTCGGTCAGCGACTGGATATAGCGAATCCCCTCGCGAAGATCGTGGTCGTGAACGAACATCATCGAGATCGGCTGGATGATCCCGATGCCGCCGGCCTCCGAGGCCGCCGCGATGAGCTCCGGATTGGAGCACGGATACATCGCCCCGCAGATCATCGGCACCTCGATGCCGACCTGCTCGGTAAATCGCGTCTCTAGCTTGGACATGGCTGGGTTCCTCGTAGAAATGAACCACTATTCACTTGACGGATCTCTTATCACGTCGCGCCCATCGACGCGACCCAAACAGCCCGCGCCGTGCCTTTCAGGCGCCGCCGTTCAGGCGCCCCGCTGAGCGCTTTTTCGCGAAGCCTCTGTAGCCCCGGGCGACCGAAGGGAGTCCCGGGTCACTCCCCCCGATTCAATATCGGCTTGTCGCGCTCGAGGCGGGCCAAACTGTAGGAGTGGCGACTGTCGACCCACCCGTACAGCTCGTCGGCCGCCCAATGATACTCACCGTTGTTGCTCGCGCCGGTCAACAAGGCTACGTGGTACCAATCGGACGCGCCGGCATAATCGCCGTCAAATTGGGCCTTCAGTCCGATCCAATAGGCAACTTCGCATTGCTTCTTTTCAGACGTCGCATCGGAGATCAGCGCCTCTTTGGCCTCGCCGGACCACACGAGTTTGCCGAGCCGATGATACCAATTCGAGCTTTGCCGGGCGTAATGCTCCTCGAGACGGCGTCGGCGTTCGGGATGCTCTTTGCCGGCTCGGTGGTAAGCGGCCGCGCGAAACTTCCAGGTCGCGTGGCCGTTATCGTTGTCTGGCGGGTCGCTCAATAGCTCCCACAGCAGTTCGTCTTGTCCCTCCTGATAGGCCATCATCCCCAGAATGCCCGGCCGCTTGGCAATGGCGGTCTCCCCGAGCCACCGACGTGCCCGCTGCTCACCCTCGGCCTGTTTTAGGTACCGATAGCTCTTGATGGCATTTTCGGCGACGAGCATTATTCGCTGGAACCGCAGGCGGCTGCTGAGTTCGAAGGCGTGGCCCCATTGTTCGTCATTGGCGAATTCAGCCGCCATTCCGCGTAATTTGAGAGGAGACAGGCCGGCCTTCTGCAACGCGTCGAGCGCGTCTGCCATGACACCGAGCTCCCGCTGATTGAACGCCTCGAAGAAGGCATCGGTGTACTTCGACCAGTCAAAGTCATGTTGAGACGGTGCCTGCGCCAAGAACTTGGCGGCCTGCTCGAATTTATCGTGCTTCCAGAAGAATTCGACGAGCGCTGCGCGTGTCCACGCGGTGTTCGGGTAGCGCTTTACGGCCTGTCGAAGCAGCCTCTCGGCGCGCGCTAAGTCGCCCTGTGCCTCGAGCACCCGGGCCCCTTCGACCATGGCGCCCGCTTGCTGGGAAGACACCTTCGGCGAAATCGCCTTCCAGGCCCCTGGGGCGTTGCCGGCGAGCCGTCGCGCCCTCGAAATCCGGGTACGAGCGAAGACCTCCTCGAGACCTAGCCCCGGTCCGTGGTCGCGCAACCAAGCAGTGATGACCCGTTCCGCCTCCTCGTAGGCCTTCTTGTCGAAGAGAAACTCACTATACTCCTTGCGCACCGACCATCGAGCCGGCTCGGCGGCCATCAGTCGTTCGAACTGGCGCTTGGCGACCTGTCCGGATGCCTCATCGAGCTCCAAATACCACCGCAGCAATGGCAGCAGCTCCTCGGAGTTCGCGGCCGCATGCTTCATCAGTCGCTCGAGGGCGGTGACATCACCGTTTCGCCGCGCATACCAGCCGATCTGCGAACGATAGCGGACCGGAGCTGCGTCCATGAGGCTCAAAACCAGCCGATCTGTCACGGGCACTTCCCACGCCCAACTATACAGATTCGTGGCAAAATCCGCGCGGTGTTCGAGCCTCGAGTCCAGGTGCTCTGTCAACCGCCGAGCCAACCGAAAATTCGCTGGACTACCCCAGTCTTCGTTCCTGGCGGCCATCGCGTAGCTCGACAAAACCACCCGCCCTCCCAATGCAGCGGCTGAGTCGACCAAGCCCCGAAGCGCCGCAAGGTCAGCACCCTGCTCTGCGGTATCGATGCGACGCTGCAGGTACTCCCGAAGCATCGCTTCGGCCTGCGGCCCGTCGGTTCGCAGGGCTTCGACGCTCGATGCGGCGATCTTTGGGGCTGACAGGCTGTCGATATAGAAATTGGCCTCGCGGTACACGCTCCCGAGATACTCCGAGCGTGCATAAGCTTCGATGAGTTCGTCGTCGAGAACACGACCTCGAGAACGTTCGACCGCCTCCTCAATGGCCTCGTCGAAGTCTTCACCCTCGACGTCAAATAGCGTCGAGAGCTTTGATTCCAGTAGCTTAATCGCCAGGCGCTTTCTGCCATCGTCGCGCTCTTCGACCGGCAGGCTATCCGCGTCGAAGTCTCCTTCGCTTCCGCTAAGCTCGTCGGCCAATTGATCGCGTACATTGGACTCGACGTGCGGCATCGCCCGAAAGCTCACGAAGCGTCGTGCCGTGGCGATCGAGGCGGCCGAGGGTAGCTTCGATCGATAGTGGCGGCGCAAGGCCGTCTTCCATAACTCGGCGTCGGTGCGCTGTTCGGCCAAGCGCAACAGTAGAAAGCGGGCGAGCTCGCTCCGTGCCGCCTGCTCATCGAGGCCCCTCTGGTCCCGACCCAAAAAGGCGGCCACGGGATGGTCTGCGTCGAGCCGCTTTGCGAGCGCACCGGCGCGGCCGGTGTAGCCCAGTGACGCGAGCAACAGCGCTTCAACCTCACGAATACGGTGCTCGTCGACGGAGTCGTCCTGCTTTGCGATCGCCAAGGCTGCGAGCGCTCTCGAGGCCACCGGATCAGTCATCTCGAGCGGATCGGCGCCCTGCACGACCAGATAGGTCAACGCCCGAGCGCTCGCCAGCGCCAACCGACCCGACACCGGCTTCCCCTCGGCGACCGAGCCAATCTCGGCCAGGGCGTCGAAGAGTCGCGGCGGATGAAAGGCGTCGATGGTGTCGTCGATGCCCTCGAGCTTGTCTTTGGACACATCTCTGGGCGCGGCGCCGCCCACCTTGTCCCGTGCATAATCGTCGAGCAGGCTCGACATGCTCTTGGCTGTTGGCAGGGGATCGAGCTGACCTGCCTCCTCGCCGCGGTAGGTGACGACCCACATCTTCTGCTCGGTATATGTCGCGCCTGCCGTCGGCCTCTCACGCTTGGAGCGGCCATCTAACAGATGGTCCACCTGAGCCAGCGCATCGAGAAAGCGACGATCCGGCGACAGCTGCAGCGCGCCACTCCAATGCTCGGGCGACATATCGGATACGGCCCCCGGCCTGTTGGAGGACTGCCTGTTGGTGGTGTGCGAGCGGGACGGAGAGGCGTGACTGCCGTCAGCCTCGGGATGCAACCCGAGGATATCCTCACCCTCGAAATAAAGCTGATAGCCGATGAATCCCAAGCCAACCAGCAATACGAGAAGCACAGCGACACGCACGAGCGCGGCGCGGCTACCAACAGACGAGTCATATGCCACGGTGTCCCCCGGCGAACAGGAATGAAAGGCCAAACAATAACAACGGTCCACCGAGACTATCAGCGCCGCCTGAATATGCCAACGCAAGCACGCTCGGGTGACGCGACCTTCGTCGTTCTACTTATTGGCCAAGCTCCCCATACATCCGTTCGGCAAACGCCCTCGCCCGCTCGGCGAGGTCGGTCCAGCCGGCGTCGTCGGCCAGACGAGCGCAGATATCGGCCAGCCAGGCCATGTCGCGGTCGGCGGTGCCGTGCTCGTCGAGCAACTGCTCGACGCTTTGGAACGCCGCCGCGTATTCGTCTCGACGCCCGAGTCCCGCAGCGCTCGCCGCGCGAGCCAGCTCGCCAATCGGCAGCGCAAAATACTGGCCGCTGCGGCGCAGATGCTCGACCAGCCGGCGTGCCTCGCTGTTGACGCGCTCGTAATCACCCTCGGCCAGATCGACCAGCGCCAGGTTGAGCTCGTCGAGCCCGCTGTTTCTGCTGCCTCGTGAGCGCTCGATCTGCAGGGCTCGCCGATAGTAATCGCGCGCCTCGGGCCAGCGGCCCTCGAAGCGAGCAATCTCACCGAGATGACGCAAGCATGAACTCACCGCGATTCGCGAACCGATGCCCTGGGAGATCTCGAGCGCCGCTTCAATATTGGCGCGTGCCCGGTCAAACCTTCCCTCGGCCAACCAGGCATAACCTATGTTGCTGAGCACCTCGGCGCTGCGGGGTTGATCATCGCAGCGCCGAGCGTGGACCAGCGCTTCACCGAGCTTCTCACGCGCCTGGCCGAGCTCGCCGCGGCGCATATGAGAAAACCCTTCGGCAAATGAAGCAAAGAGCAGACCGATGGCATCGTCGACCGCCTCGAGATGTTGGCGCGCCTCGGCGATGATCTCGAGCGAACGCTGGTATTGTCCGCGGTCGCGCAAGACGCGGGCGACCACCAACAGCGCGTGGCCGACGTCGACCCGCCATCCGTGCCGGGTCGCGACCTCGGCCGCCCAGCGAGCATCCTCCAGAGCACGCTCATGCTCGCCGAAGGGTACGTTGATTTGCGCGCGCACCCACGCATTCTCGACGCGTTGGCGATGCTCTTCGGAAAGACCGAGCTCGTCACATAACTGCACCCGGCGCGCCAGGAGTTGCTGGGCTTGACGATGATCGCCGCGGTCGACCGAGTGATGCACGGCCTCCTTGAGCGGAATGAGAGACTCGGCGAGGTGCCCGGCGCCGATGAGGTGGAGCGCGCGACGCCGAGCGGTCTCCAAAGCCGCCTCCGGATACAGATTCTCGAGCGCATCCACACACGCCAGATGATGTTTGGCTACGCGGCCGGCTCGCTCAGCCGCCTCGCGTAGACTATCCGGAAGCATCCCGTGGACGAATGACGCTCCACAGCGGTCCCGACGCACCAGTCCCTCCTGAATCAGACGGTTGGCCAATGGCTCCGACGGGCTGACGCCGCTGAGCCGGCAGACCTCCTCCCACTCGCGCTCGTCGACGTGCTGGCCGAGCGTGGCGGCCAGCTCCAGGGAGATGCGCAATTCGTAGCGCTGGTCGGCCGGAAACTCGGCGAGCAATTTATCGACTCGCTGCAGCCACAGGTCGTGAATCGTCGTCGGCAGCGTCCCCACCGCGCCTTCGCGCAAAGAGAATCCGTCGCGGCCGACCTCGAGGATGCCGCGGCTGACCCAGTCTCCGATGAGTTGGACCGCAAAGAGGGGGTTGCCCTCGGTACGGTCGCGGACCTGCTCGGCTAACCTGGCGTCGAGGCCGAGGGTACGCTCGATCAGCTCGGCGTGGTCGGCGGGCTCGAGACCGTCGAGCTGGACGCCGGCGACGCGCGGATCGTCCTCGATGCTGCGAAGCCGGGCCGCCGCCTCGGCGTGGTCGGTGAGCGTCTCGGCGCGTGCGGTCATCAGCACCAAGACCGGCAACTCATCGTCCAGCCCCAGCAGATGCTCGACCAATCCCAGCGCGTCATTTCCCCACACGATGTCATCGAGCCACAAGATGACCGGCCGCTCTCGGGCGATCTGCCGGAGCAGATTCTCGAGCACGACCTGACGCTCCGATGCGGTCGAGAAATGAAAGCGCGGGCTCTGCTCGCCGCCGGCTGAATCGGCGGCGGCCGGGCGAATCATCTCGGTAAGTGCGCTGGCTTGGTCATCGACATAACGCTCGGCGCCCGGGCCGTAGCCGTCGATCATCTGTTCGATCTTTCGGCGCACGCGCTCGTAAACGCCGGTGCGTGGCAAGGACCAGCTCGCGAAATAGGTATCGAGCATGCGCGGCAGACCCTCGGAGGGGCCGGACTGCTCGCTATGGGGCGCCTCGAGGACCGTGGCCGCGCCGAGCTCGTGGGCGCGCCGGCACATCCACTCGACCAGCCGGCTCTTGCCGGTGCCCGCCCCTCCGTGCAGGCTGACACCGCGAATGCTTCCGCTCTCGTAGACCTGTCGCAGCGCGTTCCAAATGACCTCGCGCTGCTCTTCGCGATCGACAAATGGACTGCTCCTCAACCCGAATAGCCCCAGCCCGACGCCGATGAGATGCTCGGCCAATCCGTCCTCATAAGCCATGCGCCAACTCTCTGGCAGCGGGGGCGGCGGGTCGAATTCGAGCGGCGCAAATTCGGTCGTATCGGTCTGCCCGTCGCGCTCGAACTCGGCCTCTGAGGCAGCCGAGTCGACCGGCAACGTCAACACCGTCGGCACCACCACTGACTTGGTCTCCAGGTGCCCAAATTCGTCGTCGGGCGCGAAGCGAAGCGTCTTCTCGTCGATGAGAGTGGGCGCGTCGGGCAAAACGGCGTCGGCCTCGGGCTGCCGGGTCTCGGCGGTCGCGTCGACGTCCGCCTCGCCGCTCAATCCACTATCCGCCGCCCTGCCTCGCTCCTTCTCTGCAGACAGGCCCGGCAACTGCGAGAGCGCATAGGCCGCATCGGCCGCCCTCAGAAAGCGATCGGAGGGCTTTTTGGCGGTGAGTTTGCGCAGGTACGCGTCGAATTCCTCGGGCACCGCAAAGCGCGGCTCGAGCTCGGGAAACGGCATATTCAGGTGCATATTGGCCAGCCGCACAAAGCTGGAATCCTGGAAGGGGCGTCGCCCACAGACAAGTTCATAGGCCAAGCATCCGACGGCGTAGAGATCCGTCCAGGGGCCGAAGTCGCGCCAATCCCCGGCTAATTGCTCCGGCGGCATATAATGCGGCGTACCCGCCGAGGCCCCGTCGTAGCTGCGGGTGTCATGGTCGAGGTCGGCCTTGCCGGCGTGGGCAATCCCAAAGTCGCTCAGTTTATAATTGAGCCTCGCCCCGTCGATCTGGCACAGGATATTGTCCGGTTTGATGTCGCGGTGGATGACGCCACGGGCGTGGGCGTAGGCGAGCGCGTCGAGCAGGTCGAAGATAAAGCTTTGAAGCGAGCGCCAATCGCAGATCAGGTTGCGTTGCCGAATGGTGCCGCCACGCGCAAACTCCATGGCCAGATAAGGGCTGCCCTCGGCCAGCGACGCATGACAACTGGCAGCGAGGTGGCTGATGCGCCCGTAGTCGAAGACGGTGACGATACCCGGGTGATCCAGACCCGCGACCGCCTGCACCTCGCGCTCGAAGCGTTGGTGGTAATCCGGGTCAGTGGCCTTCGCGCCGGTGATCACTTTGACCGCCACCGGCATCTGCTGAGCGCGGTGAACCCCGCGCCAGACCTGTGCCATCCCGCCCTCGCCGATGACCTCCAGGAGGTCGAACGGGCCGCAAGTAATGGGCGAATTGGCTGGCATGGTCATGGACTCGACGTGGGAAGTGGGTCTCCCCACATATTTACAACGTTTTGCGCCGAGTCAAAAGGTCAGCCGTTCATCACCGGTGCCAGAGCTTCCCAGGTCTGGTCAGTCGCATTATTCAGAATCGTCCGGCAGGATCTCGAAGCTGATCTGGGTGGCGTATTGCTCCTCGCCATCTGCAGTTTCGAGCGCAAAATCGACCTCACACAGTCCCTCCGCCAGCGGTTCGACGGCAAAACTGGTCCCTCTTCGACGACCATCCTCGTACTGCGTCCCCATCGGGATCACCTCACAGATAGCGGTCGTCTCCGACTCCACACGCGAGCGCAGGCCTGAATTGCAGACCGTCGCGTCGTTTACGGTCGGATAAACTTGATATACCGCTGGAGAACCACCCGCTTTCAAGTCCCCTTCGTTTCCCCAATCTGCGACCGCGGTCACGCCATCGACCTGCCCAAACTCAACCACCTCGAACTCTAATTTGTCGTCGGTCACCGTCGATTCGAGCGTTCCCTGCGTGCCTGCGTCACCGGTGCGCAGGCTGACCGTCGTTCCCCTAGTATGATCCGCGTCGAGTTCGAGGCCGTCGACGCGCACCGGCGGAACGTCGTAGCCCACCAACTTAACGTCTTCGTCTGAATAGAGTTGGCTGGTCAGGCGCAGATATTGGGAGGGCAGGTACAGCCAATTGGGGCTGTCCGCGCAATCGTGAGTGAGCGTGTGGCGCGCGACCTCGCGCACCCCGATGGCTAAGCTATCGTCAACGTTGCTGCCATCCGGGCGTCTGGCCACGACCTGGAGCATGGCCTCACCATCGGCCACGCCGCGCACGACAATATTGTCATAGCCGGTCTCCACCACCTCGAGCACTCTCGGGTCGCTCGAAGATGCCTGCAGGACCCTCAATATTTGCCCGTCGTCCCTGCTCACCACGCCAAGCTCGACCTGGCCACCCTCGGCCAACTGCGACGAATCCCGCCACGTGCTCCATTCTGGCGGGGGCTTGAACGTCATATCTCCTTGTTCACCGTCCTCACCAGGCGGGCCAGGCGGACCGCATGCCACGCTCCACAGTAGCGCCAACGGCAGAAGCATACCCAAATACCGAACCTTCATGTCATTCCCCAAACCAAATAGTCACCAACAGTGACTGACAGAACATGCAGATATCGCGCCAACTAGAAATGCTCAGGCAAACCAGCCTGGGCTGGGGGCAACCGAAACGTCTTGGTCCATCCCTTCGGGGACCAGATAGGGACCCCAAGACCCCTGCCGGTTTATCCGGCAGGTGAATCAGCCTGAGCGAGCTATAGTCCCGCCGGCCAAAGACCCCTGCCGGTTTATCCGGCAGGTGAATCAGCTTGGCAGCTACATCAACTTCGCCCAAAAAAATCATATTTCTCGCCAACTGTCCCACCGTGGGAGCCTCGCTCCCGCCCCCATGAACCAGCCACGACATACCCCGGCAGTGCCTCCGCCGCCCCCTCTCTCGTGCCGTCTAGAGGGGGCCGCCAGGCCGGAATCGTCATCTCAAACGGTGCGCAGTCCGTGGGGCTCACCTGTCTTATTTGACACGCAACGCTGGGTGAGACGGTGCGTGTTGAGCTCGCGTCGCGCGTTTGCGCGCCGCGAGGCTTCATGGGAGCCCTCATTATGGTTATCGGCAATTTCGGCGGATCGTTGCGGATTTTTTTGCAGGTCGCCTCGTGATAGGGTGCAGGAGGGGTCTCGCGTGTTAGCCCACCCAAGATCATTCACCGGCGGGATAAACCTCGCCGGGGGTCTTCACGACAACCAGACCAAGATGGTCTGGCACCTATTATTTGCGCTCCACGTTAGCCCACCCAAGCTCATTCACCGGCGGGATAAACCTCGCCGGGGTCTTCTCTAGCCAAGCGTTCCACCCTTCATCGCCGCAACGAACTCCCCCAAAGCCGCCAATATCCCGGCTTCGTCTCCCAGATGCCCCTCGATACGCTGGACCACCGCCGACCCACTGATCGCGCCGGCCGCCCCGGCCTCGATCACCGCGCGCACCTGCTCCGGCCGTGAGATCCCAAAACCCACCACGCTCGGCGCAGCCTCGAGTTCACGCAACGTCGCAAGGATCGGATATTGGTCGTCGTCGGGCGCAGTCTCAGCGCCGGTGACGCCGGCGCGAGTGACCACGTAGGTATAGCCCTCGGATTCCCGAGCGATGATCTCGAGCGTCCGACGCGGCGCATTCGGGGTGGCGATCAGGACCGGGCAGACACCCTCTTCGCGAGCAGCTCTGGCAAAGGGAGCGCTCTCGATGGCGGGGATGTCGGCGACGAGCACAGAGTCGACACCGGCCTTCGCAGCCCGGCGATAAAACGCCTTCGGCGAGTCCTGCACGACCAGGTTCGCGTAGACGAGCAGGCCGATGGGGACGTCGGGATGCTGTCGGCGCAGCTCCTCCAACAACTCGAAGCAAACCGACGGGGTTGTGCCGGCATCGAGAGCGCGGCGAGTCGCGCGCTGGATGGTGGGGCCGTCGGCGACCGGATCGGAGAATGGAATCCCCAGCTCGAGCGCGTCGGCGCCTGTTTCGACCAGGCGGCTGACGATCTTCAGGCTGGTCTCCGGGTCGGGGTCGCCGAGGGTCACAAACGGCACGAAGGCTCCTTCGCCGGCCTTGCTCTTGGAAGCGGCGAGTCTGTCGAACATCTTCTCATAGCGTTTCATTATAGGTCCTCCATACGTCCGAGATCTTTGTCGCCGCGGCCGGATAGGTTCACGAGGATCAGGCGCGGGCCGTCATCCTGGCGGGCGAGCTTGAGGGCGTGGGCGAGTGCGTGGGCGGACTCGATGGCGGGGATGATCCCCTCGGTGCGGGAGAGCTCGACGAAGGCGTCAGTCGCCTCCCGGTCTGTCGCACCGACATATTCGACGCGGCCGATATCCTGAAGATGAGCGTGCTCCGGGCCGACGCCGGGGTAGTCGAGGCCGGCAGCGATGGAGTGGGATTCGGATATCTGGCCGTTGTCGTCCTGGAGCACGTAGGTGTGCGAGCCGTGCAGGATGCCGGGCCGGCCGCGGCCGAGCGTCAGGCCGTGTTTTTTAGCATGCAGCCCCTCGCCGGCCGGCTCGACGCCGTACATATCGATATCGTCTTCGAGCATGTCGTAGAATAAGCCGATGGCGTTCGATCCGCCGCCGACGCAGGCCAGCGCGGCGTCGGGCAGGCGCCCCTCGGCCTCCAAGATCTGCGCGCGGGCCTCCCGGCCGATGCAGCGCTGGAACTCGCGCACGATGGTCGGGAACGGGTGCGGCCCGGCGACGGTGCCCAGCATATAGTGGGTCGTGTCATACGAGCTCGCCCAGTCGCGCATCGCCTCGTTGATGGCGTCTTTGAGGGTGCGGCTGGCGGCGTCGACCCGGCGCACCGTCGCCCCCAGAAGCTCCATGCGCTGCACATTCGGCGCCTGGCGCTCGGCGTCGAGCTCGCCCATATAGATGATCGTCTCCACGTCGAAGAGCGCGCCGGCGATGGCGGTGGCCACGCCGTGCTGGCCAGCGCCGGTCTCGGCGATGATGCGCTCTTTGCCCAGACGCTTTGCGAGCAGCGCCTGACCGAGCACCTGGTTGGTCTTGTGGGCACCGCCGTGTACGAGATCTTCGCGCTTCAGGTAGATGGTCGCGCCGGTGTCGGCCCCGAAGTTTCGGCATCGGTACAGCGGCGTGGCCCGGCCGGCGTAGGTGCGAAGCAGCTCGTCGAGCTCGGCCTGGAACGCCGGATCGTCGTTGGCCTCCAAGAATGCCGCCTCGAGTTCCTCGAGCGCAGGCACAAGAATCTCGGGCGCGAAGGTGCCGCCGAAGCGGCCGAATCGTCCGTCTTTGATCATCGTCTCTCTCCTTTTCCGTAGCCGCTTCTTCCAAAGCCGCGCAGTACAGCAAAAAACTCGTCGAGCAAGTTGGGATCTTTGACGCCCGGGGCAGACTCCACGCCCGAGTTGACGTCCAGGGTGCGCGCACCGATCTGGTCGGCGCGGGCGGCATTCTCAGGTGATAGGCCGCCGCTCAAGACCACCGAGTCGAGCGCGGCGTCGTCGAGGAGCGACCAGTCGAAGCTCTTGCCGGTGCCGCCGCGGCGATCGGGGTCGAAGGTGTCGAGCAAGACGGCGTCGGCGCCTGTCTTCGAAATCGAAAGCTCGTCGTCGACGCGCTCGACCTGCCAGATCTCGGTCGGCTCGGGCAGCGCACCTCGCAGGCGCGCGACATAATCGGCCCCCTCGTCGCCGTGTAACTGAACCGCCTCCAACCCGATCGTCTCGACCAGCCCGCAAACTTGCTCGATCGGCGCGTTCACAAACACCCCGACCAGGCCCGCCGACGATGCACGGCCAATCGCCTCGGCCTGCTCGGGCGTGACCACCCGCGGCGATTTCGGCGCAAAGATCACCCCGTTTCGGGTCGCGCCGGCCTCGAAGGCATTCCTGGCATCCTCGGGGCGGGTGAGCCCGCAGACCTTGACGTCGCCGAAGATCAGCCGACGCACCGCGCGGTCGAGATCGTCGGCGGCCATCAGGGCCGATCCGACCAGCAACGCGTCGCAGTGAGGTCGCAGGC
This sequence comes from uncultured Bradymonadales bacterium, assembly GCA_964386725.1. Classification (GTDB taxonomy): domain Bacteria; phylum Myxococcota_A; class Bradymonadia; order Bradymonadales; family Bradymonadaceae; genus CAYLTX01. The sequence goes on along the minus strand of CAYLTX010000036.1, from coordinate 6,675 downwards.
GCATCACGTCGCGGTGACTCGACACCCCCGACTCGCCGACGACCACGCGATCGGCGGGGATCTTCGCCGAGAGCCGCTCGGCTGTGGCCAGATCGATCTCGAGGGTCTTCAAGTTGCGGTTATTCACGCCGATGATCGGCGGCTGGCTTGCCGGTGAGCTACTGCCGAGTGCCAGCACGCGCTCGAGCTCCGCCTCGTCGTGGACCTCGCAGAGCACGTCGACATTCAAGCTTCGCGCCGCCTCTAAGCAGCGCCCGAAGCTCCGGTCGTCGAGCACTGACATCATCAGCAAGATGGCGTCTGCGCCGTGCTCGCGCGCCTCGAAAACCTGGTAGGGCTCGACGACGAAGTCCTTGCATAACACCGGAACGTCGGCGGCGTCGCGCACCTGTCGGAGATAAGCGAGGCGGCCGCCGAAGAATGGCTCGTCGGTCAATACCGAGATGGCGTCGGCGAACGGAGCGTAGCTCCTGGCGATCTGCGCCGGGTCGAAGTCCTCTCGGATGCGACCGCGCGACGGTGAGGCGGCTTTGCACTCGAGGATGAAGCCCATGCGCGGGCGGCGAAGCGCCTCCTCGAGGCTGCGGTCGGAGGGTCTCAGGCCATCGCGAAAGCTCTCCAGGGGTCGCGCGGCCTTGCGGCGGGCGACGTCTGCGCGCTTTTGTTCGAGAATTTTGTCCAGGACATGGCCTGTCTTGAGATCATGTTTGGGCATTTGATACCTCCGCAAATACCTGCATACGAGCGGCGGCCTCGCCGCTGTGGATGACGGCCAGCGCGCGCTCGACGCCGTCGGCCAGCGTGTCGGCGCGTCCGGCGATCCAGGCGACCGCCCCGGCGTTGAGCGCGACGGCCGCGTTATGCGCCTCAGGGGCATCACCGGCCAAGATCTTCTCGAAGGCGCGGGCGTTCTCGTCGGGCTCGCCGCCTGCGAGCGCCTCGAGCGGGTGGCGACTCAGGCCGGCCTCTTCGGGGCAGATCTCGAACTCGCTGACTTGGCCGTCTCGAAGCTGCGCGACGGTGGTCGGCCCGTGAATGGCGAGCTCATCGAGGCCGCTGCCGTGGACGACCAGCGCGCGCTCGAGGCCCAACAGACGCAGCGTCTCTGCCAGGGGCGCGCATAGCTTCGGGTCGTATACGCCCATGAGCTGACAGGGCGGGCGCGCCGGGTTCACCAGCGGCCCGAGCAGGTTGAAAACGGTACGCGTGGCGAGCTGGCGGCGCACCGGCATCGCGAAGCGAACGCCTGCGTGGTAACGCGGCGCGAATAAGAAGCAAATACCGGCCTCGTCGAGGCATCGACGCGCCACCTCGGCCGGGGCGTCGAGGCGCACTCCGAGCTTTTCGAGCACGTCGGCCGAGCCGCATTTGGACGACACCGAGCGGTTGCCGTGCTTGGCCACCGGGATGTCCATCGCCGCGCACACAAGCGCCACCGCCGTCGAGACGTTGACCGTGCCCGCGCCGTCGCCGCCGGTGCCGCAGGTGTCCACGAAGGGATAATCGGGGCTCGGAAACCCATTGGCGCCATTTCGAAGGGCCTGCGCGGCGCCGGCGATCTCCACGGGCGCCTCGCCCTTGGCTTTGAGCGCCACCACCAGCGAGGTGATCGCGATCTCGTCGAGCTCGCCTTCGATGAGCTTGGAGAAGACCTCGAAGCTCTGGTCGAAGTCGAGATCTTGGCCGTCACAGATCTGTTCGAGTAGGCTTTTTATGAGTAGTCGGCTCATTGGTCACCTCGCGATCGTGTCGATTGAACAAGCAAATTATCGATGAGTTGTCCGCCCCGGGGCGTCAGGATCGATTCGGGGTGAAATTGGACCCCGAATACCGGCAATTTACGGTGCTCGACGGCCATCACCGTCTCTCCAATATGTGCAGTAGGAGCGAGCTCGTCGGGCAGCTCGTGGGCGACCAGCGAGTGGTAGCGACCGACTTTGAGCGGGTTTTCGAGTCCGTCGAAGAGGCCGGCTTTGTCGTGGACCAGCTCGGAGGCCTTGCCGTGAAAGACCTGGCCGCTGCGCCCGATGCTGCCGCCGAACGCCTCGATGAGGGCCTGATGGCCCAGACAGACGCCAAAGATGGGAATCTTGCCGGCGACCCGACGCACGAGCTCGACGCAGCAACCGGCGTCGGCTGGCGAGCCGGGACCGGGCGAGAGGACCAGAAGCGCAGGCGGCTTCGCCGGGCCGAGACGCGCGTCGACGAGCTCGACGGCTTGGCCAACCGAAATATCGTTTCGATAGACCTCGACTCGGGCGCCGCGACGGGCGAATTCGTCGACCAGGTTGAACGAGAATGAGTCGAAATTGTCGATGAAGAGAATATCTAGCTGAGAGTCACTCATCTCATCTCCCGGTTATTTTTCTGCTGGCTATTTTGAAGCGCGCGCAGCACCGCGCGGGCCTTGCGGCGGGTCTCGTCGGCCTCGGCCACCGGGTCGGAATCGGCGACGACTCCGGCTCCGGCGCGCACTCGGGCGACGCCGTCTCGGACGTGGGCCGAGCGGATGATGATCGCCGTGTCCATATCGCCGTCAGGGGTCACATAGCCGACTGCGCCGCCGTAGATGCCGCGGCGGTTGCCCTCAGACTCACGCACGAGCTGAGCGGCGCGCACCTTCGGGGCGCCGACGAGCGTGCCCATATTCATCGAGCCGGCGTAGGCGTGCAGCGCGTCGAGGTCCGCGGCGAGCTCGCCGCGCACGTGGCTGACCAGGTGCATGACGTGGGAGTAGCGGTCGACTCCCAGGAGCCTGGTGACCTGGCGGGTGCCGGTGCGGCTGACGCGGGCGACGTCGTTTCTGGCGAGGTCGACGAGCATCATATGCTCGGCGAGCTCTTTGGTGTCGAGGCGAAGATCGGCCTCCATGCGCGCGTCCAGGTCCGGGTCGACTCCATCGGGGCCGAAGCCCCGCGGGCGCGTCCCGGCGATCGGGCGGATCTCGACGTGCTTGGGCGCGCTGCCCTGCTCGGGCGAGTCGACCTTGACGCAGGTCTCGGGCGAGGCGCCGAAGACGACGTCTTCGTCGCGGCGCACATAAAACATATACGGGCTGGGATTCTCGGCGCGCAGTCGGCGATAGGCCCTCAACGAGTCGTCGCACGGCGCCGCGAAGGTGCGCGAGGTGACCGCCTGGAAGACATCTCCAGCGAAGATATGCTCCTTGAGCTTGTCGACAGCGTCTGCGAAGTCGGCGTCGCTGACGTCGACCTGCGCCTGCGGGGCGTCGTCCGAGGTCGCCACGGGCGGATTAGTCGCGTTAGAGGTGGCCGTGCGAGAGGTGGCCGCGGCCACCGAGTCGGTCAACCGGTCGATCGCGTCGACGGCGTCGTGATAGCAGCCGCGCGCCTGACTGCCGCCGTACACATGGCGCAGCGCGGTGGTGGTGGCTGCAGCGTGGTCGATGACGACCATCTCCTCGGGCAGCCAGAAGACGAAGTCCGGGAAGTCGTCTGCGCCGCAGGGCACCTCGGGCAACGGCTCGAAGTGCTCGATGAGATCGTAGGCGAAGACGCCCGGGCAGACCATCGACAGCGGGCCGGGGTTGGCGACGAGCTCGAAGCCGAAGGCCATCGCCCTAAGCGCGTCGAGACACGACGGGGCGCGCAGGCGTTGGCGTTCGCCGAGTCCTGGCTTGGTTTCAACTAAATCGGCATCAGCCGGCTCGAAGACCAGCGTCTCGTCGACCCGGCTGACGGACCCGAATTCGGCCAGCCTGGGCTCGATGTGCTCGAGGGCCGAGCGCCCATTGGCGGAGAGCGCCTCGAGGCGAACGCGACTGCCCGTGCAGGTCGCTCGCACCGCACAACGCGTCACCAATATGCTGCGAAGCGCCACGCCGCGGGCGCTGTCGGCCGATTCGAGCAGCACAGTGTCCGAACGCTTACCCGAGTCGGTCAGCGCCCCGAATAGCGCCAGCGGATCTGCCGGCGTGGCGATGCGCCGAGAGATCGGCAAGATTTGTCCTGTCTGGAGATTGGGTCCTTGCATCAGACTTCCCTCCCCATGGCGGCGGCGATGCGACGCACACCGTCCATGAGATCCGTGAATTGCTCGGGATATAGCGACTGCTGGCCGTCGGAGAGCGCATCTTCGGGCTTGCAATGAACCTCGACGATGATGCCGTCGGCCCCGGCTGCCAGCGCTGCCAGCGCCATCGGCTTGACGTACTCGCGCACGCCGGTGCCGTGGGACGGATCGACGACGACCGGCAGGTGCGTTTTTTGCTTGAGCACCGGCACCGCGTTGAGGTCGAGGGTGTTTCTGGTGGCCGTCTCGAAGGTCGTGATGCCGCGCTCACATAAGATCACGTTCGGATTGCCCTCGGCGACGACATACTCGGCGGCGAGCAGCAGCTCTTTGATGCTCGCCGACATGCCGCGCTTGAGCAGCACGGGCTTTTTGCGCTGACCGACCGCCTGCAAGAGGCGCGAGTTTTTCATATTGCGCGAGCCGATCTGGAAACCGGCGGCGTGGGCCTCGACGGCGTCGACATCATTCTCACTCATGACCTCGGTGAACGCCGGCATGGCCAGCTCGGCGCTGGTACGCTCGAGGATCTCGAGGCCCTCGACGCCCAGCCCCTGGAAGCTATACGGGCTGGTGCGCGGCTTGAACGCGCCGCCGCGAAGAATGGACGCGCCGGCCTCTTTGACCGCCCGGCCGGTCTCGAGCATCTGCTCGTCGCTCTCCACCGAGCACGGCCCCGCGATGACGGCCAGGCGGCTGCCGCCGACAGCCACCCCGCCGACGTCGACGACGGTGTCGTGGGGCTGCATCTCGCGGCTGACCAGCTTGTAGGGGCTGAGCACCGGCGTGATCTTTTCGACGGCCGGATGGCTGTCCAGGTGCAACTTCTCGATGAGGCGCTCGTCGCCGATCGCCCCGAGCACCGTGCGCTCGGTGCCGGGCATATGCAGCGGCTCGAGGCCGAGCTCGGCGATTCGTCCCATCAATTCTTGGGCTTGCTCTTCGGTGGTCTGGGGCTTCAATACGATGATCATGGCTTCTCCTTATCAGTGCTAAAAACGTGTGTGCTAAAAATGACCGTTTTGAAATGTGCAAGAAAACAAAAAACCCACCGTTTCCGGTGGGCTCGAATCGCCTGTGCGTTCTATCTCTGTCAGTCAGCTCATTCGCTCACAGCCAGAAGGCGGCCACCGCATGTATATGCGTAGCAAGGCCACCACCACTGGGTATTGAGAATGTTCTGCTTGTTCAGCATGAGCTGCTCTTCGTATGTGCTCGTTGCACGAAAACTGCCTGCGTCTTATTAAGCATCGGCAGGCGAGGGGACAAAGTCAAGGGACGTTTGTGGACAACGGAGTCTTCGCTAAAACTCCAACTCGTCGAGCCAATCGACCACCGGGCTCATAAAGTCGAAGACGCCACCGCCGCCGGTGAAGCTGCCGGCCAGCCAGCGTAAATTGCCCAGATGGCTGCCGATGAACCAGCGCAGTTCGGGCTCATCCCAGTGGCTCCAAAGCGCCAGGCTCTGGGCCGGCCGGACGACCTCGTCGCCGGCTCCGGCGACAATGAGCACGCGGTCTTTGGGGATCTGCAAGTCGTAGCTCAGCGGGCAATGCACCGCCCAGACGTTGCGCAAGAACTCCAGGTTGATCCCGGAGTCCTCGAACCTCGAGCGCGCCTCGCGCTCCGAGCCGTGCCACCACAGGATGTCGCCAAACGAGACCGGCGCGATGATCGGCACGGCGAAATCATAATCATCGCTCAGACTGATAATTAGAGCGCTCAGATACCCGCCCAAGCTGATGCCCATCAGACCCATCGGGCCGGTGTGGCGCTTTTTGCGCAGCCAGCGGGTCAGCAGCCGCACGTCGGCGACCGCCTGGCCGAAGGCTTCGTTGGTGCGTCGAAGGTCGGGACTGGGGAAGAATTGGCCGGAGAAGAGCGCGTCGGTCGGCGTGCGATCGCCGTGGAAGGGCAGCGTCACCACGACGACGTTAAAACCCTGGTCGTATAGCTTCTTGACCGCGAAGATGCGCTCTTCGAAGCGGAGATACCCGCCGCACCAGCAGTGCAGACATATCACGGTGGGTTGGGCACGCTCCGGGTGGCGCCAGATATGCGCGGTCACCTCGGCGTTGGCCGCGTGGCAGCCGAATTCGTCGCAGAACTCGCCGTCATAGGTCTGATAGGTGCTGTCGAAGGTCAGCCGCAGGCGCTCGCCGCCGTCGTCGAGACCGTCGAGGCGGGTCAGACGCAACCCGCGCGGCTCGTCGGGCTCGGCAAAGAAGGCCTCCGGCGAGGCGAGCAACCCCGGCGCACCGTAGAGCTCACTCAGACGCGCCATACGCTCCGGGATCGACGCGCCCAGGTCCGGCGGCTCGCCGAAGAGAAATGCCTTCTCCATCAGGTCGAGCGCCACCTTGTCCACCACGCGGCTATGCCAGGTCAGAAAGCGCTCCACCCGGGACGGGCCGTAGTCGTCGTGCTGGGAAAAGTCAGGCGCGGCGCTGCCGTAGTCTTGATCGAGTAGGTCGAAAGGATAGGAGATGTCGGTGCTCATCGCGGGCCTCCCTAAGCGAAGGATAAACACCACCGCTCGCGCGTGGAGCCCCACCCCAGGTGGCGCTCTTAGGGATTAGATGCCCGCACTGCCCCCGCAGATACCCACAATGGGCCCCCCAAGCCCGCCTTTGCCTTTCCCCA